>NZ_JBFAPE010000011.1:0-190937 GCF_040675615.1 Streptomyces sp. NPDC049585 | reverse complement strand
GTACAACTACCACCGACCCCACACCGGCATCGCAGGCCAAACACCCGCCAGCCGTGTCACCAACCTGCCGGGACAACACACCTAGGGCGTGTCCGGTGGATCGTCGTCACGTGCCACCACGGCGCCCCGTAGGGGCGCGGGGAACTGCGCGACAAGCCACAACGTGCCCGCAGTCGGCCCCTCGGGGTGGTGTGTCAGCTGCGGGCCGTCGCTGGCCGATCGCGCAGTTCCCCGCGCCCCTTACGGGGCACTGCATGATCCGCCGGACACGCCCTAGGGGGTGTCCGGCGGATCTCCGCGGCGTCGCGACGCCCGGCACGCACTCTCGCCGCACCGGCCGAAAACCCGAGTACGCCCAGTACGAGGGCTTCCGGCCGGCACGCCGAGAGCACGCACCGGACGCCGCTCCTTCCCCCGCGCAGATCCATCAGACACCCCCTAAAGCCGGACGGCGGATGCGCCGATAGGGAATTCTGCGGCCGTGGTGGGGGCTCGGGGGTCTTCTCTCCCCGCCACGGCCGACACCGAGCACAACGCCCGTGCGCCGTCATGGTTACGCGCCGGGCGCACCGGAAATCCCCGCACGAGATCCTCCGTTCGGCCCAGCGCCCCCGGCCGTCTGATTGCCGCCCGCCGCAAGGGGCACTTGACTTTGTGCCTACGGAGGTGACGGCCATGCTCACGGCCAGGAGTCTGTTCCAGGAGATCCTCGACGACGACGAGGCCTACCGGCTCTTCTGCTCCGTCGCGGCCAGTGGCGAGGCCCAGGGAGGCTGGGAGAACGGCCGGATCGCCGCCCTGGTGCCGCCCGCCCTGCAGCACCTCGCGCCGAAGATCGCCCGGCACGGCGCCGACGAGGACAAACACGGCCGCATCTTCCGGGCGCTGCTGCACAAGCGCGGCCTGGAGCCGGCCGACGTGCCGCCGGAGACCGACTACACCATGATCCTCATGCGTCGCGGCATCGGCCTGCCCCACGACAAGCTCCGCGCCGACGTCCCGCTCACCGAGCGCGACATCCTCTCCTACCTCGCCCACAGCCGCGTCACCGAACAGCGCGCCGGCGAGCAGATGGACATGCTCCTGCGGCACTTCGGCGACCACCCCGAGGTCGGCAGGGCCATCCGCATGATCTGCGTCGACGAGACCAACCACCTCGCCTACTGCCACGAGGAACTGCTGCACCTGGCCGCCCTCGGCCACGGCCGCGCCATCCGGGACCTGCTGCGCGAGAGCGCCCTGGCCGAGATCACGGTCCACCGCGACGTCAGCCTGGCCGTGATGGACCACATGGCCCGCATCCTGCGCTGGCCACGGACCAAGTCGGCGCTCCTGACGGCCGGTGTCCACGCCCTGTACGCCTGCGAGCGGGCCGGCGGATGGCGCCGCATGACCACCCTGCGCATGCCCGAGCGCCGAGGCGCCCTCGACGGCCCGGCGACCACGACCCCCGAGTTCGTCTGAGGCCCGGCGGCAGGGGCCTCACAGCCAGCCGCGGCGCTTGAACGTCCGGTACAGCCAGTACACCAGCCCCGCCATCAAGGTCACCGCGGCCGGGTAGCCCCAGGGCTCGCGCAGTTCGGGCATGTGGGTGAAGTTCATCCCGTACACCCCGGCGATCATCGTCGGCACCGCGGCCATCGCCGCATAGGCCGAGATCTTGCGCATGTCGTCGTTCTGCTGCACGCCCATCTGGGCCAGATGGGCCGAGAGGATGTCCGACAACAGCCGGTCCAGGCCCTCGATGGACTCGTTCGCCCGGATCAGGTGGTCGCTGACGTCGCGGAAGAACGGCCAGGACTTCTCGTCGACGAACGGCAGCCGCGTCGACGACAGGCGCGCCACCGGCTCGCTCAGCGGCAGGGTCGCCCGCCGGAACTCCACCACCTGGCGCTTGAAGGAGTAGATGCGCGAGGCGGTGTGCCGCACGTCCTCGCCCAGCGGCGCGAACACCTCCGCCTCCAGCTCGTCGAGGTCCGCGTGCAGCATGACGGCCACCTCGGTGTAGTGGTCCACGACGGCGTCGCACACCGCGTACAGCACCGCCGTCGGGCCGTGCCGCAGTATGTCCGGATCCCGCTCCAGCCTCTTGCGCACCTCGCCCAGGGGACTGCCCTCGCCGTGGCGCACGCTCACCACGAAGCAGTTGCCGACGAACAGCATGAGCTCGTCGGTGGTGACGGAGTCCCGCAGGTCGTCGTAGACCACGGGTTTGAGCACCATGAACAGCGAGTCGTCGTAGACCTCCAGCTTCGGCCGCTGATGGGCGTTGAGCGCATCCTCCACCGCCAGCGGGTGCAGGCCGAACTCGTTGGTGACCAGGTCGAACTCCTCCTGTGTGGGCTCGTACAGCCCGATCCACACGAAGGACTCCCCCTCGGCCCGGGCGACCTCCAGCGCGTGCGCGAGCTCGGCGGGCCCCTCCGTACGCTGTCCGTGCCGGTAGATGGCGCAGTCCACGATCATGCAAGGAATTCTTCCGCCCGAACGTCCGCCGTACACCCGACCGGGCCCGCCGCACACCGGACGGCGGTCGTAGGCTGGCCACCATGCCCACGCTGATCCTGCTCAGGCACGGCCGGTCCACCGCCAACACCTCCGGGGTGCTGGCCGGGTGGACCCCGGCAGTGGCCCTCGACGAGCGCGGCGCCGCCCAGGCCGCCGCCCTGCCGCAGCGGCTCGCCGGCGTCCCGCTCGCCGCAGCCGTCACCAGCCCCCTGCAGCGCTGCCGCGAGACCCTCGCACCGCTGCTCGCCGCCCGCCCCGAGCTGCCCCTGCACACCGACGAGCGCATCGGCGAGTGCCACTACGGCGACTGGTCCGGCCGCAAGCTCGCCGAACTCACGGGCGAGCCGCTGTGGGAGGTCGTCCAGCGGCACCCCTCCGCCGCCGCCTTCCCCGGCGGCGAGACGATGCGTGCCCTGCAGGCCCGTGCCGTCGACGCCGTGCACGAGTGGAACGCGCGGATGGCGGCGGAGCACGGTGAGAACGCCGTCTACCTGATGTGCACCCACGGCGACCTGATCAAGGCCGTCGTCGCCGACGCCCTCGGCCTGCACCTGGACCACTTCCAGCGCATCACCGCCGACCCCTGCTCCCTGACCGCCGTCCGCTACACCCGGCTGCGGCCCTACCTGCTGCGCCTCGGCGACACCGGCGACCTCACCGGGCTCGTCCCCCGCGAGGACGCCGCCGGCGCGGGCGGCAGCCCGGACGCGGCGGTGGGCGGCGGCGCGGGAGCACCGTGATCGTCCCGCGCAGTAGGGTGGGGACCCGGGCCGCCGCCCACCGGCAGCCGTCATCCGGACCATTCGAAGCCTTCGAACCCAATGGAGCAGGACGTTGTCCCGTCAGGTGTTCCTCTATGACCCGCCGGACCGCTTCGTCGCCGGTACGGTCGGGCTGCCGGGCCGCCGCACCTTCTTCCTCCAGGCCAGCGCCGGCGGTCGCACCACCAGCGTGGCGCTGGAGAAGGCCCAGGTGGAGGCGCTCGCCCAGCGCATCGACGAACTGCTCGACGAGGTCGTGCGCCGCACCGGCGGCAGCGCCCCCGTGCCCGCCATGGCCCCCGTCGAGCTCTCCGACACCGCGCCCCTCGACACCCCCGTCGAGGAGGAGTTCCGGGTCGGCACCATGGCCCTGGCCTGGGACGGCGACAGCCAGCGCATGGTCGTCGAGGCCCAGGCGCTCGTCGAGCTGGAGGCCGACACCGACGAGGACCTCGCCGCGGCCGAGGAGCGACTGCTGCAGGACGAGCTGAACGGCCCGCCCATGCTGCGCGTGCGCATCACCGGCACCATGGCCCGGGCCTTCGCCAAGCGCGCCCTGGAAGTCGTCAACGCCGGCCGGCCGCCGTGCCCCCTGTGCAGCCTGCCGCTCGACCCGGAGGGACACGTATGTCCGCGCCAGAACGGATACCGCCGCGGAGCGTGACCCCGCACGAGTTGCTGGCCAAGGGTGAGCTGACGGTCCGTGGCCGCATCCGCGAGGCCTCCAACGCGGTGCTGTACTGCACGGTCGAGTACGAGGGCGTCAGCGCCGCCTGCGTCTACAAGCCCGTCGCCGGGGAACGGCCCCTGTGGGACTTCCCCGACGGCACCCTCGCCCAGCGCGAGGTCGCCGCCTACGAGCTGTCCGAGGCCATGGGCTGGGGGCTCGTCCCGCCCACCGTGCTGCGCGACGGACCGTACGGCGAGGGCATGTGCCAGCTGTGGATAGAGGCCACCGAGGAGGAGGACGGCCGTGCCCTCCTCGCCCTCGTCGAGGGCGACGACCCCGGCCCCGGCTGGAAGGCCGTCGGCTACGCGGACGTCGGCGAGGACCGCACCGCCCTGCTCGTGCACGCCGACGACGAGCGGCTGCGCCGGCTCGCCGTCCTCGACGCCGTGATCAACAACGGCGACCGCAAGGGCGGCCACCTGCTCCCCGCCGCCGACGGGCGGCTCTACGCCATCGACCACGGCGTGACCTTCAACGCCGACGACAAGCTGCGCACGCTGCTGTGGGGGTGGGCGGGGGAGCCGCTGACCGACGAGGCGCTCCGGGCGCTGCGGCGCCTCGCCGCCGACCTGGCCGAGGGGCGGCCGCTGGCGACCCGCCTGGCCGAACTGATCACTCCGGCGGAGATCGACGCGCTGCGCTCCCGGGTGGCGGAACTGTTGCGGACGGGCCGCCACCGCGAACCGAGCGGGCAGTGGCCCGCGATCCCCTGGCCCCCGGTATAGGCGTACCTCCTGCGGCGGACCCCCGCTGTACCGGGGGTCCGGGGCGGAGTCCGGGGAACGGTGGGAAGGGCGGGGTGGGGGAGAAGCACACCCGCCCCCCACTGCACAAGACCATCTTTTCGGCCAACCGTAGGGTCCGGGTTCGTATCCGGACGCCCCGTCCGGTTACGCTCAGGGCATGCATGCCTGGCCCGCTTCAGAGGTTCCCGCCCTGCCCGGCAGTGGCCGCGACCTCCGGATCCACGACACCGCGACCGGTGAGCGAGTGACCCTCGCGCCCGGTCCCGTCGCCCGTATCTACGTCTGCGGCATCACGCCGTACGACGCCACCCACATGGGGCACGCGGCGACCTACAACGCGTTCGACCTCGTGCAGCGCGTGTGGCTCGACACCAAGCGGCAGGTTCACTACGTCCAGAACGTCACGGACGTCGACGATCCCCTCCTGGAGCGCGCCGTCGCCAACGGCGACGACTGGACCGAGCTCGCCGAGCGCGAGACGGCCCTGTTCCGCGAGGACATGACCGCCCTGCGAATGCTCCCGCCGCGCCACTACGTGGGCGCCGTGGAGTCGATACCCAAGATCGTCCCGCTGGTGGAGCGGCTCCGCGACGCCGGCGCCGCCTACGAGCTCGAGGGCGACATCTACTTCTCCGTCGCCTCCGACCCCGCCTTCGGCGGCGTCTCGCACCTCGACGCCGAGGCCATGCGCCTGCTGTCGGCGGAGCGCGGTGGCGACCCGGACCGCCCGGGCAAGAAGAACCCCCTCGACCCGATGCTGTGGATGGCCGCCCGCCCGGGCGAGCCCAGCTGGGACGGGGCCTCGCTGGGCCCCGGCCGCCCCGGCTGGCACATCGAGTGCGTCGCCATCGCCCTGGAGCACTTCGGCATGGGCTTCGACGTCCAGGGCGGCGGCTCCGACCTGGTCTTCCCGCACCACGAGATGGGCGCCTCGCACGCCCAGGCGCTGACCGGCGAGCACCCCTTCGCCAAGACGTACGTCCACGCCGGCATGGTCGCCCTGCACGGCGAGAAGATGTCCAAGTCCAAGGGCAACCTCGTCTTCGTCTCCGCGCTGCGCCGCGAGGGCGTCGACCCGGCCGCCATCCGCCTGGCGCTGCTGGCCCACCACTACCGGGCCGACTGGGAGTGGACGGACACCGTCCTGGAGCAGGCCGTGGAGCGGCTGGACCGCTGGCGCGCCGCCGTCTCGCGCCCGGACGGCCCGCCCGCCGAGGCGCTGCTGGAGGAGATCCGCGCGGCCCTCGCCGACGACCTCGACACCCCCACCGCCCTGGCCGCCGTCGACCGCTGGGCCGCCGCCCAGGCCGCCGAGGGCGGTACGGACATCGGTGCCCCGGGCCTGGTCTCCCGGGCCGTCGACGCGCTGATGGGCGTCGCGCTCTAGCCCGTACCGCGCACAGGGCGCGCTTCCCCACCGGGGGAGCGCGCCCTTTCGCGTACGCGCGCGACCTGCGCCTATGTGCGCGTACACGACAAGTCCATGAGCGCCGCGCACGAGTCCATGGTCACCGGGCCGCCGGCTGCGCTATCCACGCGCTCATGAGACCGCGAACACGACTGAGAACGGTCATGGCCACCGTCCTCCTCGCCTTGACCGCCACCCTGGTGGCCCCGGTCGCCGGGGCCCGGGCCGAGGCCGCCCAGGAGACCGTGGGCGACGTGACCGGCTTCGCCACGGCCGGGCCCGCCTTCCACCTGCAGGCCGGGACGGCGAAGGTGCGGGTGAGCTTCGTGACCGCCCGCAGCTTCCGGCTGGAGCTCGCGCCGGACGGACGGTTCACGGAGGCCACCGGCAAGGACATCGTGCTGCCGCAGGGCAGCCCGCCCCCGGCGACCCGCTGGCGCGATGCGGGCGACCGGTACGAGATGAGCACCTCGGCAATCACCCTGCGCGCCTACAAGAAGCCCCTGCGCTTCGCCCTGCACCGGGCCGACGGCAGCCGCATCTGGGCCGAGACCAAGGGCCTGACCTGGGGCACGGACGCGGCCGGCAAGGAGCGGACCGTGCAGACCCTGACCCGGGGCGCCAACGAGCAGTTCTACGGCGCGGGCATGCAGAACGGGCGCGGCAACACCTCGCACCGCGGCAGGACCGTCGAGGTCGGCGTCGACTACAACTGGGACGACGGCGGCCACCCCAACTCGGTGCCGTACTACCTCTCCACCGCCGGCTACGGCGTCTACCGCAACACCTACGCGCCGGGCACCTACACCTTCGGCGACCCGGTGACGGCCGGCGCGCAGGAGCGGCGCTTCGACGCGTACTACTTCGCCGGGGAGACGGCCAAGGACGTCATCGGGCAGTACACCTCGCTCACCGGCCGGCCCTTCCTGCCGCCGCTGTACGGCCTGGAGATCGGCGACTCCGACTGCTACCTGCACAACAAGAACCGCGGGGAGCGGCACACCCTGGACGCCCTGAGGATCGCCGACGGCTACGTCGCCCACGACCTGCCGCTGGGCTGGATGCTCGTCAACGACGGCTACGGCTGCGGCTACGAGAACCTGGCCGAGGCCGGCAAGGGCCTGGCCGACCGCAGGATGAAGATGGGCCTGTGGACCGAGGACGGCCTCGGCAAGCTCGCCGACCAGGTCAAGGCGGGCCAGCGGGTCGCCAAGCTGGACGTCGCCTGGGTCGGCGACGGCTACAAGTTCGCCCTCGACGGCTGCAAGGACGCCTACAAGGGCATCGAGGACAACAGCGACGCCCGCGGCTTCACCTGGGCTCCCGAGAGCTGGTCCGGTGCACAGCGCTGCGGCGTGCAGTGGTCCGGCGACCAGAAAGGCTCCTGGGAGTACATCCGCTGGCAGATCCCCACGTACGCCGGCGCCACCATGTCGGGCCTGGCCTACACCACGGGCGACGTCGACGGCATCTTCGGCGGCAGCCCGAAGACGTACGTGCGCGACCTGCAGTGGAAGGCGTTCCTGCCGGCCGTCATGACCATGGACGGCTGGGCGCCCAGCGACAAGCAGCCCTGGCGGTACGGGGAGCCGTACACGTCCATCAACCGCAAGTACTTGAAGCTCAAGGAATCGCTGCTGCCGTACATGTACAGCTATGCGGCCGAGGCCACGCGCACCGGCGTCGGCCCGGTGCGGCCCCTGGCACTGGAGTACCCGGACGACCCCGCCGCCGCCTCCGAGGCGGCGAAGTACGAGTTCCTGAGCGGCGAGTACTTCCTCGTGGCCCCCGTCTACGAGGACACCGACGTCCGCAACGGCATCTACCTGCCCAAGGGCACCTGGACCGACTACTGGACGGGCCGCACCTACCAGGGCCCGACCACCCTCAACGGCTACCACGCGCCCCTGGACACGCTGCCGCTGTTCGTCAAGGCCGGCGCGGCCGTCCCGATGTGGCCGGGCATCCGCTCGTACGAGGACCGCACGGCCGACTCGCCCGTGGCCTGGGACGTCTACCCGCAGGGCTCCTCCTCGTTCACCTTGTACGAGGACGACGGCGTCACCCGCGCCCACCGGAGCGGCGCCCACGCCGAACAGAAGCTGACGGTCGCCGCGCGCGGCGGCGCCGACGTACGTCTGTCGCTGAGCCCCCTGCAGGGCGACTACCGCGGCAAGCAGACGGCCCGCCCGACCCAGTTCACGGTCCACACGGGCACGGCGCCGGCCTCGGCCACGGTGAACGGCAGCGAGCTGCCGCACCTGGACTCGCCCGACGCGGCGGACGAGGGCTGGTGGTACGACGCGTCCGACCGCGGCGGCGTCGTCCACGTCAGGACGGCGACACGACCGACGGACCAGCCGCTGTCGGTGGAACTGAGGGGGTGAACCGACGGGCGCGCCGCACTCCCCTGCGATGCGGCGCGCCCCGCCGGTGCCTCAGTGCTGCGCGGGCTTTCTCGCCGGCAGCCAGTGGTGCACGGTGAAGTCGCCCTTGGCGAGGGTCTCGATCGGTGCGGAGCTTTGGCAGAGGTCGACACCGGTCGTCGGCAGGCCCTGCGCGGCCCAGCTGTAGCCGAGCCGGTCCTTGCTGCCGCCCTTGTCGCCCTTGCCGCCGTCCAGGACGGTGAAGCCGAACCGCTTGCCCTTGAGGTCCCCGAGCTGCGGCGTGCCCGGCTTGCCCTCGAAGTGGGCCTCCGTGACGACGCCTGTCGCCACGGCGACCGGGCCGCCGGTCAGCAGGCAGTCGATGCGGCCCTTGAAGTACCCGCCCCACACGTCGTCGATGTGGTGGCTGACGAAGAAACTGCCCCGGGCCTTGTCGCCGAGGCCGTGGGCGTCGATGGCGAAGTGCACGTTGTCGCCCGGGCGGCGGTCGAGCTTGCCGGCACCGGTGAGCGAGGGCTCGTCCGTGGCGGCCGCCGCCGCCTCGGCCGCGGTGGCCGGACCGGTCGCCCCCAGGGCGACGGCGGTGCCGGCACACAACGTCAGGGCGGTGACGGCGGCGACGAAGGGACGGCTCGGGCGGCGATTTCGTGGCATGTTTCCTCCTCGGATCGCCTCCCACGATGCCGGGCAGCGCACGGGCGGCACATCACACCGTGGGACGGGGCGCTCCGCCGCGCGGGGGAGGGGCGATCGTCCCCGAGTGCACCTGCGTGCCGGGCGCGCTCAGGCCGTCAGCACCAGCAGGACGTGTTCGTGCTCGCCGTACCGGACCGTCCCCGCGCGCCGGAAACCGTGCTTCTCCAGCAGCCGCACCGAGGCGGTGTTCCCGATGGCGGGATCGGCGTGCAGAGGACGAGTCCGCTCGCGTTCCAGGAAGAGCGCGAGCGCTCGCGTACCGACACCCCGGCCCCAGTACTGCCGGCCGAGCCAGTAGCCGATGAAGCGCCGGTCATGGTCCCACCACGCCACCAGGTTGCCCGCGAGCTCCCCGTCGACGGTGACGGCCTGCACGAAGACCGTCGGATCGCCGAGGACCCTGGTCGTCCAGTGGGCCATGAAGGCCTCGCGTTCCCGCGGCGGGAACTTCGACCGCCGCCCGGCCTCGGGGTCGTGCTCCTGCGCGAAGAACACCTCCAGGTCGGCCGGTTCGACGTCCCGCAGGCGTACCCGGTCGCTCATGCCGACGGAGTCTGCAGCGGCTTGCTGAAGTGGAAGGCGACGATGGACATCCGCTCGCGCAGGTAGAAGCGGTGGGCGTCGGTGCGGTGCGTGCCCGAGTCCAGGGTGAACTCCAGACAACCCTCCTCGCGAGCCCGCTCCTGCAGGTACGTCAGCAGCGCCTTGCCCACGCCACCGGACCGCGCGTCCGCATCGGTGACGAGGTCGTCGACGTACAGCGAGCGCAGGGTGCTGGTGTTGACGACGATCCGCCACCCGGCGACACCGACGCACCGGCCGTCCGCGTCGTACGCCCCGGAGAACCGCAGACCGCGGCCGTGGCCCTCCGCGTACACCTCCTGGTACGACTCCTCGGTGAGGTGCGGACGCAACTGGCGCAGGACGGGCAGGAAGTCGGTGACGAGCCGCTCGTCACCCGGGGACAGGTCGATGATCTTCATGGCCGCACCCTAGGCGAGCCGGCCGGCGGTGACGGGAGAGTGTGACGAGCCCAACGTTTGCCGAACGGCGCCGAGCAGTTCTGCGGGCGAGGTGAGGGCCGGGGACTCGCCCTCGGGGAAGACCCAGACGCGATTGCCGACGTACCTGGTGGGCGGCGGCGAGAGCAGCGCCCAGTCACCGGGATGGACGGCGACCCCGCCCTCCCCGGCGAACCGGTACCCCGTCCCGAGCGGCAGCAGCCACCAGGTGGCACGCTCGGCGCCGCTCATGAGGTACGGCCCGATGTGCCGGCCCGCACCCTTCAGCTGCCGCACGGCGGCGACGGCCAACGCGAAGTCGACCCGCACGACATCCCACTCCCGCCCGGGGAGCAGGGGTGCGGTGCACCCGAGCCGCCACAGGTCCAAGGTCGCGGCGGGAACGATCGAGGCCCGGGCGAGCCAGGCGGTGTGTGCAGTGCAGGTCACGTGTCTCTCCCTCGGTCCAACTCGGCCCAGACCACCGCCCCGTCGCGGGTGCGGTCGTGTCCGTACCGGTCGGCGTTGCTCAATGTCATGAGAACGGTCCGGCGGGCCTGCTCGCCCAGGTCGGTGGGCAGCTCCACCTCGACGCGGATGCGGTCGCGCGTCTCCTCGGTGCGCGGCGTGCACCCGGTGGCAGCCGCGAACAGGGCGGCAAGGGCCTTTGCCTTGGTCTTCGCGATGCACACAGATGGTCCCCGGGTGAGCGAGCGGTCACCGGACGTATTGCTAATGCATCAGCATCCAGCTGATGCATTAGGTTGTCAATGCCGGCGTCCCCCCAGCCTCACGTTCAGCACGGAGAGGGCCTCATGGCCGCAGAACCACCGCCGTACATGCGCGTCGCCGATGACCTCCGCCGCCGAATCGCCGCGGGCGAGTGGAGCGTTGGAGAGCGGCTGCCGTCCCGCGCCCAGCTCGCCGCCGCTTACGGTGTCGGTACCAACGTCCTGCAGAAGGCCCAGGAGCGGCTCATCATCGAGGGGCTGCTCGAAGGCCGGGCGGGGTCCGGAACCTATGTGCGCACACCGCGTGAGCGTCTGCGGATGGTTCGTTCCCGGCACCGTGAGCGGCGGGGCGATTCGCCATTCCGCGCGAACATGCGGGAGCAGGGGCGGCGGGGCTCCTGGGAGTCGCACTCCGAGGCCCGGGTGCCGGCGCCCGAGGGCATTGCGCGGCGGTTGGCCGTCGAGCCCGGCGATCCCTGTGTGCGCACCACCTACGAGTTCCTCGCCGACGGGCAGCCCGTTCAGCTGTCCGAGAGCTGGGAGCCCATGGCCATCACCGGTGACACACCCGTCGTCCTGCCCGAACTCGGGCCGATGGCGGGCATGGGCGTCGTGGAGCGGATGCGTTCCCTCGGGATCGTCGTCGAAACGGCGGTCGAGGTGCCACGTCCGGGCCGCGCCACGCAGGCCCAGGCCAACCTGCTGGGTATCAGCCTCGGTGAGCTCGTCACGCAGATCGAGCGCACCTACTACGACACCGACGGGCGTCCCGTCGAGACCGCCGACATCGTGATTCCCGACGTGCGCTGGGAGATCGCCTACGAGATCCCCGTCGAGGGGCCGGAGGGCTGATCCGGGTCCGGGCGACGCCCGGTACCGGGTCAATATGTGGCCTAAATCGGCACATCGACAAGGCTGGGTCGGGGTAATTCGACAAGATGTCGTCCCGACTTCTGGCGGATGCGGCCCTTCCCTACTCCCCGGTCTTTGTCGAGGATCGGATCCCACCCGGAAGCACTCCGTCCGCTTCGCGGACTCCGTACTCCAGTGAGGAATTGCGTTGGCCCGGTTCGCTTTCCCTGCCGCTCATGCCGAATGGGTACTCAGGCGCACTTTGGGTGATTTCCTCTCCGGGGGAGTACTGGTCCCTTGAAGTTCTGGATCAGTCGTTCCGGTAGGGCTTCCGAGCGCCCGTCCCCGTCCGATTCGGCGCCCGATTCGGCGCCCGGGCGGGTCGCCGCACCCGCCGATCGGCCCCCGGAGACCGCCGAAGCGCCTTTGTCGCCGCACGAGATCGATCTCATCAGGGCTTCCCTGGCCGTGGTCGAGCCCTTCGCAGGGGAAATAACGGTCTACTTCTACGCCATCCTCTTCGCCCGTTATCCCGAAGTCCGTCCGATGTTTCCGCAGGGGATGGACGCCCAGCGTGACCGTCTTCTGCGCGCGCTGCTGCGCATCGTGGATCTGGTCGACGACGCCGAGAACCTCATCCGTTTCTGCAGTCACCTCGGGCGCGATCACCGCAAGTTCGGCACGCTCGCCGCGCATTTCCCGGCCGTGGGCGAGTGTCTTCTCGACACCCTGGCCCGGTACGCCGGTTCTGCCTGGACGCCCGAGATCGCCGCGGCCTGGACGAAGGCGTACGGCACCGTGGCCCAGGTCATGATCAGTGCGGCGGAGGAGGACGAGGCGGTGCGGCCCGCCGCGTGGGCCGCCACCGTCGTGCACCGGTTGCCGCGTGGTCACGGCATCACCGAGATCACCGTACGGCCCGAGGGCGACTACGCGTACGCCGCGGGTCAGTACGTGAGCGTCGAGACGCCGTGGTGGCCGAAGCGCTGGCGCTACTACTCCGTCGCCAACGCGCCGCGCCAGGACGGCACGCTCACCTTTCACGTCCGCGAAGTGGTCGGCGGCTCGGTCAGTCACGCACTCGTGCACCGGGCGGCGGTGGGCGACGTCGTCCGGTTGGGGCCGCCGATGGGGGACATGGTCCTGGACGCGGCCGAGCACCGCGAACTGCTCCTCGTGGCCGGCGGCACCGGCCTCGCCCCGATCCGCGCACTGGTCGAGGAGGTCGCCCGCCGGGGCGGGGGCCACCAGGTGAGCCTGTTCCTCGGCGCCCGGACCGGCGCCGAGCTGTACGGGATGGACGACATGCTCCGCATGGCGCAACGGCACCACTGGCTGACGGTCAAGGCCGCGGTGTCCGACGAGTACAGCTTCGGCATTCGCGGGTCCCTGCCGGACGTGCTGGCCGAGTACGGGCCGTGGTACGAGCATGACGCCTTCCTCAGCGGCCCGGTGCAGATGGTCGCCTCCGCAAAGGAGACGCTCGCCCTGCACGGCATGCCGACGGCCCGTATCCACCACGACCCGTTCGAAACGCCGGTCCTGTCCACTCCCTGATCCGCGATCCGCCAGGAGAACCGTTCGTGACCTCACCTCCACCGCCTTTCGGATCAGCAGGTGAACACCAGCTGCAGCGACACATGGGCACGGCCGACCGCGCCGCCCGGTTCTACGACCGGCAGGTCCGTCCGCACCTCACCCCCGAGATGCAGGACTTCATCGGCCGCCAGGCCATGGTCTTCGTGGCCACCGCCGACTCGAAAGGCGCCTGCGATGCCAGCTTCCGGGCCGGGCCGCCCGGGTTCGTCCACGTGATCGACGCCTACACGCTCGCCTATCCCGAATTCCGCGGGAACGGGGTGATGGCCAGCGCCGGCAACATGCTCGAGAACCCCCATCTCGGCATGCTCTTCGTCGACTTCACCCATCACCACGTGGGGCTGCACGTCAATGGCGTCGCCCATCTCTACCACGACCACGACCTGCGCAGCGCCCACCCGGGTCTGCCCATGGACGTCGCTCCCGGGCGCAGCCCCGAAATGTGGGTCCACGTCACGGTGGAGGAGGCCTACATCCACTGCTCCAAGTACATTCCGCACCTGGTTCCGGCGCCCCGCCCGGCCGGCCGGGACGTCTCCCGCCCGAAGGACGCCGAGTACTTCACCGGCCCCCGGCCGCCGGAGTACGGCGGAAGCTGGGCAGAATCGGCCTCATGACGCCTTCCACTCCGGCCTCGTCCGACCACGGCCGTTATCTCCTGGACAACGCGCAGACCGAGGCGGGCATCCGCTTCGGCGCGCTCGGTGAGCTCTTCGATCCGTCCACCTTCCGTCATATCGAGCAGCTCGGCATCGCACCGGGGTGGAAGTGCTGGGAGGTGGGCGCGGGGGGCACCTCGGTGGTGCGGTGGCTGGCCGAACGGGTCGGGCCGGGCGGCCGGGTCGTGGCCACCGACATCGACACCTCGTGGGCCGATCCGGCCGCGGCGAGCGGCGTGGAGGTGCTGCGGCACGACGTCGCCCGCGACGAACCGCCCGGGGACGGCTTCGACTTCGTCCACGCCCGGCTGGTGCTGGTGCACGTAACCGATCGGGAGCGGGCCCTGCGGGCCATGGCCGACTCCCTGCGGCCGGGTGGATGGCTGCTCGTGGAGGACGCGGATCCGGCGTTGCAGCCGTTGGTCTGCCTGGACGAGTACGGTCCCGAACAGGAGCTGGCCAACAAGCTGCGCGACGGCGTCCGTTCGCTGCTGGCCTCGCGCGGCGCCGACCTCGCCTACGGTCGCAAGCTGCCCCGCCTCCTGCGGGAAGCAGGGCTGACCGACGTCCGAGCCGACGCGTACTTCCCGGTCACGTTGCCGGCCTGCGACGTCCTGGAAGCGGCGACGGTACGGCACGTGCGCGCCCAGCTGGTCGGGGCGGGACTGGCGACGGAGGAGGAGATCGACCGGCACCTGGCGAACATCGCCTCGGGCCGCCTCGACCTGTCCCTCTCCCCGATGATCTCCGCCTGGGGCCGCCGCGCGTAGCCGGCCCGGTTCTCGGCGCCGCGGCCGCCCTCACAAGCGTTAGCTCGGCTGCACAACTCCTTGCGCAGCCGAGCAAATCAGCGCTACGGTCTTGCTCATGCAAGCAAACAACCGCACGACCGAGCAGGAGCGCACGTTCACGGAGGCCGCGCGGCGGGCGCAGATCGTGGGGGCGGCGATCGAGGTGATCGCCGATCTCGGGTACGGCAAGGCCACGTTCGCGCGGATCGCGGAGCGGGCGGGGCTGAGCAGCACGGGGATGATCTCGTACCACTTCAAGGGGAAGGACGACCTCATGCGCGAGGTCGTCGCCGAGGTGTTGCGCGTCGTCGGGGCGTACATGGTGCCGCGTATCGAGGCCGAGTCGACCGCGCGGGGGCGGCTGCGGGCGCACATCGAGGCCAACATCGCGGCGCTCGCCGAGTACCCCAAGCACCTGCCGGCCGTCGTGGAGGTGCTGACCAACACCCGCATGCCGGATTTCGACGCCTCCATGGACGCCTTCCTGCACGACATCGCCGACAGGTTGAGAGCGGCTCAGGCGGCGGGGGAATTCGGGGAGTTCGACCCGTGGGTGATGGCCCTGGCCATCCGCAGCGCGATCGATGCCGTCGTCAGCCGGGCGGCCACCGACCCGGGGCTCGATCTCGCCCTGATCGGGCGGGAGCTCGCGGACCTCTTCGACCG
Source organism: Streptomyces sp. NPDC049585 (assembly GCF_040675615.1). Lineage (NCBI taxonomy): Bacteria > Bacillati > Actinomycetota > Actinomycetes > Kitasatosporales > Streptomycetaceae > Streptomyces > Streptomyces sp. NPDC049585. Next base: position 175,402 of record NZ_JBFAPE010000011.1, on the reverse strand, counting down.
GGCGACACGCAAGTAGCACAACGACAAGACGGAACGACAAGACGGGGGGAACGGCAGCGACCGGAACGACCGAGGTGACCCAGGTGAGGACGCGGGCCGGGAAGGCCGCCGCCGTCCGCCGCTACGCGCTCAAGCAGCTGCTGTTCGAGCTGGGCTTGCCGCTCGCCTGCTACTACGGGCTGCGGGCCGCCGGCGTGAGCCAGTGGGGCGCGCTCCTGGCCGGCAGCCTGCTGCTCATGCCGTGGATCGGCTACGGGATGGTGCGTCGGCGCAGGATCGAGGGGATGGCGGTGTTCACCCTCGTTGTGCTGGTCATCGGGTCGCTGATGACGCTGGTGACCGGCGATCCGCGGACGCTCCTCGTCCGGGACAGCTGGCTCGCCGGGCTCGTCGGCCTGTGGGTGCTGGGCACGCTGCCGACGCGCAGCCCCTTCATGCTGACGGCGTTCCGGCCCCTGATCGTGGCCAAGGTGGGCGAGGACGGCTTCCGGCAGTGGCGGGCGCAGTGGGAGGCGAACCCCCTGTTCCGGCGGCGCATCAGGGTGATCACGGCGGTGTGGGGGACGGTGCTCACGCTGGACGCCGGCGTGCGCGTCGTGCTGGCGCTGACGCTGCCCGTCGACCTCGTGCCGACCGTGAGCACCGTGCAGTGGCTCGTGGTGCTGGCAGGACTGATCTTCTTCCACAAGTGGTACGTCACCCGCAGCGGACTCGAAGCGTGAGAGGGGCGGCCACCATGGACACGGACGTCAGGGACACGGACGTCATCGTCGTCGGGGGCGGCCCCACCGGGCTGACCCTCGCGGGCGAGCTCGGACTCGCCGGTGTGCGCGCCGTCGTCCTGGAACGGCAACCGGTGCGCTCCGGGCAGTCCAAGGCGCTCAACCTGCAGCCGCGCACCGCCGAGATGCTCGACATGCGCGGCTGGCTGGAGCCGGTGCTCGACCGGGCGCTCACCACCGTGCCCACCGGCCACTTCGCCGGCATCCCGCTCGACTACGACGTCTTCGACACCGCCTTCCCGTACCAGGTCGGCATTCCGCAGGCCCGCGTGGAGGAGTTCCTGGAGGACAACCTCGCCGCGTACGACGTCCCCGTGCTGCGCGGGCACGAACTGACCGGGCTCGCCCAGGACGCGGACGGCGTGACCGCGACCGTCACCACCCCGGACGGTACGACACGCCGGTTGCGGGCCGCGTACGCCGTGGGCGCGGACGGCGCGCGCAGCCGCGTCCGCAAGGAGGCGCGCATCGCCTTTCCCGGGCGGGAGGGCCGCCTGTCGATGGTGGTCGCCGACGTCGTCCTGGCGGACGACGGCACGCTGCCCACGCAGTGGTCGCTGCCGCGCTACGACGCCCGCGAGGACCGGCCGTTCCTCATCCCCCTCGGCGGGGGCGTCTTCCGCTTCCTCTTCGGCGGCCCCGAGCAGCAGGAACGGGACCGGGACGCGCCGGTGACGGACGACGAGGTACGGGCGGCCCTGCGACCGGCGCGTGGGGCAGGGCCGGAACTGGTCGAGGTGCGGTGGGCGTCGCGGTTCACCGACGCCGCCCGCCAGGCGGAGCAGTACCGCGCGGGGCGGGTGCTGCTGGCCGGGGACGCCGCCCACATCCACCTGCCGGCCGGCGGCCAGGGCCTCAACCTCGGTGTGCAGGACGCCTTCAACCTCGGCTGGAAGCTCGCCGCGGTGGTCACCGGCCGGGCCGGAGCGGACCTGCTGGACACCTACCACGCCGAGCGGCACCCCGTCGGCGCCGGTGTCCTGCGCAACACGCGGGCCCAGGGCGCCCTGGGGTACCCCGACGAGGACGTGCACGCCCTGCGGGAGACCGTGGCCGAGATGCTCGCCCAGCCCGACGCCAACCGGTACGTCGCCGGGCTCGTCTCCGGTCTCGGCATCCGCTACCCCATGCCCGGCGCCCCGCCGCACCCGCTGCTCGGCGCCCGCATGCCGGGCGTACGCCTGCCCGACGGCCGCGGCCGGCTGCTGGCCCCGCCCCGGGCCCCCGAGGACCTGCTCGGCCCGTGGCGCGAGCGCGTGGGCCTCGTCGCGGACGCCGCGACCGGGGCCGATGCCGTGCTCGTACGGCCCGACGGGTACGTGTGCTGGGCCGGGCCGCCGGCGCAGGGGCCGCCGCGCACGGCCCTGGAAAGCTGGTTCGGACGCCCGTGAGCCATCGGCCCGGGCTCACCACAGATCGCGGTGGGCCTGGATGGGATCGCCCGCGTACGGGTGGTGGGCGTCGACGTTGTCCTGCGCCGGATGCGAACGGCCGGCCGGACCGGCGGCGAAGGCCCGCAGGACATTGGCGGTCGCCCGGCCGGTGAAGCGCGCGGTGGCCGGCGGAATGCCGTGGCCGCCGTCGCCGGTGAGCGACTCGACCCAGCGCATGGTGCCGGTGTTGAAGACACCCGCACCGCTCGCGGTCGTGTAATAACCGGAATTCGCGAAGGACCGCACCCCGCGGCACACCAGTGGGGAATGGGCGAGGATCTGCAGCGGACGCGGAGTGCCGGGACCTGCGTCCACCCGGTCGTACTCGGTGCCGACCAGATTCGGGAAGGCCGTGCCGCGCCCCGCACCGGTGCCCTCGAAGATCCAGTGGCCGGGCTCGGTGACCACGTAGTCGGCGGACGTCGGATTCGACTCGTAGAGCGTGCCGGTGAGGGAATTCTCCGGATCCGGGTGCGGCGGCTCCCGCCAGTCGGTCGTCACGGCCGCATCGTCGCTGCCGGCGAGCGGGTCGAGATGCCAGTCGGTCTTGTAGCAGACGACCAGGCGGCGCTCCAGCCGGATGCGGCGGAAACAGGCATTGGCACCGAGAAAGGCGACGTTGGTACCGGCATCGCGGGCGGCTGTGACGGCGCGCCGCATGGCCGGCGTCCAGTACTCGTCGTGCCCGAGCGACACCACGCCGTGCGCACCGTGCAGCAGCCCCGGCTCACGGTCGAGATCCATCGAGGTGACATACGCCAGCGGCAGCCCCAACCGCTCGGCCAGCGCCACCGCCGGCTGCTCGTACGTCGTGAACAACGGCGCACCGTCCCGGTCGTACGGACGGTCACAACTGACCGCGAGCGAACGGGAGGCGTAGTCGCCCTTGCCGCCGGGACCGTAGTACAGGCTGTGGCCGCCCCACGTGTTGTACGCCTGCCAGGTGCCCGTCGCGTTCACCAGCACCAGGCGGCCGGCGGTACGGGCCGACCGGACCGTCAGGGGAACGTAGCGCTGCTCACCGGAATCGGCGGTGAGGCGGACGAGGTAGGCGCCCTCGGGCCAGCCGTGCGTGGCCACCTCGGTGGTGGCCGGCCAGTCCGCGGAGACGGTGCGGGTGGGGCCGGCGGGGCGGGGGAGGGGCTGAGGGCCGGCCGGTATGTGCTCCGACGCCCACACGCGGCGGGCCTGGGTACCGCCGTACCAGCCCATGCGGAATGCCTCCGCGCGGAAGCCCTTGGCGCCGGGGGCGCCGACGGAGACGTGCAGCTGGAAGGATTCACCCGGCAGGACGCTCACCCGGTCGGCGTAGCCCTCGACGGCGCGGTCGGGACCGCGGTGGGTCAGGCGCCAGTCGGGGGTGCCGGGGCGCTCGTTCTCGGCGGGAGCGCCACCGGCGGCGGGGCCGCCGCCGCTGGGCGCGCAGGCGGAGGCGAATGCGGCCGCCGCCCCGGCGGTGGTGCCGAGGAAGCGGCGGCGGTTCCAGGCGTGCTCGTCCATCTCCGTACCCATTGGGCGGGGCCGGACGCGGAACGGCAACCGGAGGGGCGTGCGCCTGCGGCGAGCCGCTCCCCGGCCCCACCCTCTCCCCGTCTCCTAGCGGGGCTGCCGCCCCCTGGCACCCCCGGACCGGGCTCCGCCCGGTGTCCTCAATCGCCGGACGGGCTGCATGGCAGCCCGTCCGGCGATTGAGGACCGGGGTCAGGGCCCCGCCCCCGCCGTCACCGTGCGTTGAAGTACTTCGCCTCCGGGTGGTGGATCACGATCGCGTCCGTCGACTGTTCCGGGTGCAGCTGGAACTCCTCCGACAGGTGGACGCCGATCCGCTCCGGCTGCAGCAGGTCCGCGATCTTCGCGCGGTCCTCCAGGTTGGGGCAGGCGCCGTAGCCGAGGGAGAAGCGGGCGCCGCGGTACTTGAGGGCGAACATGTCTTCCACGTCCGAGGGGTCCTCGCCCGCGAAGCCGAGTTCGGCGCGGACGCGGGCGTGCCAGTACTCGGCGAGGGCTTCGGCCAGTTGGACGGACAGGCCGTGCAGTTCCAGGTAGTCGCGGTAGGAGTTGGCGGCGAAGAGTTCGGCCGTGGCCTCGCCGATGCGGGAGCCGACGGTGACGACCTGCAGGCCGACGACGTCGGTCTCGCCGGAGTCCTCGGGGCGGAAGAAGTCCGCCAGGCACAGCCGGCGTCCGCGCCGCTGGCGGGGGAAGGTGAAGCGGGTGCGTTCGGTGCCGTCCTCGTTGAGGATGATGAGGTCGTCGCCCTTGCTGACGCAGGGGAAGTAGCCGTGGACGACGGCGGCTTCGAGGAGGTTCTCCGTGTGGAGCTTGTCGAGCCAGCCGCGCAGCCGGGGGCGGCCCTCGGTCTCGACGAGTTCTTCGTACGTGGGGCCGCCGGTGCGGGCCTGCTTCAGGCCCCACTGGCCCTTGAAGAGGGCGCCCTCGTCGAGCCAGGACGCGTAGTCCTTGAGGGGGATGCCCTTGACGACGCGCGTGCCCCAGAAGGGCGGCGTGGGGACGGGGTTGTCGACGGCGACGTCGGAGCGGACGGTGCCGTCGGGCTGCTCGTCGGCTTCGGGGAGGGCCGCCTCGCGCTTGGGGACGCGGCGCTGCTTGAGCTCCGGCAGGGCCGCGCCCGGTACGCCGCGCTTGACGGCGATGAGGGCGTCCATCAGCCGCAGGCCCTCGAAGGCGTCGCGGGCGTAGCGCACTTCGCCCTCGTAGATCTCGTGCAGGTCCTGTTCGACGTAGGCGCGGGTGAGGGCGGCACCGCCGAGGATGACCGGGTAGGTGGCGGCCAGCTTGCGCTGGTTGAGCTCCTCCAGGTTCTCCTTCATGATCACGGTGGACTTCACCAGAAGACCGGACATGCCGATGACGTCGGCCCGGTGTTCCTCCGCGGCCTCGACGATCGCGGAGACCGGCTGCTTGATGCCGAGGTTGACGACGTTGTAGCCGTTGTTGGACAGGATGATGTCGACGAGGTTCTTGCCGATGTCGTGGACGTCGCCGCGCACGGTGGCCAGCACGATGGTGCCCTTGCCCTCGGCGTCGGACTTCTCCATGTGCGGTTCGAGGTGGGCGACGGCGCTCTTCATCACCTCGGCGGACTGCAGCACGAACGGCAGCTGCATCTGCCCGGAGCCGAAGAGCTCGCCGACGACCTTCATCCCGTCCAGGAGGGTGTCGTTGACGATGTCGAGGGCCTTGCGGGCGCGCAGGGCCTCGTCGAGGTCGGCCTCCAGGCCGTTGCGCTCGCCGTCGATGATGCGCCGCTTGAGGCGCTCGTCCAGCGGCAGGGCGGCCAGTTCCTCGGCCTTGGAGGCCTTGAGCGACGTGGTGGTGGCGCCCTCGAAGAGGGCCATGAGCTTCTGCAGCGGGTCGTAGCCCTCGCTGCGGCGGTCGTAGATGAGGTCGAGGGCGGTGGTGACCTCCTCCTCGTTGAAGCGGGCGATCGGCAGGATCTTGGCGGCGTGCACGATGGCCGAGTCCAGGCCGGCCTTGACGCATTCGTCGAGGAAGACGGAGTTGAGCAGGATGCGGGCGGCCGGGTTCAGGCCGAAGGAGATGTTGGACAGGCCGAGTGTGGTCTGCACCTCCGGGTGGCGGCGCTTGAGCTCGCGGATGGCTTCGATGGTGGCGATGCCGTCGCGCCGGGACTCCTCCTGGCCGGTGCAGATGGTGAAGGTGAGGGTGTCGATGAGGATGTCGCACTCATGGATGCCCCAGTTGCCGGTGAGGTCGTCGATCAGCCGTTCGGCGATGGCGACCTTCTTCTCCGCGGTACGGGCCTGGCCCTCCTCGTCGATGGTGAGCGCGATGAGGGCGGCCCCGTGCTCCCGGGCGAGGGCGGTGACCTTGGCGAAGCGCGAGTCGGGGCCGTCGCCGTCCTCGTAGTTCACGGAGTTGATCACCGCACGGCCGCCGAGCTTCTCCAGCCCGGCGCGGATGACCTCGACCTCGGTGGAGTCCAGCACGATCGGCAGCGTGGAGGCGGTGGCGAAGCGGCCGGCCAGCTCCTCCATGTCGGCCACGCCGTCCCGGCCGACGTAGTCCACGCACAGGTCGAGCATGTGCGCGCCCTCGCGGATCTGCTCCCGGGCCATCTCCACGCAGTCGTCCCAGCGGGCCTGCAGCATGGCCTCGCGGAACTTCTTCGACCCGTTGGCGTTGGTGCGCTCGCCGATGGCCAGGTAGGAGGTGTCCTGGCGGAAGGGGACGGTCTGGTACAGCGACGCCGCGCCCGGCTCGGGCTGCGGCCGGCGCTCGGCGGGCGCAAGGGCGCGGACCCGCTCGACGACCTGCCGCAGGTGCTCCGGCGTCGTACCGCAGCAGCCGCCGACCAGGGACAGGCCGTAGTCCCGGACGAAGTTCTCCTGGGCGTCGGCCAGGCCCTCGGGGTCGAGCGGGAAGTGGGCGCCGTCCTTGGTGAGGATCGGCAGGCCGGCGTTCGGCATGCACAGCAGCGGGATGCGCGAGTGGCGCGTCAGGTAGCGCAGGTGCTCGCTCATCTCGGCGGGGCCGGTGGAGCAGTTCAGCCCGATCATGTCGATGCCGAGCGGCTCCAGCGCGGTCAGCGCGGCGCCGATCTCGGAGCCGAGCAGCATGGTGCCGGTGGTCTCGAAGGCCATCGAGCACAGCAGGGGCACCTCGATGCCGGTCGCCTCCATGGCGCGCCGGGCGCCCACGATGGAGGCCTTCGACTGCAGCAGGTCCTGGGTGGTCTCCACGATCAGCGCGTCGGCGCCGCCCGCGAGCAGGCCCTCGGCGTTCTGCTGGAAGCCGTCGCGGATCGTGGTGAAGGGGACGTGGCCGAGGGTGGGCAGCTTGGTGCCCGGGCCGATCGAGCCCAGCACCCAGCGGGTGCGGCCGTCCCGGGCGGTGTGCGCGTCGGCGACCTCGCGGGCGATCCGGGCACCCGCCTCGGACAGCTCGTACACCCGGTGGGCGATGTCGTACTCGGCCATGGCCGCGTGGTTGGCGCCGAAGGTGTTGGTCTCGACGCAGTCCACGCCCGCGTCGAAGTACGCCTCGTGCACGGAGCGCACGATGTCCGGCCGGGTGACGTTGAGGACCTCGTTGCAGCCTTCGAGCTGCTGGAAGTCCTCCAGGGTGGGCTCCTGCGCCTGGAGCATCGTCCCCATCGCCCCGTCGGCCACCACCACGCGGGTGGCGAGCGCCTCGCGCAGATGCGCGACTCGGGCTGGGCGGGCGGGCGATGGCGTGTACGAGGCCATGGGTGTGCTCCCGGGTGTGCGACGGCTGTCGGCTTTGCGCCCTCCCTGCGGTGGGCGCACGCCGCAAGCGTATCCGCAGGGCGGCCCGGGGACAGGGGCGTCCCACGGTTCGGACGGGCGTCCGGGACGACCCGCGGGCGGGGCATATCGCCGCCATCCGGGACGGAAGCCCCCGGGGGCGGGGAGCGGGCGGGTGGCCGGTTTCGGGCCGGTGCCCCACCTCGGTGATCATGGTGAAGCCCTGCTGTCGGGTATCCCCTGGTCGGCAACGGCCGATAGTGTTCAGCAATGCCGAACGGGGAAAGTGCCGGTCGGCAGGTGAGGGAGGTTGCTCGATGGCACGGACCATCCAGTCGCTGGAGCGGGCGGCGGCGATGCTGCGGCTGCTCGCCGGCGGTGAGCGGCGGCTCGGGCTGTCCGACGTCGCCTCGGCCCTGGGCCTGGCGAAGGGTACCGCGCACGGCATCCTGCGCACACTGCAGCAGGAGGGCTTCGTCGAGCAGGATCCGGCCTCCGGCCGCTACCAGCTGGGCGCCGAGCTGCTGCGCCTGGGCAACAGCTACCTGGACGTCCACGAGCTGCGCGCCCGCGCCCTGGTCTGGGCGGACGACCTGGCCCGCTCCAGCGGCGAGAGCGTGTACCTGGGCGTGCTGCACCAGCAGGGCGTCCTGATCGTCCACCACGTCTTCCGGCCCGACGATAGCCGCCAGGTGCTGGAGGTCGGTGCGATGCAGCCGCTGCACAGCACGGCCCTGGGTAAGGTGCTGTGCGCCTACGACCCCGTGGCCCACGCCGAGGTGGCCGACGCCGAGCGCGAGGCCTTCACCCCGCGGACGGTCACGGCGCTGCCGGAGCTGGAGTCCGTACTGGACCTCACGCGCGCCCGCGGCTGGGCGGCGGACGTGGAGGAGACCTGGGCGGGGCTGGCCTCCATCGCCGCCCCCATCCACGACCGGCGGCGGATGCCGGTCGGCGCGGTCGGCATCACGGGTGCCGTCGAGCGGGTGTGCGAGGACGGCGAGCTGCGGGCGCGCCTGGTGGCCGCGGTGCGCGACTGCGCCCGCGCGGTCTCTCGCGACCTGGGCGCCGGGCGCTTCTAGATCCCGCTAGATCCCGCTTCGGGATCCCGCTGCCGATCCCGCGCTTCCCGGCGCTCTCGCGGGCGCCGTCCGGGGTGCTTCCGGGCCCGCGCGCGGTAGAGGGGGCCGGCTTCGGGGAAGGGGTACCGGCGGGTGTCGAGACCAGCTCGTTACCCGTCGGTATCCGAACGTAGATTTCCGGCCAGTTGGCCGAGAGTTTCCGGTCACACAAGCCTTGACGTGCCCTTAACCGTCCAGAAAACTGCCGTGCATCGGTCGGCATTGTCGAACACCTACCGACAATATTCGCTATGGTGTGCAGTGCCGCGGGACCGATCACCGCCCTCTCGGAGGGCGCGGACCACCGGAGGGACCCGGGGTTCGCCTTCCCCCTGGACGAAGGACAAAGGAGTCGCGGGTGTCCAGCTCCGACATCTTCACCGGCGAGACCATCGGTACCGCCGTACTGATCCTGCTCGGCGGCGGCGTATGCGCCGCCGTCACCCTGAAGCGTTCGAAGGCGCAGAACGCGGGCTGGCTGGCCATCACGTTCGGCTGGGGCTTCGCGGTGCTCGCCGGTGCCTACATCGGCACCAAGTCCGGCGCGCACCTGAACCCGGCCGTCACCATCGGCCTCGCCCTCGACGGCGCGGTCGACTGGAGCGACGTACCGCTCTACATCGGCTCCCAGCTGCTGGGCGCGATGATCGGCGCGACGCTGGTGTGGCTCGCCTACTACGGCCAGTTCAAGGCCCACCTGACCGACCCGGAGATCGTCGCGAGCCTCAACCCGCACGAGGGCATGGTCGACCAGACGGCCGAGCCGCAGGCCGGCCCGGTGCTGGGCATCTTCTCCACCGGCCCCGAGGTCCGCAACGCGGTCCAGAACCTGGTCACCGAGATCATCGCCACCGCGGCGCTGGTGCTCTTCATCCTCACCATGGGCCTGACGAAGGGCCTCGCCACCAGCGGCACGGGCACCCTCATGGTCGCCTTCGTCGTCGTCGGCATCGGCCTCTCCCTCGGCGGCCCCACCGGATACGCCATCAACCCCGCCCGCGACCTCGGTCCGCGCATCGTGCACGCACTGCTCCCGCTGCCCAACAAGGGCGGTTCGGACTGGGGCTATGCGTGGGTCCCCGTGGTCGGCCCGATCATCGGCGCCGCCCTCGCTGCAGGCATTCACAAGATCGCGTTCTGACCCCCGCCCGCCGAGACCACCACGACTTCAGGAGAGCCACCCCATGACCGACACCCACGGCCAGGGCCCGTTCATCGCGGCCATCGACCAGGGCACCACCTCCTCGCGCTGCATCGTCTTCGACCGCGACGGGCGCATCGTCTCCGTCGACCAGAAGGAGCACGAGCAGATCTTCCCCAAGCCGGGCTGGGTCGAGCACGACGCGATGGAGATCTGGACCAACGTCCAGGAGGTCGTCGCCGGCGCCGTCGAGAAGGCGGGCATCACCGCCGCCGACGTCAAGGCGATCGGCATCACCAACCAGCGTGAGACCACGCTGATGTGGGACAAGAACACCGGCCGGCCGGTGTACAACGCCATCGTCTGGCAGGACACCCGCACCGACTCCCTGTGCAAGGAGCTCGGCCGCAACGTCGGCCAGGACCGCTTCCGCCGCGAGACGGGCCTGCCGCTGGCCTCCTACTTCTCCGGCCCCAAGGTCCGCTGGCTGCTGGACAACGTCGAGGGCCTGCGCGAGAAGGCCGAGGCCGGCGACATCCTCTTCGGCACCATGGACTCCTGGGTCATCTGGAACCTGACCGGCGGCGTCGACGGCGGTGTCCACGTCACCGACGTCACCAACGCCTCGCGCACCATGCTGATGAACCTGCGCACCCTGGCCTGGGACGAGCGCATCCTGTCCTCCATGGAGATCCCGGCCGCCGTGCTGCCGGAGATCCGCTCCTCCGCCGAGGTCTACGGCACCGCCAAGGGCGGCGCCCTGGCCGGCGTGCCCGTCGCCTCCGCGCTCGGCGACCAGCAGGCGGCCCTCTTCGGCCAGACCTGCTACGACAAGGGCGAGGCCAAGTCCACCTACGGCACCGGCACGTTCATGCTCATGAACACCGGCGACGAGCCCGTCCAGTCCTACAACGGCCTGCTGACCACCGTCGGCTACCGCATCGGCGACCAGAAGCCGGTCTACGCCCTCGAGGGCTCCATCGCCGTCACCGGCTCCCTGGTGCAGTGGATGCGCGACCAGATGGGCCTGATCAAGAGCGCGGCCGAGATCGAGACGCTCGCCAGCTCCGTCGAGGACAACGGCGGCGCGTACTTCGTGCCGGCCTTCTCCGGCCTGTTCGCCCCCTACTGGCGCTCCGACGCGCGCGGTGTCATCGCGGGCCTGACCCGCTACGTCACCAAGGCGCACATCGCCCGCGCCGTGCTCGAGGCCACCGCCTGGCAGACCCGCGAGATCACCGACGCCATGACCAAGGACTCCGGCGTCGAGCTGACCGCCCTGAAGGTCGACGGCGGCATGACCTCCAACAACTTGCTGATGCAGACCCTCTCGGACTTCCTGGACGCACCCGTGGTGCGCCCGATGGTCGCCGAGACGACCTGCCTCGGCGCCGCCTACGCCGCCGGCCTGGCCGTCGGCTTCTGGCCGGACACCGACGCCCTGCGCGCCAACTGGCGCAGGGCCGCCGAGTGGACCCCCCGCATGGACGCGGCCACGCGTGACCGCGAGTACAAGAACTGGCTCAAGGCCGTCGAGCGGACCATGGGCTGGATCGACGACGAGAGCTGACGAGGAGCAACTCATGACTACCCCGCAGAGCGTCCCCACCCTGGGTACGCACCCGGCCGCCGGCGTCAACCCGGGTCGAGCCGAGACCCGGGAGAGACTGTCCAACGCTACGTACGACCTCCTGGTCATCGGCGGCGGCATCCTGGGCACCTCGGTCGCCTGGCACGCCGCGCAGTCCGGGCTGCGGGTCGCCATGGTGGACGCCGGCGACTTCGCCGGCGCCACCTCCTCCGCGTCCTCCAAGCTCGTCCACGGCGGTCTGCGCTACCTGCAGACCGGCGCGGTCAAGCTGGTCGCGGAGAACCACCACGAGCGCCGGGTGCTGGCCAAGGACGTGGCCCCGCACCTGGTCAACCCGCTCACCTTCTACCTGCCCGTCTACAAGGGCGGCCCGGTGGGCGCGGCCAAGCTCGGCGCCGGTGTGTTCGCCTACTCGGCGCTGTCCGCCTTCGGCGACGGCGTCGGCAAGGTCATCTCCCCGGCCCGCGCCAAGGCCGACAACCCCGGTCTGCGCACGGACAACCTCAAGGCCGTGGCGGTCTACTACGACCACCAGATGAACGACTCGCGCGTGGCCGTCATGACCGTGCGCGCCGCCGTCGAGTCCGGCGCGGTCGTCCTCAACCACGCCGAGGTCACCGGTCTGCGCTTCACCCACGGCAAGGTCACCGGCGCCGAGATCAAGGACCGCATCGACGGCACCGAGTTCGGCATCGACGCGCGCGTCGTCCTCAACGCCACCGGCCCGTGGGTGGACCACCTGCGCAAGCTGGAAGACAAGGGCGCCGCGCCGTCGATCCGCCTCTCCAAGGGCGCGCACATCGTGATGAAGCGCAAGTCGCCCTGGAAGGCCGCCATGGCCACCCCGATCGACAAGTACCGCATCACCTTCGCCCTGCCGTGGGAGGACCAGCTCCTGCTGGGCACCACCGACACCCAGTACGAGGGTGACCCGGCGGACGTGCGCGCCACCGAGGAGGACATCCAGCAGATCCTCGACGAGGCCGCGTTCTCCATCCAGGACGCCGACCTCGACCGCGACCTGATGACGTACGCCTTCGCCGGCCTGCGCGTGCTGCCCGGCGGCCCCGGCGACGTCGCCCAGGCCAAGCGCGAGACGGTCGTCAGCGAGGGCAAGGGCGGCATGCTGTCGGTCGCCGGCGGCAAGTGGACCACCTACCGCCACATCGGCCGCACCGTAATGAAGAAGCTCGCCCAGGTGCCGGGCAGCCCGCTCACCGAGGACATGGAGCCCGTCTCCAGCCTGGTGCGCCGCACCCCGCTGCCGGGCGTGGCCAACCCCAACGCGGTCGCCCACCGCCTGCTCGTCGACCGCGAGCCGGGCAGCCGCATGGACCCGCTGACCGCCCGTCACCTCGCCACCCACTACGGCTCGCTGTCCTTCGACATCGCCCGCATGGTCAACGAGAACCCCGAGCTCGGCGAGCGGATCCACCCCGACGGCCCGGAGATCTGGGCCCAGGTCGTCTACGCCCGCGACCACGAGTGGGCCGAGACGGTCGACGACGTGCTGCGCCGCCGCACCACCCTGACGATCCGCGGCCTGGACACGGAGGACGTCCGCACCCGCGTCAAGGACATCCTCGGCGACAAGCACTGACGCCCCGGACGCACTGACGCCCCGGCGGCCGGTGCCCTGACGAGGCAGTGAAGGGGAGGGACACCCCGAGCGTCCCTCCCCTTCCGCATGCCCGCACCACGCAACCGTCCCGCGCTCGAACACGTCCCTCGAAAAGAATGAGGGGGACGCGATGAAACGGTCGAACACCGGCCGCAGGGCACTGCTCAAACGGATCGCGCTGCGCCTGGCGGTCGCCGTGGCGCTGCTGGTGCTGGTGCCGGTCGTCACGGCCGGCAGCGCGCTGCGGGCCTCGTACGCCGGTTCGCCTGCGCAGGACGCCGTCACCCGGGGCAGGGACGCGCTCTGGCTCGGCCACGCCTGGGTGGACGGCCGCAAGTGCGACGCGGACCTCGCCGCGCTCAAGCAGAGGATCGCCGGCACCGGCATCCACGACCTGTACGTGCACGCAGGCCCCCTGGAGCACGACGGCAGCCTGCCGGCCTCCGCCTACCGGGGCGCCGGCTGGCTGCTGGCCGCCGTGCACCGCGAGCTGCCCGGGGTGCGGGTGCAGGCCTGGCTGGGCGACAAGCTGACCGGCCGCGGCCAGGGCGGCGGCCTGTGGCTGGGCTCGCCCACCGCCCGCGGGAAGGTCGTCGCCAGCGCCCGGCAGGTGATGCGTGCCGGCTTCGAGGGCGTGCACCTGGACGTCGAACCGGTGCGCACCGGGGACCGCGACTACCTCGCCCTGCTGGACGCCCTGCACCCGGCCGTACGGGCCGAGGGCGGAGTGCTGTCGGTGGCGGCCCAGCAGATCGACCCGCTGCCCTCGATGCACACGGCCTCCGGGGCGCTGGGCAGCCCCAAGTGGTGGACGCAGTCCTACTTCGGCCGGGTGGCCCGGCGCGTGGACCAGATCGCCGTCATGTCGTACGACACGGGGCTGCCGTGGGAGAACCTCTACGGTGGCTACGTGGCCCAGCAGACCCGGCTCGCCCTGCAGGTCACGCCCGCGGGCACCGACCTGCTGATGGGCGTGCCCTTCTACCACACCGACAACTGGGGCCATCAAAGTCGCGCGGAGACCGCGGCGGCCGCCGTGCGCGGCACCCGGCTGGGCTTGACCCGCGAGGACCGCCACCGCCGCACCTTCGGCCTCGCGCTGTACGTGGACTTCGCGGCCACCGAGGCGGACTGGCGCGCCTACCGGGCCGGATGGGGCATGCGTGGCTGAAAGTGCCTCCCCCTTGGGGGCTGCGAAGGGGGGTCGCCGAAGTCGTAGGCTTGGGGCACACGCAAGACGACGGCAATTGGCACGAACGGCAACCGGAAGTGGCGCGGCAACGGGCCGCCCGCCCCGGTCGGAAGGAGGCGCTGGGTGATCGAGCTTGAGGGGGTTCCCGAGCTGATCGACCCGGTCATGATCTGTGCCTTCGAGGGCTGGAACGACGCCGGTGACGCCGCCTCCGGCGCGGTGGCACACCTCGACCGGGAGTGGAAGGGCGAGGTCTTCGCCGCGCTCGACGCGGAGGACTACTACGACTTCCAGGTCAACCGGCCGACCGTCTGGCTGGACGGCGGAGTCCGCAGGATCACCTGGCCGACCACCCGGCTGTCCGTGGTGCGCGCCCAGGACGCCGGCGGCGGCAGCCCGCGCGACCTCGTCCTGGTGCGCGGTATCGAACCCAGCATGCGCTGGCGGTCGTTCTGCAACGAGATCCTGGGTTTCGCCCACGAGCTGGGCGTGGAGATGGTGGTGATCCTCGGTTCGCTGCTGGGGGACACCCCGCACACCCGGCCGGTGCCGGTCAGCGGTGTGACCTCCGACCCGGACCTGGCCCGCACCATGGATCTGGAGGAGTCCCGCTACGAGGGCCCGACCGGCATCGTCGGCATTCTCCAGGAGGCGTGCACGCACGCCGGGGTCCCGGCGGTGAGCCTGTGGGCCGCGGTGCCACACTACGTCTCCCAGCCGCCGAACCCGAAGGCGACCCTGGCCCTGCTCAACCGCCTGGAGGACCTGATCGACCTGCGCATCCCGCAGGGCGAGCTGCCCGAGGACGCGCGCGCCTGGCAGCGCGGCGTGGACCAGCTGGCGGCGGAGGACAGCGAGGTCGCCGAGTACGTCCAGTCGCTGGAGGAGGCCCGTGACACCGCGGACCTGCCCGAGGCGTCCGGCGAGGCCATCGCCCGCGAGTTCGAGCGGTACCTGCGCCGCCGGGACGGTCAGCCGGGGCAGCCGGGCCAGCCCGGGACGCCGGGCGGGCTGGCCGCCGAGCCGGGGCTGGGCGAGGGCGGCAAGGACTCCTCGTACCTGCGGGACACCGCCAGTGGCCGTACGCGGCCCTCGCGGCCGCCGGCCAAGGACGACGAGGGCGAGTCCGCGGGGCCCGAGGAGGGCCCGGAGGGGCGCGGCAAGGGCAGGGGCGAGGGCCGGGGCGAGGACTGACCGCACGGGCCCGCCCCGCGGCCGCGCAGAGCGTCGCAGGTGGTCCCGGTCGTGTGCAGATATCGACGGGACACGCCGAGGGGGGCCGCCGTACACTTGTCTGCCCGGTGAAGGCCGGTTCGTCACCCGATGCGGGTGGGGGGCCGGCCTTCTGGCCCCTCAGGAGGTGTGCGGATGACCAGCAGCATTCCCGCAGTGGACGCTCGCTCGACGACGCCCGCCCTGCAGGCCGTCCTGCTCGACATGGACGGCACGCTGGTCGACACCGAGGGCTTCTGGTGGGAGGTGGAGGTCGCCGTCTTCGAGGAGCTGGGGCATCAGCTGCTGGAGGAGTGGCGGGAAGTGGTCGTCGGCGGGCCGATGGCCCGCAGCGCCGCCTTCCTGATCAAGGCGACGGGCGCCCGGATCGCCCTGGCCGAGCTCAGCGCGCTGCTGAACACCCGTTTCTCCCAGATGATCGGGCGGGGCGTGCCGCTGATGCCGGGCGCCCGCCGGCTGCTGGCCGAGCTGGCCGCCCATGAGGTGCCCACGGCCCTGGTCTCGGCCTCCCACCGGCACATCATCGACCGCGTGCTGGCGACCCTGGGCCCCGAGCACTTCACGCTGACGGTGGCGGGCGACGAGATGACCCGCACCAAGCCGCACCCCGATCCCTACCTCCTGGCCGCCGCCCGGCTCGGGGCGGACCCGGCGCGGTGCGCGGTCATCGAGGACACGATGACCGGTGTCACCGCGGCGGAGGCGGCGGGCTGCCGGGTGGTGGCGGTGCCCTCGGTGGCACCGATCCCGCCGGCGGCCGGGCGCACCGTCGTCGGTTCGCTCGAGGAAGTGGATCTCTCTTTTCTCCGGGGTCTGATCACCGCCGGTTGATCCACAGTGGCGTGATCACTTGCGGGCTTGATCATCGAGCACCGCGGAGAAACTCTGGGCGTTTGAACGAGTGTTTTCCGTGACGAATGTGCTGGCTGAATTCCCGCGGCCGGTGAAGGTCCCCGCGGCGTGACGTTCGTCACCGCCCGTGGGGGCGGCGCGGCGGCTTGCGTGGGTCCGTGCGGGGTGTCACGGGGCTTCCGGCGGGCCCTTCTGTCCCAATTGATCATCCAGTGCCGGAATCGTTCCGCCGTCCGGATATCGGACATCCCTCGGGTGTTATCAGTGCGTGATATTGCATCAACTTCACCGTGTTCCGGATGCAGTGGCCATGCGCACTAATCTCTTCGCGAGAACTTCACGGCTGCCCGTTTGACCGACACTCCGCAATCGGTAGGGTCCGGGCACCGAACGCACCACAGGGAGAACCCCGACAATGAACCGCAAGACGCTGGTCCTGCCGACCGTGGCAGGCCTGCTGGCACCCGTACTCGTCGCCTGTGGCGGGACGGGGGCCGGCAAGGACAACGCCATCGTCATCGGAACGACCGACCGGTTCGAGGAGACCACGGACGCGCCCGCGCCCTTCGACCCCGCCGCCGCGTACGACATCGGCGCCTGGAACGTGCTCCACAGCACCTTCCAGACGCTGCTGCGGCTGCCGCGCTCGGGCACCGCGCCCGTCGCCGACGCCGCCGAGAAGTGCGCCTTCGGCGACCGCAACAGCGAGCAGTTCCGCTGCACCCTGCGCGAGGGACTGAAGTTCACCAACGGCCACGCGCTCACCGCCGAGGACGTCAAGTTCTCCATCGACCGCGCCCGGGCCATCAACTTCGAGAACGGCCCCGTCTCCCTGCTGAGCAACATCGACAAGGTGGAGACCCCCAGCGAGCGCGAGGTCGTCTTCCACCTCAAGTCGCCGGACGCCACCTTCCCGCAGAAGATAGCCACCCCGGCCGCCGCCATCGTCGACAGCGAGTCGTACGCCAAGGACAAGCTCGACAACGGCTTCAAGACCGTCGGCTCCGGCCCGTACAGCCTGAAGACCGACGTCAAGGACGACCGCGTCGTCAAGGCCACCCTGACGAAGAACCCGGACTACAAGGGCCCGCTGAAGCTGCAGAACGACAAGGTCGAGCTGCGCTTCTACGACGACTCCAAGGCCATGGAGAAGGCGCTGAAGTCCGGTGAGATCGACATGATGAACCGGGCCCTGCTGCCCGAGCAGATCAGCCGCCTGCGCGCCGGCAACGACAAGAGCATCCGCCTGCTGGAGTCGCCCGGCCAGGAGATCAGCTACCTGGCGTTCAACACCGACGACTCCTCGGTCAAGAACAAGGCCGTGCGCCAGGCCGTCGCCCAGCTGGTCGACCGCCAGGCGCTGACCCGTGACGACTACCACCGCACCAGCGAGCCGCTGTACTCCGTGGTGCCCGTGGGCCTCACGGGTCACCAGAACTCGTTCTCCAACAAGTACGGCGAGCCCAGCGCGGCCAAGGCGCGCGCCATCCTGCAGAGCGCGAACATCACCACCCCCGTGCCGCTGACGCTCACCTACACCACCGACCACTACGGCGAGACGACGGAGAAGTCGTTCAAGACGCTGCAGAAGCAGCTGAACGGCAGCGGCCTGTTCGACGCCAAGCTGCAGGGCGTGAAGTGGGCCGACTTCCGGCCGGAGGCCGCCAAGGGCAAGTACGCCGTCTACGGCATGGGCTGGTTCCCCGACTTCCCGGACCCCGACAACTACGTCGACCCCTTCGTCGGCAAGAACAACTTCCTCGGGTCCAGCTACAAGAACCCGAAGATCATCAACGACCTGATCCCCCAGTCGCGGCTGTCCTCGCAGCGCGACGCCGCCGCCCGCATCTTCCAGCAGGTGCAGGACATCGTCGCCGACGACGTCCCGGTGCTGCCGCTGTGGCAGGGCAAGCAGTACGTGGCGGTGGGGGAGAAGGTCACCGGGGCGGAGTGGGCACTCAACGCCGCCTCCGAGCTGCAGCCGTGGGAGCTCGGCAGCGGTTCCTGACCCCGTAACCCCCGCGTATCACCCGACACGCACCCAGCATCACCAGCACCACCGCACCACCAGCTCCACACGCTTTACAGCTCAACACCGTTCAAGACCGTCTCTTCAGCGAACAAAGAACTGTGAGGAACGTGCACGTGAGGAAACGTGACCAGTGGCTCGCCGCCCCGCTCACCGCGGGGCTCGCCGCCGCCCTGCTCAGCGGGTGCGGATCGGAGGACGGCAAGGCGGCCGGCACCGGGGAGTCGGTGGTCATGGGGATGTCGGACGAGGTGCTCGCCACCGACCCGGCCTCCGGTTACGACCC
The DNA here is from genome assembly GCF_040675615.1 of Streptomyces sp. NPDC049585. NCBI lineage: Bacteria > Bacillati > Actinomycetota > Actinomycetes > Kitasatosporales > Streptomycetaceae > Streptomyces > Streptomyces sp. NPDC049585. Next base: position 156,872 of record NZ_JBFAPE010000011.1, on the reverse strand, counting down.
GGGATCCTGGCTGCTGTTCAACAACGTCTTCCAGTCGCTGATGAGCTTCCCCAAGGGCAGCACCACGCCCCAGCCGGACGCCGCCAAGCAGTGCAAGTTCAAGGACGAGGGCAGCACCGTCTACCAGTGCACCCTCCAGGACGGGCTGAAGTTCAGCAACGGCCACCCCCTCACCTCCGAGGACGTCGCCTTCTCCTTCCGCCGCACGCTGAAGATCAACGACAAGGACGGTCCGGCGGGTCCGATGCTCTCCTCCATCGGGGACATCCAGACGCCGGACAAGTCGACCGTCGTCTTCAAGCTCAAGCGCTCGGACGCCACCTTCCCCCAGAAGATCGCCTCCGGTGCCGGCTCGATCGTCGACCACACCGAGTACCCGGCCGACAAGCTGCGCACCGACGGCAAGGCGGTGGGCTCCGGCGTCTACACGCTGGCCTCCTTCGACAAGTCGAAGGCCGTCTTCAAGGTCAACGGCTCCTACAAGGGCCCGGCCACCGTGCAGAACAAGGGCATGACCCTCAAGTTCTTCCACGGCGACCAGGGCTCCTTGAAGTCCGCCGTGCAGAAGGGCGACGTCGACCTCGCCTACCGAGGCCTCGCCATGAAGGACCTCGCCGACCTGGAGACCACCTCCGGCGCCAAGGGCGCCCTGACGGTCGTCGAGGGCAACAGTGCCGAGGTCCAGCACCTGGTCTTCAACCTCAAGGACCCGGTCGTCGGCAAGGCCGGCGTGCGCAAGGCCATCGCCTACCTCATCGACCGCAGCGCCCTGGTGCGCGACGTCTACAAGCGCACCGCCGAGCCGCTGTACTCGGTGGTCCCCAGCGGCATCACCGGCCACAAGACGCCGTTCTTCGACATCTACGGCGACCGGCCGCAGCCCGCGAAGGCCGCCGACGCCCTGCACTCGGCGGGCATCAGCGGCAAGGTCAAGCTCACCCTGTGGGCCACCCCTGTCCGTTACGGCCCGGCCACCGTCGCGGAGTTCCAGGAGATAGCCAAGCAGCTCAACGCGAGCGGCCTGTTCGAGGCGGACGTCCAGACCGCCCCCATCGACCAGTACGAGAAGGACATCGCGGCCGGCAAGTACGCCGTCTACGTCAAGGGCTGGGTGCCCGACTTCCCGGACCCCGACAACTTCACCGCCCCGTTCTTCGGCGACGACAACGTCCTCGCCAACAACTACCAGTCGAAGGACATCTCGGCGATCCTGCCGGCCACCGCCGCCCAGGGCAGCCGCGCCGCCACCGTCGGCGACTTCGCCAAGCTGCAGACGACCGTCGCCCAGGACCTGCCGGTCCTCCCGCTGTGGCAGGGCAAGCAGTACGCGGTGGCCAACGAGAACGTCTCCGGCCTGCAGTGGACCCTCGACGCCTCGACCGTCTTCCGGTTCTGGGAGATCAGCAAGTCCAAGAAGGACTGAGCCGGGCCGGCACGCACCACGCCGGCACAGCGCGAAGGGCGGGCCCCCGACCGGGGGCCCGCCCTTCGCGCGTTCGCCGCTGCGCTCACTGCGCGCCGGGGCGCACCAGACCGCTCTCGTAGGCGTACACCGCCGCCTGCACCCGGTCGCGCAGCCCCAGCTTCGTCAGCACGTGCCCCACGTGGGTCTTGACCGTGGTCTCGCTCACGAACAGATCGGCGGCGATCTCCGCGTTCGACAGGCCGCGGGCCACCAGCTTGAGCACCTCGACCTCGCGCTCGGTGAGCGTGCCCAGGTTGTCCGGCAGCGGCTCCTCGCCCGAGGGCAGGTGACCGGCGTACTTGTCCAACAGCCGCCGCGTGATGCTCGGCGCCAGCATCGCCTCGCCGCCGGCCACCACCCGGATCGCCTGCACCAGCTCATGGGCGGGGGCGTCCTTGAGCAGGAAGCCGCTCGCGCCCGCGCGCAGCGCCTCCACCACGTACTCGTCCAGATCGAACGTGGTCAGCACCAGCACCTTCGCCGGGCCCTTGCGGTCCGGCCCGGTGATCTGGCGGGTGGCCTCCACACCGTCCATGCGGGGCATCCGGATGTCCATCAGCACCACGTCCGGCTGCAGCGCACGGACCTGGTCCAGCGCCTGCAGGCCGTCGCCGGCCTCGCCGACCACGACCAGATCCTGCTCGGCCTCCAGGATCATGCGGAAGCCGGTGCGCAGCAGCGGCTGGTCGTCGACCAATAGGACCCGGATCGCCACAGGAACACTCCTTCGCTAGACCGTGTCCATTCTGCCCTGACCGTCCTCGGCCGGGGCAGCCGGTCCGTCCTCGCCCGCCGGGCGCTGCGCCGGCAGCGGCAGCGGGTACGGCGGGGGAGTGCCGCCGAACTCCGGGCAGTGCGCCTGGTGGTCGCACCAGCCGCACAGCTTCGTCGGCCGAGGCCGCCAGTCGCCCGTCTCGGTCGCCAGCGAGATGGCCTCCCACAGGGCGCGCAGCTTGCGCTCCACCGCCAGCAGCTCCGCCTCGACCGGGTCGTACGTCAGCACGTCCCCGCTGCCCAGGTAGACCAGCTGCAGCCGGCGCGGCACCCGGCCGCCGGTGCGCCACATCACCAGCGCGTAGAACTTCATCTGGAACAGCGGCTCGTCCCGGTACTGCGGCCCGGGCGCCTTGCCCGTCTTGTAGTCGACGATCCGTACGTCGCCGCTCGGCGCCACGTCCACCCGGTCGACGATGCCGCGCAGCGTCAGCCCCGCCTCCCCGACGTCCGGCAGCACCGTCTCCACGTACAGCTCCCGCTCGGCGGGCTCCAGCCGGGTCGGGTCCTCCAGGGTGAACCACCGCTCGACCAGGCGGCCGGCCTCCGCCAGCCACCCGGCCAGCCGCTCGGGGTCGTGGGCGCCGTCCTCGCCGAGGAAGAGCTCCGCCAGCTCCGGCCGCGCCGCCAGCAGCTTCTCCCACTCGCCCGGCAGCAGACCCCGGGCCCGCTCCGGCGTCCGCTCGGCGGCCGGGGCATCGAACAGTCGTTCAAGCGCCGCGTGCACCACCGTGCCCCGCGTGGCCGCGGCGCTCGGCTTCTCCGGCAGCCGGTCGATCACCCGGAAGCGGTACAGCAGCGGGCACCGCATGAAATCGGCCGCGCGCGACGGCGACAGCGCGGCCTTGCGCCCGGTACGGGCGAGGGCGGCGGAAGGGTCGGTGGCGCTCTCCATGACAGAGAACCCTACGGCCCACCGGCGGCTGCAGTCCGCATACCATCGACCGTAGGCGTCCGAAGACTGCATGATGATCTTGAAAGCGCCCGGGACGGGCGGCGGGAGCCGGACGGAACGAGGGGACACCGTGGACAACAGCGGCCAGGGGCGCAACGGCGGCGAAGAAGCCGGCCGACCGGCCGGACCCGAGGACCCCAAACCACCCCGCCCCCGCGAGAGCGGCGGCGGCATCCTCATGGGCCGGCCCTTCGGTGTGCCCGTCTACGTCGCGCCCAGCTGGTTCCTGGTCGCCGCCCTGATCACCTGGGTCTTCGGCGGCCAGCTCGAACGCGTGCTGCCCGACCTCGGCGCGGTCCGCTACCTGGTCGCCCTCTTCTTCGCGGTTGCCTTCTACGCCTCCGTCCTCGTCCACGAGCTCGCCCACACCGTCGCCGCCCTCTGCTTCAAACTGCCGGTGCGCCGCATCAAGCTGCAGTTCTTCGGTGGCGTCTCCGAGATCGAGAAGGAGAGCGAGAGCCCCGGCCGCGAATTCGTCCTCGCCTTCGTCGGCCCCCTGCTCTCCCTCGCCCTCGCCGGCCTCTTCTACCTCGGCATGCGCGGCGTCGAGGCCGGCACCGTCCCCGGCGTGCTGCTCGGCGGCCTGATGATCTCCAACCTCCTCGTCGCCGCCTTCAACCTGCTGCCCGGCCTGCCGCTGGACGGCGGCCGCATGCTGCGCGCCGTCGTCTGGAAGATCAGCGGACGCCCCATGACCGGCACCGTCGCCGCCGCCTGGGTCGGCCGCGCCCTCGCCGTCGCCGTCCTCATAGGCCTGCCCCTGCTCACCCGCGGCGGCGACACCGAGAACCTCCGCGGCGTCGACGTGCTCACCGACGCCATGCTCGCCGCCATCCTCGCCGCGATCATCTGGACCGGCGCCGGCAACAGCCTGCGCATGGCCCGCCTGCGCGAACACCTGCCCGGACTGCGCGCCCGCACCCTGACCCGGCGCGCCGTGCCCGTCACCGCCGCCACACCGCTGTCGGAGGCCCTGCGCCGGGCCCACGAGGCGGGGGCCCGCGCGCTGGTCGTCGTCGACGGGCAGGGCACCCCCACCGCCATCGTCCGCGAGGCCGCCATCGGCGGCGTCCCCGAGCACCGGCGCCCGTGGGTGCAGTCCGGCTCCCTCGCCCAGGAGATCACCGACGGCATGCGCCTGCCGGCCGCCCTGGCGGGCGAGGACCTGCTCGACGCGCTGCGGACGGTGCCGGCGACGGAGTACCTGGTGGTGGAGGAGGGCGGCGAGATCTACGGCGTGCTGTCCACGACGGACGTCGAACGCGCCTTCGTAGCCGCAATGGCCCGCCCCTCGTCCTAGCCGGGGCGCCCCGTAGGGGCGCGGGGAACTGCGCGACAAGCCACGACGTGCCCGCAGTCGCCCCCCGGGGTGGCGTATCAGCTGCGGGCCGTCGCCGGCCGATCGCGCAGTTCCCCGCGCCCCTTCGGGGCGCCGTGGTGGCGCGTGACGACAATCCGCCGGACACGGGGCCCAGGGGCGGGGCGCGGCCCCGCGCTCCCTGGGGGCGCAGCCCCCGGGGCGGGGGCGCCGGGCCCGTAGGGCGGCTGTGTGGTCAGCTGCTCGCAGAGCACCCGGTAGGCTGGTCACATGTCCGAACCGACCGGTGCCGCCCGCCGTCGCGGGCCCTTCCAGGTCGGGGACCAGGTCCAGCTCACCGACCCCAAGGGGCGCCACTACACGTTCACTCTCGAGGCCGGGAAGAACTTCCACACCCACAAGGGTTCCTTCCCCCACGACGAGCTGATCGGCGCGCCCGAGGGCAGTGTTGTCCGCACCACGGGGAACGTCGCGTACCTCGCGCTGCGTCCCCTGCTCCCCGACTACGTCCTGTCCATGCCCCGCGGTGCCGCCGTGGTCTACCCGAAGGACGCGGGGCAGATCCTGGCCTTCGCCGACATCTTCCCCGGCGCGCGCGTCGTGGAGGCCGGCGTGGGCTCCGGCTCGCTGTCGAGCTTCCTGCTGCGCGCCATCGGCGACCAGGGCATGCTGCACTCCTACGAGCGCCGTGCCGACTTCGCCGAGATCGCCCAGGCAAATGTGGAGCGCTACTTCGGCGGCCCGCACCCCGCCTGGCAGCTGACCGTCGGCGATCTGCAGGACAACCTGTCGGACACCGACGTCGACCGCGTGATCCTCGACATGCTCGCCCCCTGGGAGTGCCTGGAGGCCGTCTCCAAGGCGCTGGTCCCCGGCGGCATCCTGTGCTGCTACGTGGCCACGACCACGCAGCTGGCGCGGACGGTGGAGTCCATCCGGGAGATCGGCTGCTTCGCCGAGCCGCAGCCCTGGGAATCCATGATCCGCAACTGGCACGTCGAGGGTCTGGCCGTGCGCCCCGACCATCGCATGATCGGCCACACCGGCTTCCTGGTCACCGCCCGTCGCCTGGCCGACGGCGTGGAGCCCCCGATGCGCCGCCGCCGGCCCGCCAAGGGCGCCTACGGCGAGGACTACGAGGGCCCGAACAAGGGCTGACGTCCACCACGGCACGCACGACACGCGCCGCCGCCGGGTACCGCGCACCGCGGAACTCGGCGGCGGCGCGCGTACGTTGGGCGGCATGCGGTCCGGGCCCGCTGCTTTCGCGCCGCGGGCCCGTGTGGCACGATGCGGAAGATTTCCGTCCTTGCAGAGTCCCACCTCGTCAGGAGTCAGCGCGCGTGCAGCCGTCGGCGTCCCTCCCGCACACCCGCTCCCGGCCCGTGCACTGGGTGGTCACCGCCGCCGCGGTGGCCTGCACCGTCCTCGGCGCCGCGTTGGTCGGACCCGCCGAGGACCGCGCCGAGCCCGTCGCGACCGCAAAGGCGCCCGCTGCGCCGGCGCCGCTGCCGGCTCCCGATCCGGCCGCCGCCCGCTACCCGCTGGAGTGCGGGCCGGCGGGCGTGGAGGTGACCGGCAGGGTCGCGGCCGACCTCGACCGGGACGGGCGGCCGGAGACGGCCGTGGCGGTGCGCTGCCACTCGGGGGCGGGCACCCCGCCCAGCGGTGTGTACGTCCTCGGGGCGCCGCAGACGCCCGGTGGCGCGCCCCGGGTGCTGGCCACCCTGGTGGACCCCCGGCAGCGGATGAGCGTGACGGGCCTGCAGGCGGCCGCGGGGACGGTTTCGGCCACCCTGCTCGGCTACTCCTCGGCCGGGGTGCCGCGCTGCTGCCCGGATCTGCGCCGGGCGGTCAAGTGGCACTGGCGCGGCGGGAAGTTCGTCCTGGGCGCCCTGCCGGCGCCCGAGGCGGCGTGAGCGGTCACCGACCGTCACACGCGACCGGTGCCCGGCTACGGAGCGTCGGGCCCGTACACCTCGACCTTGTCGGCGACGCGGCGGACGTGGATGCAGTCGCCGGGGCACTCCTTCGCCGAGTCGCGCACGTCGTTCAGCAGCGGCAGCGGGACGGGCGTGGTGGCACCCTTGTCCTGGAGCAGCTCGTCGTCGGGGCTCTTCACGTAGGCCAGCCCGTCGATGTCGAGCTCGAAGATCTCGGGGGCGTACTGCGCGCAGATGCCGTCACCGGTGCACAGGTCCTGGTCGATCCAGACCTCGAGCTCGTCGAGTCCGTCGTCCCGCACAGTCATCTCGCCTGCCGTTTCCTGCATTCGTGAACCAATTGGAGCCAGCCCTGACGGGTGTTGACCGAGTCGACGATACAACCGCCCGCTTTCCGATGTTGATGGGTGGGTATTCCCCTCACGTGAGGACGTGCGCAAGGGTGAAGATCGGACACACTCCTACCGGGTTTGTGATCTAGGGGTTTCAACCTGCACCGGCCCAGGTAGGGTCAGGAAGCGTCCAGCTCCCCTTGGAGGAGGTGAGGACCGTGGCAGCCCACGACGACGACATCAACCGCGGCATCCGGCCGGGGCGGGGGTCCGAAGACCCCGCGGGCCAGGTTGCCTATCTCGAGCAGGAGATCGCCGTCCTGCGACGCAAGCTCGCCGACTCTCCGCGTCACACGAGGATTCTCGAGGAGCGGATCGTCGAGCTCCAGACCAACCTGGCCGGCGTCTCCGCTCAGAACGAACGGCTCGCGAACACGCTCCGTGAGGCCCGCGACCAGATCGTGGCCCTCAAGGAGGAGGTCGACCGGCTCGCCCAGCCGCCGGCCGGCTTCGGCGTCTTCCTGACGGCCAACGAGGACGGCACCGCCGACGTCTTCACCGGGGGCCGCAAGCTCCGGGTGAACGTCAGCCCCAGCGTCGAGGCGGAGGACCTGCGCCCCGGCCAGGAGGTCATGCTCAACGAGGCGCTCAACGTGGTCGAGGCCATGGCGTTCGAGCGGCACGGCGACATCGTCACCCTCAAGGAGGTCCTCGAGGACGGCGAACGCGCCCTGGTGATAGGGCACACCGACGAGGAGCGGGTGGTGCGGCTCGCCGAGCCGCTCCTGGACATGACCATCCGCCCCGGCGACGCCCTGCTGCTGGAGCCCCGTTCCGGCTACGTCTACGAGGTCATCCCCAAGAGCGAGGTCGAGGAACTCGTCCTCGAAGAGGTCCCGGACATCGACTACAGCAAGATCGGCGGCCTGGGCAACCAGATCGAGCTGATCCGCGACGCGGTCGAGCTGCCGTACCTCTACCCGGACCTGTTCAAGGAGCACGAACTGCGGCCGCCCAAGGGCGTGCTGCTGTACGGGCCGCCCGGCTGCGGCAAGACGCTCATCGCCAAGGCCGTGGCCAACTCCCTTGCCAAGAAGGTCGCCGAGGTCACCGGCAAGCCCGCGGGGAAGAGCTTCTTCCTGAACATCAAGGGCCCCGAGCTGCTCAACAAGTACGTCGGCGAGACCGAGCGGCACATCCGGCTGATCTTCCAGCGCGCCCGGGAGAAGGCCAGCGAGGGCACGCCCGTGATCGTCTTCTTCGACGAGATGGACTCCCTCTTCCGCACCCGCGGCTCCGGGGTCAGCTCGGACGTGGAGAACACCATCGTCCCCCAGCTGCTCTCCGAGATCGACGGCGTGGAGGGCCTGGAGAACGTGATCGTGATCGGCGCCTCCAACCGGGAGGACATGATCGATCCGGCCATCCTGCGCCCCGGCCGGCTCGACGTGAAGATCAAGATCGAGCGCCCGGACGCCGAGGCCGCCAAGGACATCTTCTCGAAGTACCTGACCGAGACCCTGCCCCTGCACTCCGACGACCTCGCCGAGCACGGCGGGGACGCCAGGGCCACCATCGAGGGCATGATCCAGTCGGTCGTCGAGCAGATGTACGCCGAGTCCGAGGAGAACCGCTTCCTGGAGGTCACCTACGCCAACGGTGACAAGGAAGTCCTCTACTTCAAGGACTTCAACTCCGGCGCGATGATCCAGAACATCGTCGACCGGGCCAAGAAGATGGCGATCAAGGCGTTCCTGGACCACAACCAGAAGGGCCTGCGCGTCTCCCACCTGCTCGCCGCCTGCGTGGACGAGTTCAAGGAGAACGAGGACCTGCCGAACACCACCAACCCGGACGACTGGGCCCGCATCTCCGGAAAGAAGGGCGAGCGGATCGTCTTCATCCGCACCCTGGTCACCGGCAAGCAGGGCGCGGACACCGGCCGCTCCATCGACACCGTGGCCAGTACCGGCCAGTACCTGTAACACCGCCGTCCGGCTGCGGATGTCCCTGTTGCTCCTCCTTCCCCCGCCCCCGGTGGGGGAAGGGCCAGGGCGTCCGCAGCCGGACGTGTTTTGCCAGGGATCGTCACCGGGATCCCACCGGGGTCCCACCGGGATCGCCCCGGGCGATCCTCCCGCATGCTCCTGCACCACCTGCGGGACTCTGCGGCGCCGCCGCCGCGCGCCGTGCGAACCGCAGGAATGACTGTAATGATCTCCCCAGCGCCGCAAACCCGTTCTAGGCTCTTCGGTACCGCCGCAGAAGCGCCGTGGGGGGATCGGGGACCGTACACGGACCGGAAGCGCAGCGGTACTTGAGCGCCGACCCCACCGGGGGGCGCCGCCGGGCAAGGAGGGCCGCATGACCGTACGGCGAGTAATGGGCATCGAGACGGAGTACGGGATCTCCGTCCCCGGTCACCCGAACGCCAATGCCATGCTCACCTCGTCCCAGATCGTCAACGCCTACGCGGCCGCGATGCACCGGGCACGCCGTGCCCGCTGGGACTTCGAGGAGGAGAACCCGCTGCGGGACGCCCGCGGCTTCGACCTCGCCCGCGAGGCCGCGGACGCCAGCCAGCTCACCGACGAGGACATCGGCCTGGCCAATGTCATCCTCACCAACGGCGCCCGGCTCTACGTGGACCACGCCCACCCCGAGTACAGCTCGCCCGAGGTCACCAACCCCCGCGACGCCGTCCTGTGGGACAAGGCCGGCGAACGGATCATGGCCGAGGCCGCCGAGCGGGCCGCCCAGCTGCCCGGCGCCCAGCCCATCCACCTCTACAAGAACAACACCGACAACAAGGGCGCCTCCTACGGCACGCACGAGAACTATCTGATGAAGCGGGAGACCCCCTTCTCGGACATCGTGCGCCACCTGACCCCCTTCTTCGTCTCCCGCCAGGTCGTGGCCGGCGCCGGCCGGGTCGGCATCGGCCAGGACGGCCACGAGCACGGCTTCCAGATCAGCCAGCGGGCCGACTACTTCGAGGTCGAGGTGGGCCTGGAGACCACCCTCAAGCGGCCCATCATCAACACCCGCGACGAGCCGCACGCCGACGCCGAGAAGTACCGCCGGCTGCACGTGATCATCGGGGACGCCAACCTCTCCGAGATCTCCACCTACCTCAAGCTCGGCACCACCGCCCTGGTGCTCTCCATGATCGAGGACGGCTTCATCACCACCGACCTCGCCGTCGAGCAGCCCGTGCGCACCCTCCACCAGATCAGCCACGACCCCTCGCTGCGCCGCCTGGTCACGCTCCGCAGCGGCCGGACGCTCACGGCCGTACAACTGCAGATGGAGTACTACGAGCTGGCCCGCAAGTACGTCCAGGACCGCTTCGGGGCGGACGCCGACGAGCAGACCAAGGACGTGCTCGGCCGCTGGGAGGACGTCCTCGGCCGCCTGGAGCGCGACCCGATGAGCCTGGCCGGCGAGCTGGACTGGGTGGCCAAGCTGGAGCTGCTGGAGGGCTACCGCCGGCGCGACGGCCTGGAGTGGGACGCGGCCCGCCTGCACCTGGTGGACCTGCAGTACGCCGACGTGCGCGCCGACAAGGGCCTGTACAACCGCCTGGCGGCCCGGGGCAAGGTGCGGCGCCTGGTGGACGAGGCCGAGGTGGCCCGGGCCCGTACGGCCCCGCCGGAGGACACCCGCGCCTACTTCCGCGGCCGCTGCCTGGAGCAGTACGCCGACGACGTGGCCGCGGCCTCCTGGGACTCGGTGATCTTCGACCTCCCGGGCCGGGACTCCCTGCAGCGGGTCCCCACCCTGGAACCGCTGCGGGGCACCCGCAACCACGTCAAGGAGCTGCTGGACCGCTGCCGCACCGCCGAGGACCTGGTCCGGGTGCTCTCCGGCGGCTGAGCGGGGTCTGAGGACCGGGGGAAACGGGAATCATCCCGGTGGCTCCGGGACGTTGTAGGAAGTGCAGGGCCGATCCCGGGCCCTGCTTGTAGGGTCTGATCTTGAACGTCTCGTGTACGTGTACGTCGAAACCGAGCGGGGTGAGGGCTATGGCGACCAAGGACACCGGCGGCGGCCAGCAGAAGGCCACGCGTGCGACGGAGGAGGTCGAGGAGCAGGCGCAGGACGCGCAGGTCTCCGAGGACCTCAAGGAGCGCCAGGAGAAGCTGTCGGACGACGTGGACTCCGTGCTGGATGAAATCGATGATGTGCTCGAAGAGAACGCCGAGGACTTCGTTCGGTCCTTTGTGCAAAAGGGCGGACAGTAGAGCGGGCCTGCCGTCCCGTGCCCCCCACGGGGCACGGGACGGCCACCTTGCGACCCGGCGATAGGGTCCGTGCAGAAGAACTTCAAGATCTCTTCGAAGGATTCGTGTGGAAGCCAATTTCTCCAGTAACGGGCGCCTGCCGGCCGCCTTCCTGACGCCGGGCTCCTCGTCCTTCATGGACTTCCTCGCCCAGCACCAGCCGGAGCTGCTGCCCCGCAACCGCCAGCTGCCCGCCCAGGGGGTCATCGAGGCCCCGCACGGCACGACCATCGTCGCCGCGTCCTTCCCCGGCGGGGTCGTCCTCGCCGGTGACCGGCGGGCCACCATGGGCAACGTGATCGCGCAGCGCGACATCGAGAAGGTCTTCCCCGCCGACGAGTACTCGGCGGTGGGCATCGCCGGTACCGCCGGCCTGGCGGTGGAGATGGTCAAGCTCTTCCAGCTGGAACTGGAGCACTTCGAGAAGGTCGAAGGCGTCCAGCTCTCGCTGGAGGGCAAGGCCAACCGCCTGTCGACCATGATCCGCAGCAACCTCGGCATGGCCATGCAGGGCCTGGCCGTGGTGCCGCTGTTCGCCGGCTGGGACGTGGACCGGGAGAAGGGCCGCATCTTCTCCTACGACGTCACCGGCGGCCGCTCCGAGGAGCACGGCTACGCCGCCACGGGCTCCGGCTCGCTGTTCGCCCGCGGCGCGCTCAAGAAGCTCTACCGGGACGACCTCACCGAGCAGCAGGCCACCACGCTCGTCGTCCAGGCGCTCTACGACGCCGCCGACGACGACTCCGCCACCGGCGGTCCGGACCTCGCCCGCCGGATCTACCCGATCGTCACCGTGATCACCGACGAGGGCTACCGCAGGCTCACCGAGGGTCAGAGCGCCGACATCGTCCGCGCCGTCCACGAGCGGCGGCTCGAGGAACCGGACGGCCCGCGCGCCGCCCTGCTGTAGCCGCCGCGGTACCTTTCGTGATCGCTCCTCCACTGACAGAAAGGGACGGATAGCGGTGTCGACGCCGTTCTATGTCTCACCCCAGCAGGCCATGGCCGACCGCGCCGAGTACGCCCGCAAGGGCATCGCGCGCGGCCGCAGCGTCGTGGTGCTCCAGTACAACGACGGCGTCCTCTTCGTCGCCGAGAACCCGTCCCGGGCCCTGCACAAGGTCAGCGAGATCTACGACCGCATCGCCTTCGCGGCGGTCGGCAAGTACAACGAGTTCGAGAACCTGCGCATCGGCGGCGTCCGCTACGCCGACCTGCGCGGCTACACCTACGACCGGGGCGACGTCACCGCCCGCGGCCTGGCCAACGTCTACGCCCAGACCCTGGGCACCATCTTCTCCAGCGCCGGCGAGAAGCCGTACGAGGTGGAACTGATCGTCGCCGAGGTGGGGGCCGCCCCCGAGGACGACCAGATCTACCGCCTGCCGCACGACGGCTCCATCGTCGACGAGCACGGCTCGGTCGCGGTCGGCGGCAACGCCGACCAGATCAGCAACTACCTCGACCAGCGGCACCGCGACGGCATGACGCTCGCCGAGGCCCTGAAGCTGGCGGTCGAGTCGCTGGCGCGCGACACGAACGGCAGTGAGCGCACGCTCACCGCCGAGCAGCTGGAGGTCGCGGTCCTGGACCGCACGCGTCCCCAGACGCGCAAGTTCAAGCGCCTGCTGGGCCGCCAGCTCACGCGCCTGCTGGAGGGCGACGCGACGGCCGCGACGGCGGAGGCCGACGAGGAGGAGTAGCCGGGCCCGTCCGGTGGACCTCCGCCCCCGGCGCGCCGGGCCCGTCCGGTGGACCTCCGCCCCGTAGGGGCGCGGGGCAGTGTCGATCTGCGGCTCCGCCGCGTGGGCGCGCATCGACCCACTGGCCGCCCCCCCCGTGCGCGCCTGGCCCGTCCGGTGGGCCTTCGCCCCGTAGGGGCGCGGGGAACTGCGCGATCGGCCATCGACGGCCCGCAGTCGAGGTGCTTCCCAACCTGCGGGTGCGTCGTGGCTTGTCGCGCCCACGCGGCGGAGCCGCAGATCGACACTGCCCCGCGCCCCTGGCGGGGCGCTGCTAAGCGCCGGCCGCGCCCGACGACGCACGCGGCATCAGCCGCACCGGCAGCGTCTCCGGGGCCGCCGCGCGGCCCTCCAGCACCGCCACCAGCGCCCGCAGGCCCGCCTCGCCCACCCGCTCCGCGGGCAGCCGGACCGTCGTCAGCTCGGGCTCGACCGCCCGGGCCAGGGCCAGGTCGTCGAAGCCGGTCACCGAGACGTCGGCGGGCACCCGCAGCCCGAGCCGCCGGGCGGCCTTGCACGCGCCCGCCGCGAGCACGTCCCCGTCGCACACCAGGGCCGTCGGCCCCGCCGCGAGGGCGCACTCGGCGGCCGCCCGGCCCGCGTCGACCTCCAGGGGCGCCCGCTCGGTCCGTACGATCTCGGCGCCGGCCGCGCCCACGCGCTCGGCCAGGGCGCGCGCCCGTACCCGGAAGGTCCAGGAGTCCACGTCGGCCGCGATGTGGGCGAAGCGCCGGTGTCCCAGGGCCAGCAGGTGGTCGGCCACCTGGCGCATGCCGTCGGCGATGTCGGGGTTGACGGTCGCGGCGGCCTCCGGCCGGGAGGGGTCGCTGTCGAGCATGACCAGCGGCAGTCCGCCCTCGCGCAGGTCGGTCAGTGCCTCGGCCGCCATGGAGGAGGCGATCACCCCGTCCAGGGCGGCCCGCGCGGAGGCGAAGGGGTCGCGGGCCCTGCCGGTGCCCTCGGGGGAGGGGTAGAGCACCACGCCGATGCCGTGTTCGGCGGCGGCCCGTGCCGCCCCGGCGTGGACGCGGGCGAAGAATTCGTTGGTCAGGGCCGGCACCACCAGCAGGGCGGTGCGGGTGCGGCCCAGGCGCAGGTTGCGGGCGGCGAGGTTGGGCCGGTAGCCGAGCGCGCGGGCGGCGTCACGCACGGCCCCGGCGGTGCGCTCGGAGACCCGGCCGCGCCACTTGTCGCCCATCACCAGCGAGACGGTCGCCTGGGAGACCCCGGCGGCCCGTGCCACGTCCCGGCTGGTGGTGCGGGTGACCCCCGCCTGCCGGCCCTGTCCCGCGTCGACGTCCGTCACCGGTGCTGCGCCCCTCTCGCTGCTGCCGTGCCACCGCGCGGTTGGACCCGCGGGCTGGCGTCATGGTACGTATAACTAGCCTAGTTATACGTAAAACCAGAACGATCAAGACGGAAGGCGGACCATGGCGGTGGCGGGCGGCGGTTACGTCGACATGCTCAAGACGCGGCACGCGGCGCGACTGCTCACCGGCACCCTCGTGGGCCGGCTCCCGAACGCCACGGCGGCGCTCGCGATCGTGCTGTTCGTGCGCGCCGAGGGCGGCAGCTACACCCTCGCCAGCGTCCTGTCGGCCGTCTACGGCGTCGCCAACGCCGTCGGCCAGCCCCTGCTCGGCCGGGCCGTCGACCTGCACGGCCAGCCGCGGGTCCTGCTGCCCTCGGCCCTGCTGGCCGCGCTCGGCATGTCGGCCTTCGCCGCCGTCGGCCTGGAGCCGCTGCCCGTGGTCTACGCGGCCGTGATCGTCGCCGGCTTCTTCACGCCGCCCCTGGAGGGCGGCCTGCGGGCCCTGTGGCCGTCCGTCCTCAAGAGCCAGGACCGCATCCACGCCGCGTACTCCCTGGACGCCATCGCCCAGGAAGTGATGTACGTCGTCGGGCCGCTGCTGATCACCTGGCTCGTCTCCTGCTGGTCCGAGGCCGGCGCGCTGTACGTGATCAACGCGCTCGGCGCCCTGGGCGCGCTCGCCGTCGTCACCTCGCCGCCCTCGCGGCAGTGGCGCAGCGAGCCCCGTGACGCCCACTGGCTGGGCGCCCTGCGCTCGCGCGGCCTGCTGGTGCTGCTGGGCACCTTCTTCTTCATCGGCTCCGCACTCGGCTCCATCGCGGTGGCCGCCGTGGCCTACGGCGACGCCCACCACAACGGCGACGCCGCCGGCTGGATCCTCTCCGCGCTGGGCGTGGGCGCCCTGATCGGCGGCACCGTCTACGGCGCCCGCGAGTGGCCCGGCAGCCCCGAGCAGCGGCTGCGGGTGCTGGTCACCGGCCTCGCCGTGGGGTACGTCCCGCTGCTGCTGATGCCGGGCGTCTGGCCGATGGTCGTGCTCGCCGGTGTCGCCGGCATCTTCCTGGCACCCTGCCTGGCCTGCGCCTTCGTGGTGGTCGACCGGCACGCGCTGCGCGGCACCGTGACGGAGGCGTTCTCCTGGCTGGTCACCTCCTTCGGCGTGGGCGCGGCCATCGGCACCGCCGTCGCCGGCCCGGTGCTGCAGCACGCCGGGGTCCGCTCGGGCTTCCTGGTCGCCGTCGGCGGCGGGGCCGCGGCCCTGCTGATGCTGCTGTGCGCCCGACGCTCCCTGCAGGCCCCCGAGGTGCCCTCGACCGTCGTCGCACGGTCGGAAAATGATCGGAACGGTGCGGTCGAACCCGGTTTCAGCGCAGGGCATCAGGCGTAATGTTCAGGCATGGACCGCCGCATTTTCGGGCTGGAGAACGAGTACGGCGTCACGTGCACCTTCAGAGGACAGCGCCGACTGTCCCCTGACGAAGTGGCGCGGTACCTCTTCCGTCGTGTCGTTTCCTGGGGCCGCAGCAGCAACGTCTTCCTGCGCAACGGTGCCCGTCTCTACCTGGATGTGGGCTCGCACCCGGAATATGCCACTCCGGAGTGCGACAACGTGATCGAGCTGGTCACCCACGACAAGGCGGGCGAGCGCATCCTCGAAGGCCTCCTCGTCGACGCCGAACGCCGCCTGCACGAGGAAGGGATCGCGGGCGACGTCTATCTCTTCAAGAACAACACCGACTCCGCCGGGAACTCCTACGGCTGCCACGAGAACTACCTCGTCGCGCGGCACGGGGAGTTCTCGCGTCTGGCGGACATCCTCATCCCGTTCCTGGTCACCCGGCAGCTGCTGTGCGGCGCGGGCAAGGTGCTGCAGACCCCGCGCGGTGCGGTCTACTGCGTCAGCCAGCGCGCCGAGCACATCTGGGAGGGCGTCAGCTCCGCCACCACCCGCTCCCGGCCGATCATCAACACGCGCGACGAGCCGCACGCCGACGCCGAGCGCTACCGCCGGCTGCACGTGATCGTCGGCGACTCCAACATGTCCGAGACGACCATGCTGCTCAAGGTGGGCGCCACCGACCTGGTGCTGCGCATGATCGAGGCGGGCACCGTGATGCGCGACCTGACGCTGGAGAACCCGATCCGGGCCATCCGCGAGGTCAGCCACGACATCACCGGGCGCCGCAAGGTTCGCCTGGCCAGCGGCCGGGAGGCCTCCGCACTGGAGGTCCAGCAGGAGTACTACGAGAAGGCCGTCGACTTCTGCGAGCGCCGCGGCATCCGCACCGGCACCGTCGAGCGGGTGCTGGAGCTGTGGGGGCGCTCGCTGGAGGCCATCCGCGACGAGCAGCTCGACCGGATCGCCACCGAGATCGACTGGGTGATGAAGTACCAGCTCATCGAGCGCTACCGCACCAAGAACAACATCACCATGTCGCATCCGAGGGTGGCCCAGATAGACCTGGCGTACCACGACATCCACCGCCGCCGGGGGCTGTACTACCTGCTGGAGAAGCGCGGCCAGGCGGCGCGGGTGTGCAACGACGTCCGTATCTTCGAGGGCAAGTCGGTGCCCCCGCAGACCACCCGGGCCCGGCTGCGCGGCGACTTCATCCGCCGGGCCCAGGAGCAGCGCCGGGACTTCACGGTCGACTGGGTGCACCTGAAGCTCAACGACCAGGCCCAGCGCACGGTGCTGTGCAAGGACCCGTTCCGCTCCGTCGACGACCGGGTGGAGAAGCTCATCGCCGGAATGTGAGAGTCCATCGGCGGTGAAAGGGCACGCGTGTGCGCCGGGTCCACCGGACCCGGCGCACATCCGTGTCGGACGGGGTTGATCGGCGGCGGGCAGGCCGTAGAGTGACGGCACATTGCCCGACCGACCCCTATCAGCCCGAGTTGGACTTCATGAACCACACGAAGAACGCGCGTCGCCTCGCCGCGGCGTTGGCCGTCCCCGTCCTGCTGCTGACCGCCGCGGCGTGCGGGTCGGAGGAGAAGTCCTCCGACGCCAAGGTGACGGTCCAGGGGAAGTTCGGGGAGAAGCCCGAGATCTCCGTGCCCAAGGACGCCAAGCCGTCCGACAAGATGGTCGTCACGGTCCTCACCGAGGGCTCGGGAGCGACGGCGGAGAAGACCTCCTTCGTCCGGCTGGACTTCGCCGGGCAGACCATGAAGGACAACAAGCCCCTCGGCGGCACCTGGGCCACCCAGGAGAAGTCCGGTGCGAGCGCGAGCGCGAGCGCCGCTGCCGGTCCGCGCCGCCAGCTGGTGACGCAGCTGGGCCAGCCCAGCCAGGAGATGCCCGCCAAGGTGCTGGAGGCCGTGGTCGGCAAGAAGGCCGGTTCGCGCATCGAGGTCGAGGGCACCGCCAAGGCGCTCATCGGTGACCAGCTCAACCCGCAGTCCGGGGTCAGCCCCGAGGACGGCCTGGTGTGGGTCATCGACGTCGTCGGCGCCCAGAAGGTGGACACCAAGAGCGAGGCCAAGGGCGAGCAGGCCAAGCCCGAGGCCGGCATGCCGGAGGTCAAGGCGGAGCCGCAGAAGGCCGCGACCATCACCATCCCCTCGGGCGAGAAGCCGCCCACGGACCTCAAGGAGCAGGTGCTGATCAAGGGCACCGGCCCGGAGATCAAGGCCGGGGACGGCCTGATCGCCCAGTACACGGGTGTGAAGTGGGAGGACGGCAAGAAGTTCGACTCCTCCTGGGACCACGCGGGTGCCACCGCCTTCCAGATCGGCACCGGCTCGGTGGTGCAGGGCTGGGACAAGGGCCTGGTCGGCAAGCACGTGGGGGACAGGGTCGAGCTGGTGATCCCGCCGAAGTTCGGCTACGAGGGCCAGCCGCAGAGCGGCCTGGACAAGAACACCCTCGTCTTCGTGGTCGACATCGTCGGCAAGGTCTGAGTCGGCACGGTCTGAGACAGCAAGGTCCGAGTCGACGGGTCCGAGTCGGCAGGGTCCGAGGCGGCAGGGCAGGGGCAGGGCCCGACGCCACGCCGCCGGGCCGTCGCAGGGTTTCGGCCTTCCGATCGGTATCTGCCAGAATTGCGCGGTTGCCAGCAAGATTCCTTCGTAGGAGCACATTCGTGAACATCGACAAGCCCGAGATCGACTTCCCCGAGGGCCCGGTTCCGGCCGACCTGGAGATCACCGAGATCTGGGAGGGCGACGGTGCGGTCGCCAAGGCCGGCGACTTCGTCAAGGTCCACTACGTGGGCGTGGCCTGGTCCACCGGTGAGGAGTTCGACGCCAGCTGGAACCGCGGCAAGCCGCTGGAGTTCAAGCTGGGCGCCGGCCAGGTCATCGAGGGCTGGGACAAGGGCATCCAGGGGATGAAGGTCGGCGGCCGCCGCAAGCTGGTCATCCCCGCCCACCTCGCCTACGGCGACCACGGCGCCGGCGGCGGCGTGATCGCCCCGGGCGAGACGCTGATCTTCGTTTGCGACCTGATGGGCGTCTGAGGACACCACTGACGAAGGCCGAGGGCCCGTGCCTGCCTGGCACGGGCCCTCGGCTTTTGTCGTACGAGCCGCGAGCGGTACGGTCAACGGTTGAGAGAACAAGTAGAGAGGGCGTCGATGGCGATTGCCAAGGCCGAGCGGTTGATGAGCCTGGCGCTGTGCCTGCTGGGCGCGCGCCGCCCGCTCACCAAGGCGGAGTTGCGCGGCTCGATCGAGGCGTACATCCTCGCCGGCGGCGAGGCCGCCGGGGGCGGGGCCGCGGGCGACGACGCCTTCAACCGGATGTTCGAGCGGGACAAGGACGACCTGCGCGAGCTGGGTCTGATCATCGACACCGTCGAGGGCCTCGACGGCGAGATCGGCTACCTCGCCCGCCGCGACAGCAACCGCCTGCCCGCCATCACCCTCGACGTCGAGGAGGCCGCCGCCCTGGGGCTGGCCGCCAAGGTGTGGCAGCAGGCCCGGCTGGCCGGCGCCGCCAGCGGCGCGCTGCAGAAGCTGCGCGCGGCCGGCATGCCGCTGGCCGAGGACCCGGTGGGCGCCGGCGCGCTGGAGACCCGCATTCCGGTGCACGAGGCGGCGTTCGAGCCGCTGATGCTCGCCGCCCGGGACCGCCGCGTCGTCGTCTTCGACTACCGCAAGGCCAATTCCGCCCGCCCCGAGCAGCGGCAGGTCGAGCCGTGGGCGCTGGAGTGCTGGCGCGGCCACTGGTACCTGGCCGGCTACGACCGCGACCGGGGGGCCGAGCGCGTCTTCCGGCTCTCGCGCATCACCGGCCGGGTGCGCTCGCGCGCCCTGGCCTTCACCGCGCCGGTGCCCGACCACGTCACCGTCCGCAGCACCGTCGAGGCGTGGGCGGGGGAGACGGCCACCGGCACCGCCCGCATCAAGGTGCGCGCCGGCCACGGCTACCCGCTGCGCGAGCGCGCCACCGCCACCCGCGAGCTGGGCGACGGCTGGGACGAACTGGAGATCCCCTACGGGCACGGCCTGGACGCCTGGCTGGTGGAGTTCGGGCCCGACGTGATCGTGCTGGAACCCGCCGAGCTGCGCTCGGACGTGATCGACCGGCTGCGCGCCGTCGCCAAGGGCTGAGAGGAACGGGACGAACCCTGATGGCCGGAAACGCCATTGACCAGACGCGCCGGATGCTGTCCCTGGTCACCTACTTGAGGGAACGCCCCGGCGCCCGCGTCGCCGACGTGGCCCGCGCCTTCGGCATCACCGAGGACGAGCTGATCGGCGACCTGGACGTGCTGCCCATGTGCGGCACCAGCTTCCGCGGCGGCGACCTGCTGGACATCGACACCGACGGCGACCGCATCTGGTGGCACAACCCCGACGCCTCGGGCACCTCCGCCGGCGAGCCGCTGCGGCTGGCCGCCGACGAGGCCACCGCGCTGCTGGTGGCCGCCCGGGCCGTGGCCACCCTGCCGGGGTTGCGCGAGAGCGACCGGCAGGCGCTACTGCGAGCCACCGCCAAGGTGGAGGCCGCCGCCGGCGAGGCGGCGGGCGCCAGCTCCCGGCTGTCGGTGAGCTTCGAGTCCGAGGGCGGCGTCTTCGCCGACATCGACCGGGCCATCTCCGAGCGCCGCCGGGTGTGGATCCGCTACTACTCGCCGGCGCGCGACGAGCTGACCGAGCGCGAGGTGGACCCGATCCGGCTGTTCGTCGTGGGCCACACCTACATGGAGGCGTGGTGCCGGCTGTCCGAGGCCAGGCGCACCTTCCGCCTCGACCGGGTGGCGGAGATCCGGCTGCTGGAGGAGCGCTCCGACCCGCCGCCGGTGGAGCTGCGCGATCTGTCCGAGGGGCTGGTCCAGCCGGCCGCCGAGGACCCCGAGGTCGTCGTCGAGGTGGGCCCGGGCGGCCGCTGGGTCGCCGAGTACTACCCGCACGACAGCGCCGAGGAGCTGCCCGACGGCGGCCTGCGGATCACGCTGCGCACCCCCGACCCGGCCTCCCTGCGGCGCCTGGCGCTGCGCCTGGGCCGCGACGGGCGGATCGTCTCGCCCGAGGCGCTGGCCGGCAGCGCCCGGGAGGCCGCCCGCGAGGCGCTGGTGGCATACGGAGAGTGACGGTGAGCCGGACTGTGCCGGGGACAGCTGTGCCAGGGGAAGGAACAGGTCAGATGAGGGACGCGACGGCAGCGGCCGCGGTCTTCAAGGCGGCGTGCCCCGACTGCCGGGGCCGGTTCGAGCTGGGTGCGGGCGCGCTGCGGCTGGCGATCGGGGCCAGCGACCGGACCACGTTCTACTCCTTCACCTGCCCCGAGTGCGGCTCCGCGGTCCGCAAGCCCGCCGGCGAGCGGATCGTCGAGCTGCTCGTGGGCGGCGGGGTGCGGACCCTGCGGCTGCACGTCACCGCGTGACCGCTTTCCGGCCGTTTCCGTCTGTTCCCGATCCCCCTCGATAGGCTCGTTCCATGTTCTGGCCCATGCTCGCCATCGCCCTCGGCTTCTGCGGACTCGCCGTGCTGGCGGTCCTCACCGCCCGCGTCTTCGTGGAGACCCGGCGGCTCGCCCGGCAGGTGGCGCAGGCCACACGGAACATCACCCGGGCCGCGGAGGAACTGGAGCGGTCGGCCGCGCCGCTGGCCGCGCAGGGCGGGCGCAGCGTGCCCGGTGAGTAGCCGGTGAGCAACCGCAGAGCCGGGTCGCGGCCGGCCGCCGGTACGCTGGTCGGACCGGCCCTGTGGCGAGGCGGAGGGCCGCGACCGGGAGTATGCACAGGGATTGCCGAGCGTTTACCCCTGCGCGTTACGATCCCTGCCGTACGACTGAGCGACAAATGTCCGATCAGTCGGCCGGCCCCACCAACATCCCGCTTCGGTGAGAAGGTACACGCTTATGTTCGGACGGCTCGGAGCGCCCGAGATCATCCTTCTGCTCGTCGTCATCGTCCTGCTGTTCGGTGCGAAGAAGCTCCCCGACATGGCGCGCTCGCTCGGCAAGTCGGCCCGCATCCTCAAGAGCGAGGCCAAGGCGATGAAGGCCGAGAGCACGGACACCGCCGCCGCCCCCGCCGACCCGCCGGCCGGCGAGTCCGCCCCGCGTACGATCAAGGCGGCCCCCGGTGACGTCACTTCCCGCCCGGTGAGCGAGCCCACCGACCGTACGACCCAGCGCTGACCCAGGACAGACCGAGACGGACGCCGTCGGCGCCCGTCAGCCGCACGAGATAGGGACGTGGGTTGCTCAAGTCTGCCCGCAAGAAGGAGAAGGACCCCGAGGGGCGGATGCCGCTCGCGGAGCACCTGCGCGAGCTGCGCAACCGGCTGGCCAAGGCCGTGCTGGGCATCGTCGTGGTCGCCGTCGTCGCGGCGTTCTACAACAAGCAGATCATGGACTTCCTGGCGAGCCCCGTGCCCCAGTGCCCCAGTCGTGATCTGTCCCAGAGCCACGGCGGCAACTGCGCCGTGCTCCTGTTCGGCAACCTGATGTCGCCCTTCACGACCATCGTGAAGGTCTGCCTCCTGGTGGGCGTCACCTTCTCCGCCCCCATCTGGCTCTACCAGCTGTGGGCGTTCCTCGCCCCCGGCCTGCACAAGAACGAGAAGAAGTACACGGTCGCCTTCGTCTCGACGGCGGTCCCGCTTTTCCTCGCCGGCGCCTACCTGGCGTACCTGATCATGCCCACCAGCATGAAGGTGCTGCTGAGTGTCACGCCCGACTCCGCGGCCAACACGCTCGCGCTCGACGACATCCTGGACTTCAGCGTCCGCATGATCCTCGTCTTCGGCCTGGCCTTCGAGCTGCCGCTGCTGCTGGTCATGCTGAACCTCGTCGGCATACTGAGCGGCCGGAGCATGGCCAAGGCCTGGCGCGGCGTCGTCATGGGCGTCTTCGTCTTCGGCGCGGTCGCCACCCCCAGCACCGACCCCTTCGGGATGTGCATCCTGGCCGTCCCGATCATCATCCTGTACTTCGGTGCGGTCGGCTTCTCCATGCTCAACGACAAGCGCCGCGAGGCCCGCAACCCCGACCGGCTGCTCTCCGACGACGAGGCGGCCCCGCTCGACCTGACCCCGCACTCCATCGAGTCCGAGCCGATGGAGAGCTCGCCGGGCCAGTCCCGGCAGCCCGCGGGCTACGACGACGCCACATAAGCACTCCGCGGGACAGTGATCCCTCGGGTCACCCGGCGGACCCTACCTACCGGTAGGGTCCGCCGGGTGACCAGCGACATCACGCTCTTCGTCAACCCCACCGCCGGCCGCGGCCGCGGCGCCCGCGCCGCCCTGCCCGCCGCCCGGGCCCTGCGCGAGGCCGGTTTCCATGTGCGCACCGTCGTGGGCCACGACGCCCCCGACGCCCTGGCCAGGGCCAAGGAGGCGGTCCACGGCGGAACCGGCGCACTGATCGCCGTCGGTGGGGACGGCATGGTCTCCCTCGCCCTGCAGGCCGTCGCCGGCACCCCCACCCCGCTCGGCGTCGTCGCCGTGGGCACCGGCAACGACTTCGCCCGCGCCGCCGGCCTGCCGGTACGCGACCCGGCCGCCGCCGGCCGCCTGGTCGCCGCCTCCCTCAAGGGCGACGGCGGCCGCCCCGTCGATCTCGGCCGGGTCGGCGCCACCTGGTTCGGCACCGTCCTCGCCTCCGGCTTCGACTCCCGCGTCAACGACCGCGGCAACCGCATGCGCTTCCCCACCGGCCGGCTGCGCTACGACGCCGCCCTGCTCGCCGAGCTCGCCGCACTGCGCCCCATCCCGTACCGCATCCGCCTCGACGACGGCCCCGAGCAGCAGCTGGAGGCCACCCTCGTCGCCGTGGGCAACGGCGCCTCCTACGGCGGCGGCATGCGCATCTGCGCCGGGGCCCGCATCGACGACGGGCTCTTCGACATCACCGTCGTCGGCCCCTGCAGCCGCTCCACGCTGCTGCGGGTCTTCCCCCGGGTCTACCGCGGCACCCACCTCGGCCACCGCAGCGTCACCGTCCACCGGGCCTCGCGCGTGACCCTGACCGCCGAGGGCATCACCGGCTACGCCGACGGCGAACCCCTCGGCCCGCTGCCACTGACCGCGAGGATCGTCCCGGCGGCCGTCCGGCTGCTGGGAGCCCGCTAAAGATCGGTGGCTGTCACAGGCGGCCGGTAGGCTCGTCATCAAGATGACCGAGGACATGTCCCCTGCTGAGCGCTACGCCCTCTCCCGGCAGCGCGCCGCCGAGCAGGCCACCGCACTCGCCCCCTTCCGCGAGATGTACGACTTCGAGCTGGACCCCTTCCAGATAGAGGCCTGCAAGGCCCTCGAAGCCGGTAAGGGGGTGCTGGTCGCCGCGCCGACCGGCTCCGGCAAGACCATCGTCGGCGAATTCGCCGTCCACCTGGCCCTGACCCAGGGCCGCAAGTGCTTCTACACGACGCCGATCAAGGCCCTGTCGAACCAGAAGTACAACGACCTCGTGGCCCGCTACGGGCCCGCCAAGGTCGGCCTGCTCACCGGTGACAACAGCGTCAACGCCGATGCGCCGGTGATCGTGATGACCACCGAGGTCCTGCGCAACATGCTCTACGCGGGATCCCAGACCCTGGTCGGTCTCGGCTACGTGGTCATGGACGAGGTGCACTACCTCTCCGACCGCTTCCGCGGCGCGGTGTGGGAGGAGGTCATCATCCACCTCCCCGAATCCGTCACCCTGGTCTCGCTGTCCGCCACCGTCTCCAACGCCGAGGAGTTCGGCGACTGGCTCGACACCGTACGCGGCGACACCGAGGTGATCGTCTCCGAGCACCGGCCCGTGCCGCTGTGGCAGCACGTCCTCGCCGGCCGCCGGATGTACGACCTGTTCCAGGAGAAGACCGGCCCCGACGGCGGCCGCGGCCGCCGCGAGGTCAACCCCGACCTGGTGCGCCTGGCCCGCATGGAGAACGGCCGCCCCTTCGCCGCCGGCCGCCGCGCCCGCGCCCTGCGCGACGCCGACCGCGAACGCGAGCGCCGCCAGCGCACCCGCATCTGGACGCCCAGCCGCGTCGAGGTCATCGAGCGGCTCGACGCCGAGGGCCTGCTGCCCGCCATCACCTTCATCTTCAGCCGCGCCGGCTGCGAGGCCGCCGTCCAGCAGTGCCTGTACGCCGGACTGCGCCTGAACGACACCGAGGCCCGCGCCAAGGTGCGCGCCATCGTCGAGGAGCGCACCGCCGCCATCCCCGACGAGGACCTGCACGTCCTCGGCTACTTCGAGTGGCTGGAGGGCCTGGAGCGCGGCATCGCCGCCCACCACGCGGGCATGCTGCCGACCTTCAAGGAGGTCGTCGAGGAGCTGTTCGTCAAGGGCCTCGTCAAGGCCGTCTTCGCCACCGAGACCCTCGCCCTCGGCATCAACATGCCCGCACGCTCGGTCGTGCTGGAAAAGCTCGTGAAGTGGAACGGCGAGCAGCACGCCGACATCACCCCCGGCGAATACACCCAGCTCACCGGCCGCGCCGGGCGGCGCGGCATCGACGTCGAGGGCCACGCCGTCGTCCTGTGGCAGCGCGCCATGGACCCGGCCGCCCTCGCCGGCCTCGCCGGCACCCGCACCTACCCGCTGCGCTCCAGCTTCAAGCCGTCCTACAACATGGCGGTCAACCTCGTCTCCCAGTACGGCCGGCACCGCTCCCGCGAGCTGCTGGAGACCTCCTTCGCCCAGTTCCAGGCCGACAAGTCGGTCGTCGGCATCTCCCGGCAGGTGCAGCGCAACGAGGAGGGCCTCGCCGGCTACCGCGAAGCCGTCGAATGCCACCTCGGCGACTTCCACGAGTACGCCCGGCTGCGCCGTGAGCTCAAGGAACGCGAGAACGAGCTCGCCAAGCAGGGCGCCGCCCAGCGCCGCGCCCAGGCGGCCGCCGCACTGGAGCGCCTCAAGCCCGGCGACGTCATCCACGTGCCCACCGGCAAGTACGCGGGCCTCGCCCTCGTGCTCGACCCCGGGGTCGCCCCCGGCCGCACCGACCGCCAGCGCGGCTTCGACCACTACGACGGGCCCCGCCCCCTCGTCCTGACCGCCGAACGCCAGGTCAAGCGGCTCGCCCCCATCGACTTCCCGGTCCCCGTCGAACCCATCGAGCGCATGCGCATCCCGCGCTCCTTCAATGCCCGCAGCCCCCAGTCGCGCCGCGACCTCGCCTCCGCCCTGCGCACCAAGGCCGGGCACATCGTCCCCGACCGGCACCGCAAGCAGCGCGCCGCGGCCGCCGACGACACCGAGATCACCCGGCTGCGCGCCGAGATCCGCCGCCACCCCTGCCACGGCTGCGACGAGCGCGAGGACCACGCCCGCTGGGCCGAGCGCTACCAGCGGCTGCAGCGCGACACCCAGCAGCTGCAACGGCGCATCGAAGGCCGCACCAACACCATCGCGCGCACCTTCGACCGGATCTGCGCCCTCCTGACCGAACTGGGCTACCTGCGCGGCGACGAAGTCACCCAGGACGGCCGCCGCCTCGCCCGCCTCTACGGCGAACTCGACCTGCTCGCCTCCGAATGCCTGCGCGAAGGCGTCTGGGAAGGCCTCCAGCCCGCCGAACTCGCCGCCTGCGCCTCCGCCCTCGTCTACGAGGCACGCGTCGCCGACGACGCCGCCCCGCCCAAACTCCCCGGCGGCCCCGCCAAGGACGCCCTCGGCGAAATGGTCCGCATCTGGGGACGGCTCGACGCGCTGGAGGAAGCACACCGCATCAACCAGGCCGAAGGCGTCGGCCAGCGCGAACCCGACCTCGGCTTCGCCTGGCCCGCCTACCGGTGGGCCTCCGGCCACGGCCTCGACGAGGTCCTGCGCGAAATCGACATGCCGGCGGGTGACTTCGTGCGGTGGTCCAAGCAACTCATCGACGTGCTCGGACAGATCGCGGCGGCGGCACCGGAGGGCAGCGGGGTTGCGCGGAACGCGCGGCGGGCGGTCGACGGGTTGCTGCGCGGGGTCGTGGCGTACTCGTCGGTGGGCTGAGGCCGTTGGCCCTGCGGGCGGCTGTGCCCCGGTCCCGCCCTTTCTCCGTTTCCCGGGGGCAAGCCCCCGGACCCCCGGACCGGGCTTCGCCCGGTGTCCTCAAACGCCGGACGGGCTGCAATGCAGCCCGTCCGGCGTTTGAGGACCGGGGTCCGTGGCGGAGCCCCGGGAAACGATCACCTCCGGCGGCGCACCACCAGGTACGTCGCTATGGCGGTCAGGGCCGCCGACAGTGCCGCCGTGGCGGCGACGGCGACGGCCAGTTGGGCCGTCGTCACGCCCCCGGCGGCCTCGTCGTCCGCCTCGTCCTCGTCCGGCGCCGTCTCGCTCGTACGGTCCACCGCCTCCCCGTACCCGCGCGGGCTCGCGCAGAACTCGCGGTTGGCGGCGTCCATTTCGGGTGTGACCGTCAGGTCCAGCGAGTCCAGGGGCTCCTTCTCGCCGTCCCGTTTCAGCTCCACCACGTACGTGCCGGGCGCGATGTCGCACAGGACCATGCCGGCCACGTCCGTGTAGTGCGAGCCGTCCTTGCCCTCGTGGAAGCGTTTCGGCTTCAGCAGCAGCGGTTTGGCGAACGCCGGTGATTCGACCGTGAGGGGGCCGTCGACCTCCTCCAGGGTCACGTGCAGGACCGTCTCGCGGCCCCGCTGGGCGGGGCCGTCGGTGGAAAGGGCGGAGCCCGATGCGAGGGCTGCCACGGCGGCGAGGGTTGCCGGTATGGTCACCACCGCCGTCAGGCCGCGGCTTCCTGCTCGGCCTCCACCTGCTGGTTCCACTCGCGCTTGGAGGCCTGCCAGCCGTCCTCGTCGTGGCCGCGCCGCCAGTAGCCGGAGATGGACAGGCGTTCGCGCGGCACACCGCGCTCCATGCGCAGATGCCGGCGCAGTTCCTTGACGAAGCCGGCCTCGCCGTGGACGAAGACGTGCGCGTCGCCCGCGGGGAAGTCCATCGTGCGCACCGCCCGCACCAGGGCTTCGCCCACCGGTGCGCCGTCGCGGTGCAGCCAGGTGACCGTGATGCCGTCGGGCAGGTCGAGGGGCTGTTCCTCGATGGCGTCGGCGACCTCCACCAGGGCCCGGACGCGGGCTCCGGCCGGCATGCGTTCCAGCGTGGCGGCGATCGCCGGCAGGGCGCTCTCGTCGCCGGCCAGCAGGTGCCAGTCCGCGGCGGGATCGGGGGCGTAGGCGCCGCCGGGGCCGAGGAAGAGCACCTCCTCGCCGGGCTGTGCCTGCAGCGCCCAGGGGCCGGCCAGGCCCTCGTCGCCGTGGACGACGAAGTCGATCACCAGCTCGCGTGCCGTGTCGTCGAAGGAGCGCACGGTGTAGGTGCGGGTGCGCGGCCACTGATCGCGCGGGAAGTCGCGGCGCACGGTCTCCATGTCGAGCGGTTCGGGGTAGGCGACCCCGGGGACGGGGAAGAGCAGCTTGACGTAGTGGTCGGTGTATTCGCCGGCGCCGAAGCCGGCGAGGGCCTCGCCGCCCAGGACGACGCGGACCATGTGCGGCGTCAGCCGCTCGGTGCGCACCACGTGGGCCCGGTGGACGTGTGCTTTCTTGCGTGCGGGACGCTCTGCCACGGCTGTCTCCCCTGATCCCCTGAAAAGCCGGATATAAGTTAGGTCTACCTAACCTAACATTGTTCGAGAGTCGTCAGCAGTCGCTGCAGCGAGCCCCCCAGTCCCCAGCGCTCCGCCAGCTCGCCCACGGCCCGCCCGTCGCGCGGCGCGGCCGGCAGCGCCGCGTCGAAGGGCGCCAGCGGCACGTCGGAGGCCACCCGCACCACCTTGGGCGCCACCGCGAGGTACGGCGCGGCCTCCGTCAGCCGCTTGCGCTGCGCCGGGGTCAGCTTCGCCGCGGGGTCGCCGGCCGCGGCGAGGATGCCCGTCAGGTCGCCGAAGGAGGCCAGCAGCTTGGCCGCCGTCTTCTCGCCGATGCCGGGCACGCCCGGCAGGCCGTCGCTGGGGTCGCCGCGCAGCAGGGCGAGGTCGGCGTAGCCGGGGCCGTCCACGCCGTACTTCTCGCGCAGCAGCGCCTCGTCCACCGTCTGCAGGGTGCCCACACCCTTGACCGGGTAGAGCACCCGCACGCCGCGCCGGTCGTCGACGAGCTGGAAGAGGTCGCGGTCGCCGGTGACGATGTCGACCGGCCCGGTCGCCCGTGCCGCGAGGGTGCCGATCACGTCGTCCGCCTCGTACCCCACGGCCCCCACGCGCGCGATGCCGATCGCGTCCAGCACGGCGTCGATGACCGGGACCTGCGGGGAGAGCGTGTCGGGCGTCTCCTCCTCGTCCGGGCCGCCCTCGACCTCCTGCGCCACGCGGTGCGCCTTGTAGGAGGGGATCAGCTCGACCCGCCACTGGGGGCGCCAGTCGAAGTCCATGCAGGCGACGAGGTCGTCGGGCCGGCGGTCGGCCACCAGGCGGGCGATGAAGTCGAGCAGGCCGCGCACCGCGTTCACGGGCGTGCCGTCGGGGGCCTTCACCGACTCCGGAACGCCGAAATAGGCGCGGAAGTACAGCGAGGCGGTGTCCAGGAGCATCAGGCGTCGCGTCACGGATCGATGATGCCGCACGCCACCGACAACCGGAGTCCGCCGTGTGAGGTGGCTCACGGTTCCGTTTGCCCTGAATGACCCGGGGCAGGCGCGAGGCCGGAGTGGCTCGTGCGACCGGGGGGACCGCTGGAGTCTGAGTTCGATCCGAGAGGTTTATGTGTCCAGGCTGAAGGCCGAGCACCTGTACAAGGTGTTCGGCAGACGACCCGAAGCCGCCGTCCGCCGACTCGAGGGCGGCGCCGACCGGGACGAGCTGCGCGCCGACGGCGCCACCGCAGCCGTCATCGACGCGTCCTTCGAGGTCGAGGCCGGCCAGATCTTCGTGGTGATGGGGCTCTCCGGCTCCGGCAAGTCCACGCTGCTGCGCATGCTCAACGGCCTGCTGGACCCGACGGCCGGCAGCGTCCTGTACGACGGTCAGGACCTGACCTCGCTCTCGCCGCGCGAGCTGCGCGAGGTGCGCTCGCGCCACATCAGCATGGTCTTCCAGCACTTCGCCCTCTTCCCGCACCGCAGCGTGCTGGAGAACGCCGCCTACGGCCTGGAGGTGCGCGGCATGGCCCGCGAGGAGCGCGAGGCCCGTGCCGCCGAGGCACTGGAGCTGGCCGGCCTGGGGGGCTGGGAGAGCTCCTGGCCCGACGAGCTGTCCGGCGGCATGCAGCAGCGCGTGGGCCTGGCCCGCGCGCTGGCCACCGACGCCGACCTGCTGCTGATGGACGAGTCCTTCAGCGCCCTGGACCCCCTGATCCGCCGCGACATGCAGGACCAGCTGCTGGACCTGCAGAAGCGGCTGAAGAAGACCATCGTCTTCATCACCCACGACCTCAACGAGGCCATGCGCCTGGGCGACCGCATCGCGGTGATGCGCGACGGGCGCATCGTGCAGAACGGCACGGCCGAGGACATCCTCGTGCGGCCCGCCAACGACTACGTGGCCTCCTTCATCCAGGACGTCGACCGTTCCCGCGTGCTGACCGCCGGTTCCATCATGGAGCCGACCGCCGGCCGGCCCGGCGAGGCGGCCGCCACCGTCACCGCCGGCACGCCCGTCGCCGAGCTGTTCACCGCCCTCTCCCACGGTGAGGCGCCCGTCGCCGTCACCGGCGAGGACGGCACGCCCGCCGGCGTCGTCACCCGCGACGGTCTGCTGGCCGCCCTGGGCGACCAGCCGCGGCCGCAGCCGGGGGCCGCCACGCCTGCCGCGCCCCGCGAGCAGCAGGAGGTGACGGCCGGTGCCTAGGATCAACCTCGGCGGCTGGGCGGAGAGCGCCGTCGGCTGGCTGCAGAACCACTTCTCGTGGCTCTTCGACGCCGTCAACACCGTACTGACCGGCATGTACGACGGGGTCAACGCCGTCCTCGGCGCCCCCCAGCCCCTGCTGACGGCCGGCATCCTCGCCGTCCTCGCCTGGTGGCTGCGCGGCCTGCTCGCCGCCGTCCTCGCCTTCGCCGGACTCGCCCTGATCGACTCCTTCGGCCTGTGGCACGAGGCGACCGCCACCCTCTCGCTCGTGCTCGTCGCCAGCGTCATCACGCTGGCCGTGGCCGTGCCGCTGGGCATCTGGGCGGCCCGCGACCGCCGGGTCGGCGGGGTGCTGCGGCCCGTCCTGGACGTCATGCAGACGATGCCCGCCTTCGTCTACCTGATCCCGGGCGTGATGTTCTTCTCCATCGGGCCGATCCCCGGCCTGATCGCCACCATCGTCTTCTCCATGCCGCCGGGCGTGCGGATGACGGAGCTGGGCATCCGCCAGGTCGACGGCGAACTCGTCGAGGCGGCCACGGCGTTCGGCACCACGCCGCGCCACACGCTCCTGCGCGTCCAGCTGCCGCTGGCCGTGCCCACCATCATGGCGGGCGTCAACCAGGTCATCATGCTGGCCCTGTCCATGGTCGTCATCGCCGGCATGGCGGGCGCCGGCGGCCTGGGCGAGGCCGTGTACGCGGCCGTGACCCAGGTCGACATCGGCGGCGGCGTCGAGTCCGGTCTGGCCGTCGTGGTCCTGGCCATGTACCTGGACCGGATGACCGGCGCGCTGGGCACCCGGGTCTCCCGCCTGGGCCGCCGCGCCTCCGCCAAGGCCGCCGCCACCGCGCGCGGCCCGGTCGCCTCCCGCGTCCTGGCCCACCGCCCGGGCACCGCCGTGGCCGCCGTCGGCGTCGTCGTCCTCGCGCTCGTCGCGGGCGGCATGCACATCGTCGAGGGCGGCGACAAGCAGGCCGTGGCCGCCGGCGCGAACGTCGGCCGGGGCCAGAAGGTCCGGCTCGGCTACTTCCCCTGGGACGAGGCCGTGGCCGCCACCTACCTGTGGCAGAACGTCCTGGAGGCGCGCGGCTACAAGCCCGAGGTCAAGCAGCTCGACCCGGGCCCGCTCTACACCGCCCTCGCGCAGGGCCAGATGGACGTGCAGTTCGACTCCTGGCTGCCCACCACGCACCAGCAGTACATGGAGCGCTACGGCGACAAGCTCAGCGACCTCGGCACCTGGTACGGGCCCACGTCGCTGGAGCTGACCGTGCCCTCCTACGTCAAGGACGTGAACTCCCTGGCCGATCTCAAGGGCAGGAGCAAGGAGTTCGGCGGGAAGATCGTGGGCATCGAGTCCAGCGCCGGCATGATGGGCAAGCTCAACGACAAGGTTCTCAAGGAATACGGCCTGGAGGGGGAGTACAAGGTCGTCTCGTCCTCCACCTCCACGATGCTCGCCGAGCTCGACCGGGCCCTGAAGAAGAAGGAGCCCGTCGTCACCACCCTGTGGTCGCCGCACTGGGCCTACGGCACCTACGACCTGAAGAAGCTCAAGGACCCCAAGGGCGCCTGGGGCCAGGGCGAGCAGATCCACGCCGTCGGCAAGAAGGACTTCGCCAAGGACTTCCCGCGCATCGCGCAGTGGGTGAAGGACTTCAAGATGTCCGAGAAGGACCTCTCCTCCCTGGAGGCCGAGATCCAAAAGGGCGGCAAGGGCAAGGAGAAGCAGTCCGCCGGCCGCTGGCTCGACGCCCACCCGGGCCTGCTGGACAAGATGGCACCGGCCGGCGCCTGACGCACCGGGCGAACGGGCGTACGGTGGGGCGGTGAGCTCGTCGAGCAACCGCCCCGCCGTACGCCGCGTCGTCTCCCTGGTGCCCTCGCTGACCGAGGCCGTGGCCACCACGGCCCCCGGGCTGCTCGTGGGCGCCACCGACTGGTGCGAACACCCCGCCGGCCTCGACGTGGTGCGCGTCGGCGGCACCAAGAACCCCGACGTCGCCCGCATCGTCGCGCTCGCCCCCGACCTCGTCCTCGCCAACGAGGAGGAGAACCGAGCCCCCGACCTCGGCGCCCTGCGCGCCGCCGGCCTCGACGTCCTGGTCACCGAAATCCGCACCCTGGAGCAGGCGTTCACCGAGCTGGAACGGGTCCTGGTGCGCGGCTGCGGGCTCGCCCGGCCCGCCTGGCTCGACGAGGCCCGCGAGGCCTGGCACGCCGTACGGCCCGCCGGGCCGCCGACGCCGGCCGTCGTGCCCATCTGGCGCCGCCCCTGGATGGTGCTGGGCCGGGACACCTTCGCCGGCGACGTCCTCGCCCGCCTCGGCGTCGGACACGTTTACGCCGGCCACGCCGAGCGCTACCCGCGCCTGCCCCTGGACGAGCTCAACGCCTGCGGCGCCGAGCTCGTCGTCCTGCCCGACGAGCCGTACCGCTTCGGCGCCGACGACGGCCCGGAGTGCTTCCCCGGGCTGCCGTCGGCGCTCGTCAGCGGCCGTCACCTCACGTGGTACGGGCCATCTCTCGCAGCGGCGCCGCGGGTGCTGGGCGCGGCGCTGCGAGCAGCCGTCCGCTGACCAGCCCGGCCGCGGTACGCACCCCGGCGACCGCCCAGGCGCCCACCAGCAGCGCGTACAGCCCCACCGCCAGCCAGGTCAGGGCGGTCAGGCCGGTGCGGTGGGCGAGCGCGGCGCTGCCCGTCACGCAGGTGCCGACGGGGAAGGTGAAGGCCCACCAGGTCATCGTGAAGCCCATGCCCCGGCGGGCGGCCCGGACGACCATGGCGGCGGCCAGCGCCAGCCACAGCAGGGCGAAGCCGATGACGGGCATGCCGTAGAGCACGGCGAAGCCGGCCATGGCGTGCGCGTACGGCTCGGCGACGACGCCCGGCGCGGCGGCGGCGACGGCGTTCACGGCGGTCGTGGACTGGCCCAGCGGGCCCAGGACCAGGAAGAGGGCCGGCGTCAGCGCGAGCGGCAGCGGGCCGTGGTGGACGAGCCGGGCGAAGATCAGCGGCAGGATCAGCAGCGTCGCCAGCAGGCTCATGCCGAACAGCCCGTAGCAGCCCAGCAGCAGCGCCTCGCGCCACTGGCCGGCGGGCAGGTGCGCCACGAGCGCAGGCCCCAGCGCGGCGGAGACCATGGGCGCGACGACCGGCAGCAGCCACACGGGGGAGGCGTCACCGGCGGCGATCTTGTGCCGGGTCACCATCAGGTACGGGATCGCGGCCGCGGCGCCCAGGCCGACGACGGTGCCGGCCGTCCACAGCACGGCGTCCGCGGCGACGGCCGCGCTCTCGCCGATGACGGCCGTGCCCACCGAGAGCGTGCTGCCGCCCACCGCGAGCAGGGCCATGGCCAGGCAGCCGTAGAAGGGGGCGACGGCTGCATCGCCCAGGTGCCGCCTGGCCTGGTCGGGGTGGTGCGCCCAGTGCAGGGCGCGGGCGGTCAGCAGGGCGAGCAGCAGCAGTGCGGCCAGGGCCCACACCGCCTCGCACGCGCCCCGCAGCCCGGGCACGGTCACCGGCAGGGCCGCACCGGCCGAGGCGACGATCGCGGTGCCCATGACGGTGGCGTACCAGTTGGGGCCGAGGTGACGTATGGGGCTGGTCGGGCTGGCGGAGGCTTCGGCGCTCATGGTTCCACGATGATCGGTGCGAGAAGGTGCCGGTAGAGAGTACGCGGCTATGAGCTCATAAACTGGCTTTATGAGCGCGCCCCCGCCGACACCGCTGTCGCACCGGGTCCCCGACCTGGCCGCCCTGGAACTGCTGCTGGCCGTCGCCCGCCTCGGCAGCCTGGGCCGGGCGGCCCGCGAGCTCGGCATCACCCAGCCCGCCGCGAGCGGCCGGGTGCGCGCCCTCGAACGCCTCCTCGGCGTCGCCCTCGTCGACCGCTCCCCGCGCGGTTCGCGCCTGACCGAGGCCGGCGTCCTGGTCACCGACTGGGCCCGGCGCATCGTCGAGGCCGCCGAGGCCTTCGACGCCGGCGCCCGCGCCCTGCGCGAGCGCCGCGACGCCCGGCTGCGCGTCGCGGCCAGCATGACGATCGCCGAGTACCTGCTGCCCGGCTGGCTGATAGCGCTGCGCACCCGGCGCCCGGACACGGCCGTCTCCCTGCACACCGGCAACTCGGCGGCCGTGGCCGAGCGCCTGCTGGCGGGCGAGGCCGACCTCGGCTTCGTCGAGGGCCTGGACGTGCCGCCCGGCCTGGACGGCGCGGTGGTGGCCCGCGACCGGCTGGTCGTGGTCACCGCGCCCGAGCACCCCTGGGCCCGCCGCCGCACCCCCCTGCCCGCCGCCGAACTGGCCGCGGCGCCGCTGATCCTGCGCGAGCGCGGCTCGGGCACGCGCCAGGTCCTCGACGCGGCCCTCGCCGCCCACGACGGCGCCACCGCCCCCCTGCTCGAACTCGCCTCCACCACCGCCGTCAAGGCCGCCGTGGTGAGCGGCGCGGGCCCCTCCGTCCTCAGCGAGCTCGCGGTGAGCGAGGAGCTCGCCGCCCACCGCCTGGTCGAGGTCCCGGTGGCCGGCATCCGCCTGCACCGCACCCTGCGTGCGGTCTGGCCCGCGGGCCACCGCCCGGCCGGGCCGGCCCGGGAGCTGCTGGGGCTGACCGCCGGTCAGGACTGACCGGCCGCCGCCCCGACCAGCGCCTTCGCCAGCCGCAGGTCGTCGCGGGCCTCCGGGTGCCACTGGACGCCGAGCGCAAAGGCGCGGTCCTGGTACTCGACGGCCTCCACGGTGCCGTCGTCGGCGTGCGCCGAGACGACGAGGTCCTTGCCGACGTCGGCGACCGACTGGTGGTGGTGCGTGGCCACGTCCAGGCGGGCGGGCAGCAGGGAGGCGGTGAGGGTGCCGGGGACGGGGACGACGGCGTGGTCGTGGAAGACGCCGGGGGCCGGGTTGTGACCGGTGTGGCCGACCTCGTCCGGCAGGTGCTGGCACAGGGTGCCGCCCGCCCGGACGTTCATCAGCTGCATGCCGCGGCAGATGCCCAGCACGGGTACGTCGGCCTCCAGAGCCGCCTCCAGCAGGGCCAGCTCCCAGCGGTCGCGCTCGGGCACCGGGGTGCCCGTGCGCGGATGCGCCACGGCGTCGTACAGGGCCGGGTCCACATCGTCGCCGCCCGCCAGGACCAGGCCGTCCACCGCGTCGAGGAGGCCCGCGGCGTGCGCGGGGTCGTCGGGCGGCAGCATGAGCACCGCACCGCCGGCGCGCTGGACGTGCGTGGTGTACAGGGCCGGGAGCAGGGCTGCGGGGCAGTCCCAGGCTCCCCAGCGGGCACGGGTGAGATAGGTGGTGATGCCGATCAGGGGGCGCGTCCGGCGCATCAGTCGTCCTTCCGCTTCAGTTCCGCCTCCGCCGCCGCGAGCGCGGCGAACTCCTCCTCCGGTGCGTTCGCCACCAGGTGGTGCCGGCTGTAGAGGCCGAAGTACGCGGCGGCGACCGCGTAGACGGCCAGCGCGATCAGTGCCGCGGTCACGTCCACCAGGAACGTCGCCACCAGGGCCGCGCACGCCAGGACGAGCGCGACCGAGGAGGTGAGCGTCCCACCCGGGGTACGGTACGGCCGCGCGAGCCCCGGTTCACGGCGGCGCAGCACGATGTGCGACAGCGACATCAGCGCGTACGAGATGGTGGCGCCGAAGACGGCCACGTTGAGCATGCGCGCCCCGTCGCCCGTGGCCGCCGCGAGGGCGAAGCCGATCGCGCCGGGCACCAGCAGGCCGAGCCAGGGGGCCTTGCGGCGGCTGGTGAGGGACAGGAAGCGCGGCAGGTAGCCGGCGCGGGAGAGGGCGAAGAGCTGGCGGGAGCCGGCGTAGATGAGGGAGAAGAAGGACGCCACGAGGCCCGCCAGGCCCGCGTAGTTGACGATCCGGCCGAGCACGGTGGCATCCCCGTCCGGCTGCACGGCGGTGACCAGGGGGTTGCCCGCGTCCCGCAGGGCGTCGGCGCCGCCCGCGCCGGTGGCGGCGAGGAAGGCGAGAAGGGCCAGGAGCAGCAGGATGCCCATCGAGGTGGCCATCGCCCTCGGCAGCGTCCTGGCCGGGTCGCGGGTCTCCTCGGCGGCCAGCGGCACGCCCTCGACGCCGAGGAAGAACCACATGCCGAAGGGGAACGCCGCCCAGATGCCGAGCAGCCCGAACGGCAGCCAGGAGGAGGACGCGAAGGCGTGCGGGTCGGCCGGGATGTCGTTCAGGTGCCCGGCGTCGAAGTGGGCGAACGCGCCGACGGCGAAGACGAGCAGCGCCGCCACCGCCACTCCGGTGACCACGAAGCTGAAGCGCAGGGCCTCGCCCACGCCCCACAGGTGGATGCCGATGAACACGACGAAGCAGGCCAGGTACACCGGCCAGGAGGAGGTGAGTCCGAAAAGGTGCAGCGACTCGACGTAGTCGCCGATGAACAGGGAGATCGCCGCGGGGGCGAGGACGTACTCGATGAGGATCGCGGTACCCGTCAGGAAGCCGCCCCAGGGGCCCAGCGCCCGCCGGGCGAAGCCGTAGCCGCCGCCCGCCGTGGGCAGGACGGCGGCGAGCTCGGCGAGGGAGAAGACCATGCACGTGTACATCAGGCCCATCAGGACCGCGGCTGCGGCGAGTCCGCCGAACCCGCCCTCGGCCAGGCCGAAGTTCCAGCCGGAGTAGTCGCCGGAGACGACGTAGGCGACGCCCAGGCCGGTCAGCAGGAGGGGGCCCGCGCTGCCCCGGCGCAGCGAGCGCTTCTCCAGATAGGAATCGTCGGGGCCGCCGGGGGCCGGTGGTGCGCCGGGGGACTGGGTGCGTTCGGGCATGGGCCGCTCCTGCCTGCCGCGGGCGGGGTAAAGGTAATGCGCCATACCTTTGCCTCGCTGAGGGCGGTTGGGCAACCCCCTTGCGGTTAAACCCGCGTAACTGCAGGCGCGTTATGCCAGAAATCCCCGCAACAGGGCTGCCGTTCCGCAGCAGTGCTCGCGCATCACCTCGCGCGCCCCGTCCGCGTCGCCGTCCAGCACCGCCTCGACCAGGGCCGTGTGCTGCTGCTGCGAGTGCTCCAGGTTGCGCACGAGCAGCGGGATGCAGTCGAGCAGGTCGTTGACCGAGGCGCGGACGGCGGCGTACTGCGCGGCCAGCGACGGGGAGCCCGACAGCTCGGCCAGTGTCAGGTGCAGCAGCGTGTCACGGCGCCGGTAGTCCGCCAGCGGCGCGTCGTGCGTCGCGGCGAGCGCCGTGCGCAGCCGCTCGGCGTGCTCCCCGGACAGGCCGTGCGCGGCGCACAGCCCGGCGGCCCCCACCTCCAGCACCTCACGGAAGCGCAGCGTGTCCTCCAGGTCGGTGCCCGCAAGGCGCCGCCGCAGCTCCTCCTCGCCCGCCGTCGCGGGCCGGGCCAGCACGAACGTCCCGCCGTAGCGGCCGCGCCGGCTCTCCACCAGGCCCTGCTCCTGCAGCACCTTCAGCACCTCGCGCAGCGTCACCCGGCTCACGCGCAGCCGGTCGGCCAACTCGCGCTCGGCCGGCAGTCGTTCGCCCTGGGCGACCAGGCCGAGGCGCATGACCTGGAGTATCTGCTCCAGGGCCTCCTCGAAGCCGTTGCCGGCCCGCACCGGGCGCAGTACGGGCGACAGCCGGTCCGCAGCCGAAGATCCCTGCGATGTGCTTCCGTTCATCCCTCCCCCTTCCCAACCAATGGTCTGCAGCCCTACCTTAAGACCTCCGGTCGTACCCGACAGGAGGCCCCGCTGTGGCAGACCGCATACCCCCGCTCCCGGTCGACGAGCTGCGCCGGCTCGTGGACTCGGGGGAGATCGACACCGTCGTGCTCGCCTTCACGGACATGCAGGGGCGGCTGCAGGGCAAGCGGTTCGCCGCCCGGTTCTTCCTCGACGACGTCCTCGGGCACGGCACCGAGGGCTGCAACTACCTGCTCGCCGTGGACGTCGACCTCAACACCGTGGACGGCTACGCCATGTCGTCCTGGGAGCGCGGCTACGGCGACTTCGCCCTGCACGGCGACACGGCCACCTTGCGCCGCACCCCCTGGAACCCCGGCACCGCGATGATGACCGCCGACCTCGCCTGGCACGACGGCTCGCCCGTGCTCGCCTCCCCGCGGCAGATCCTGCGCCGCCAGCTGGACCGGCTGGCCGAGCACGGCTGGAGCGCGTACGTGGGCACGGAGCTGGAGTTCATCGTCTTCCGCGACACCTACGAGGACGCCTGGAACCGCGGCTACCGCGACCTGACCCCCGCCAACCAGTACAACTGCGACTACTCCGTCCTCGGCACCGGCCGCGTCGAGCCCCTGCTGCGCCGCATCCGCAACGAGATGGGCGCCGCCGGCATGACGGTGGAGTCGGCCAAGGGCGAGTGCAACCTCGGCCAGCACGAGATCGCCTTCCGCTACGACGAGGCCCTCACCACCTGCGACCAGCACGTCGTCTACAAGACGGGCGCCAAGGAGATCGCCGCCCAGGAGGGCATGGCCCTGACCTTCATGGCGAAGTTCAACGAGCGCGAGGGCAACTCCTGCCACATCCACCTCTCGCTGCGCGACGAGGCGGGCCGCCCCGTGCTCGCCGACGCGTCCGACCCGTACGGCATGTCCCCGGTGATGCAGCACTTCCTGGCCGGACAGCTCGCCGCCCTGCGCGACTTCACCCTCCTCTACGCCCCCAACATCAACTCCTACAAGCGCTTCCGGCCCGGCTCCTTCGCCCCCACCGCCGTCGCCTGGGGCCCGGACAACCGCACCTGCGCCCTGCGGGTCGTCGGCCACGGCCCCTCCCACCGCTTCGAGAACCGGCTCCCCGGCGGCGACGTCAACCCCTACCTCGCCGTCGCCGGCATGGTCGCCGCCGGACTGTACGGCGTCGAGCACGAGCTGGAGCTCCCCCACCCCAGCACCGGCAACGCCTACACCGGCGACGCCCCGCACGTGCCCGGCACGCTGCGCGAGGCCGCCGAGCTGTGGGAGGCCAGCCCGCTGGCCCGGGCCGCCTTCGGCGACGAGGTGGTCGAGCACTACCTGAACATGGCCCGTGTCGAGCAGCAGGCGTACGACACGGCTGTCACGGACTGGGAGCGCTTCCGCTCCTTCGAGCGCATGTGAGGCTGCGCGTGCACGAGTACGAGAACGAGCACCACGTCATCAACCCCGCCACCGAGGAGCTCGTCGCCACCGTCCCCGCCACCTCCCGCGAGGACGTCGACACCGCGGTCCGGCGGGCCGCCGCCGCCCAGCAGCGCTGGGCGGCCCTGCCCCCCGGCGACCGGGCCCGGCAACTGCGCCGCTTCGCCGCCGCCGTCGACGAGCACCTGGAGGAGCTCGCCCACCTGGAGATGCGCGAGGCCGGTCACCCGATCGGCAACGCCCGTTGGGAGGCGGGCAACGCCCGCGACCTGCTGGAGTTCGCCGCAGGCGGCATCGAGCGGCTCACCGGCAGCCAGATCCCCGTCGCCGGCGGCCTCGACGTCACCTTCCACGAACCCCTCGGCGTCGTCGCGGTCATCGCCCCCTGGAACTTCCCGATGCCCATCGCCGCCTGGGGCCTGGCCCCCGCCCTCGCCGCCGGCAACGCCGTCGTCGTCAAACCCGCCGAGACCACCCCGCTGACCGCCCTGCGCCTGGCGGAGCTGGCCCTGGCGGCCGGCCTGCCGGAGGGCCTGTTCCAGGTGCTGCCCGGGGCCGGGCCCGTGGCGGGCGACGCCCTGGTGCGCCACCCCGGCGTGGCCAAGGTCGTCTTCACCGGCTCCACCGCCGTCGGCAAGCGCATCATGGCCGCCTGCGCGGAGGACGTGAAACGGGTGACCCTCGAACTCGGCGGCAAGAGCCCCAACATCGTCTTCGCCGACGCCGACCTGGAGCGCGCCGCGGCCGCCGCACCGGGCTCCTTCCTCGACAACACCGGCCAGGACTGCTGCGCCCGCAGCCGCATCCTCGTCCAGCGCGACGTGTACGACCGCTTCCTTCAGCTGCTGGAACCGGCCGTGAAGTCCTTCGTCGTGGGCGACCCCGCCGACCCCGCCACACAGATGGGCCCGCTGATCTCCGCCGCGCACCGCGAGCGCGTCCGCTCCTACGTGCCGGAGTCCGCACCCGCGGCTATCCGCGGCGAAGCGCCCACCGGCAAGGGCTACTGGTACCCCGCGACCGTGCTGGAGGCCGACCCCCAGGACCGCGTCGCCCGCGAGGAGGTCTTCGGTCCCGTCGCCGTCGTCATCCCCTTCGAGGACGAGGCCGAGGCCGTACGGCTGGCGAACGACACCGCCTACGGGCTCTCCGGC
The DNA here is from genome assembly GCF_040675615.1 of Streptomyces sp. NPDC049585. Lineage (NCBI taxonomy): Bacteria > Bacillati > Actinomycetota > Actinomycetes > Kitasatosporales > Streptomycetaceae > Streptomyces > Streptomyces sp. NPDC049585. Next base: position 116,293 of record NZ_JBFAPE010000011.1, on the reverse strand, counting down.
TCGCTGTGGACCCGCGACGTCTCCCGCGCCCTGCGGATGTCCCGGGCCGTCGCCGCCGGCAACCTCTCCGTCAACTCCCACTCCAGCGTCCGCTACTGGACCCCCTTCGGCGGCTTCAAGCAGTCCGGCCTCGGCCGTGAGCTGGGCCCGGGGGCGCTGGCCGCCTTCACCGAGACCAAGAACGTCTTCATCAGCACCCAGGAGGACTGAGTGACCGACCGGACCGCAGTGTGCCGCCGCCTGGTGGGCCGTACCGCCGTCGTCACCGGAGCCGGCAGCGGCATCGGCCTGGCCACGGCGCGACGGCTCGCCTCCGAGGGCGCCCACGTCGTGTGCGCCGACATCGACGACAGCGCCGGCAAGGCCGCCGCGCAGGAGACCGGGGGACTGTTCGTCAAGGTCGACGTCACCGACCCCGAGCAGGTGGAGGCCCTCTTCCGGGCCGCCCACGACACATACGGCTCCGTCGACGTCGCCTTCAACAACGCCGGCATCTCCCCGCCCGACGACGACTCGATCCTGGAGACCGGACTGGAGGCGTGGAAGCGCGTCCAGGAGGTCAACCTCACCTCCGTCTACCTGTGCTGCAAGGCCGTGCTGCCCTACATGCGCCGCCAGGGCAGGGGCTCCATCATCAACACCGCGTCCTTCGTCGCCGTGATGGGCGCGGCCACCTCCCAGATCAGCTACACCGCCTCCAAGGGCGGCGTGCTCGCGATGTCGCGGGAGCTGGGCGTGCAGTTCGCCCGCGAGGGCATCCGCGTCAACGCCCTGTGCCCGGGGCCGGTGAACACCCCGCTGCTGAAGGAGCTGTTCGCCAAGGACCCCGAGCGGGCCGCGCGCCGCCTGGTGCACGTGCCGGTGGGCCGGTTCGCCGAGCCGGAGGAGATCGCCGCGGCGGTCGCGTTCCTCGCCAGCGACGACGCGTCCTTCGTCAACGCCGCCGAGTTCCTCGTCGACGGAGGCATCGCGGGGGCGTACGTCACCCCGCTGTAGGGTCCATGATCACAGAGTCGGGACCGGAAGGCCGCAGCCGCCGCTCCGGTCCCGGCGCCGAACCGCCGTCCATGCACCGAAGAGAGCACATGCGCAAGAAGTCCGCCATAGCCGCCGGTCTCGCCGTCGCCGCCGCCCTCATGGCCCCCGTCCCCGCCACCGCGGCGCCCGCCCGTCACACCCCGCGCGCCACCTGCCCGCAGCTGGATGCGAACCTCCCCTGGGCCGGCGACAACCGCGCCAGGCTGCAGAAGATGATCGACGAGCGCGGCACCTGCTCCGGCAAGGGCGGCCCCCGCCCCGTCGCCGCCTTCGACTGGGACAACACCGTCGTCAAGAACGACATCACCGACGCCACGCTCGCCTGGGCGCTCAAGCACGACAAGATCCTGCGGCCCAAGCACTGGAGCGACACCAGCGCCTGGCTCACCCCCGCCGCCGACAAAGCGCTGACCAAGGCCTGCGGCACCGCCGTGCCCGTCGGCCGGCCGCTGCCGACCTCCACGAACACCGCCTGCACGGACGAGATCTTCGAGATCCGTGAGAAGTCGCAGACCATGGCCGGCGAGCCGGCCTTCGCGGGCGAGTGGAACCACCGCCGTACGGTCCCGGCCTACGCCTGGATCCCGCAGCTGTTCGCCGGCCACACCCCGGCCGCGCTGACGTCCTTCGCCCGCCAGGCGCGCGCCGAGCAGCTCGCCGCGCCCATCGGCACCAAGCAGACGGTCGGCACCCACACCATCGCCGGCTACATCCGCTACTACGACCAGCAGAAGAACCTCATCGCCACGCTGAAGAAGGCCGGCTTCGACGTCTACATCGTCTCCGCCTCCTCCGAGCCGATCGCCGAGGCCTGGTCGAGCGGCGTGGGCCTGGACCGCAAGCACACCATCGGCATCCGCACCATCACCGAGCACGGCAGGCTCACCGCCCGCATCAAGGGCTGCGGCGGCGTCGAGACCGGCCGCGGTGACGCCCTGCCGTACATGGACGGCAAGCGCTGCATGATCAACCAGGAGATCTTCAAGATCAAGGGCGCCGCCGCCTGGCAGCAGCAGGACGTCGACCACCGCATCGCGCTCGGCGCCGGCGACGCCGACACCGACGTGACGTTCGTGAACGACGCCACCGGCGCCCACGTGGCCATCAACCGCAACAAGTCCGAGCTGATGTGCCGCGCGTACGACGACGCCGACGGCCGCTGGGTCGCCAACCCCATGTTCATCGACCCGATGCCGCGCAAGTCCGGCAGCTACCCCTGCTCCACGACCGGCGCCACGGCCGAGGACGGCACGCACGTGCCCGTACGGCGCGCCGACGGCAGCGTGATCCCCGACCAGGTGGACAAGGCCGCCTGACGAGGCGTCAGTGAGGCCGGTGGACATCGGTACCACCGGCCCCCACGGCCCCCGCGCCCCCTTGCGTCACAGCGTCGGGCTCGGCGAAGCTCCGCTCATGACCGACACCATGCAGGCCGCACGACTCGACCTGAGGACCGGCACCTTCGCCGTCGAGGACGTCCCCGTGCCCGAGCCCGGCCCGGGCCAGGTCCGGATCGAGGTCAAGGCCGCCGGCATCTGCCTGTCCGACGTCCACCTCATCGACGGCAGCCTCACCCCGGTGCACGCCACTGCGGACAAGGTCACCCTCGGACACGAGACCGCCGGCGTCATCGACGCCCTCGGCCCCGACGTGCCCGGCCCCTGGACCGTGGGCCAACGCGTGCTGCTCCAGGCCGGCGAGCGCTGCGGCTCCTGCACCGCCTGCGCACGCTTCGAGCCCTGCCCGGCCGTCCGCACCCGCGGCGTCGACTACGACGGAGGCTGGGCCCACTACGCGCTCGCCTCCGCCCACACCCTCGTCGCCCTCCCCGACGACCTGCCCTTCGCCCAGGCCGCCGTCATCCCCGACGCCGTCTCCACCCCCTGGGCCGCCATCACCACCACCGGACAGGTACGCCCCGGCCGCCCGGCCGGCGTCTGGGGCGTCGGCGGACTCGGCACCCACGCCGTCCAACTCCTGCGCCTCGCCGGCGCCGCACCCGTCGTCGCCGTCGACCCGCTGGCCTCCGCCCGCGACCGCGCCCTCGCCGCCGGCGCCGACCTCGCCCTCGACCCCGCCGACCCCGCCCTGCGCGAGCACGTCCTGGCGGCCACCGCGGGCCGCGGACTCGACCTCGCCCTCGACTTCGCCGGCGTCGCGGCCGTCCGCGACCAGGCCGTGCGCTGCCTGAACCACGGCGGCCGGCTCGTCCTCGTCGGCCTGGGCCGCGAACCGCTGACCGTCACCAACGGCATCGCCTTCAGCTACCGCGAACAACAGGTCCTCGGCCACTACGGCTCCGCCCCCGGTCACGTCGAGGAACTCGTCGCCCTCGCCCGCCTGCACCGGCTGGACCTGCGCGACTCCATCAGCGCCACCCTGCCGCTCGCCGAAGCGGCGCAGGGCGTCGAGCGGCTGCGCACGAAGACGGGCGACCCGGTGCGGATCGTACTGGTGCCGTAAGGGGATTCACAGGAAGGTGTGGCCCTCGCCCCGATACGTGGGCACCGTCCGCACCACCCGGTCGCCCTCCACCAGGTGCAGCGCGGCGAAGCGCTCGCACAACTCGCCCGCCTTCGCGTGCCGGAACCACACCTTGTCACCGATCAGCAGGTCGTCGGCGGGCGTCCCCACCAACGGGGTCTGCACCTCGCCCGCCCCCTCCCGCGCCACCAGCCGCAGCCCCTCGGGCAGGTACGGCACCGGCAACCGGTCCCGGCCCGCCGCCCCCGACGCCGGGTAGCCCCCGCCCAGCACCGTCACCACACCCACCCCGGGGCGGCGCACCACCGGCAGGGCGAACAGGGCGGCCGGGCGGCCCCGGAAGGAGGAGAAGTCGTCGAACAGCCGCGGCACGAACAGGCCGGAACCCGCAGCCACCTCCGTCACCACGGCCTCCGCCGCCGTGTACTGCACGCTGCCCGTACCACCACCGTTGACGAACTCCAGCTCCGCGACCTCCCGTACCGCCCGCACCGCCCGCGCCCGCAAGGACGCCAGCCGGTCACGCGCCACGGACTGCATCAACCGCACCGCCCGCGACCGCAGCGGATGCCCCGCCACCGCATCCCCCACCCCGGCCACGTGCGCCTCGTAGGCCATCAGCCCCACCAGACGGAACCCCGGCCGGCGGGCCACCGCCCCCGCCAGCTCCGCCAGCCGCTGCGCACTCGCCACCGGCGAACGCAGCGCGCCGACGCGCACCCGCCCGCCCAGCAGCCGCAGCGACGTGTCCAACTCCAGGCACACCCGCACCTCTTCGCGCCCCGTACGGGCCGCCTCCATCCATGTGAGCTGCGCCGGATCGTCCACCATCACCGTCACCGCGCCCGCCAGCTTCGCATCGCCCGTCAGCTCCGCGAACCCGGCGCGATCGGCGGACGGATAGGCCACCAGCACGTCCTCGACGCCCGAACGCGCCAGCCACAGCGCCTCCGCGAGCGTGTACGCCATCACCCCGGCGAACCCCTCGCGCGCCAGCACCCGCTCCAGCAGCGCCCGGCAGCGCACCGACTTGCTCGCCACCCGCACCGGCTTCCCACCGGCCCGGCGCACCAGATCGGCGGCATTCGCGTCGAACGCCCGCAGATCCACCACCGCGAGCGGAGCGTCCAGATGCGCGGTGGCCTTGTCGAGACGTGCTCGCTCGGACGACATGGCGCGCAGCCTGCCAGAGCACGCCGGGCCTGGGTAGAGGCGGCGCCTCGGGTGAATGGCAGGCCCCGCACCGGGCACCGTAAAGTGGCGCGCACGCCGCGGCCTTGCCAGGCCGGGGCGCATGTCCGGCATAGGGCGGTTCAGTACTCATTTCAGGGGTTGCGACGAGCCGGCTGACGAGGGGAAGCGCAGGGTGAGCACCGAAGCGGAGCCGTCTGCCGTGCCGTCTGCCACTGGGCTTCCCGTACGACCGGCACCGGTGCCGCGCCGGCCGGCCGCCGCGCCGGTGACGCCCGAGCTGCCGCCCCAGCCGACGGCGGCGCACGCGGCTGCGCCGGTGGCGCCAGCCCCGGGGCGCCCCCTTGGAACGCCGGCTCCGCCGGCGGCTTCGGCCGCGACGGCCACGTACCCGACGGCGCCGGTGACGCCACCGCCAGGGCGGCTGCCCGGAGCACCGGTTCCGCCGGCGACGCACGCGACTGCGCCGGGGACCGCGACGCCCGGGAGTTCGGCCGCGACGGCCACGCAGCCGGGGGCGCACGCGTCTGGGCCGGGACGAGCAACGCCCGGGAGTTCGGCCGCGACGGCCACGCAGCCGGCTGTGCCGGGACGGGTCCCCGGTGCCGTTCAGGCGGTTGTCCCGGCCTCGTCGTGCACGGTCGCACGCGAACCGGTTCCGCACGCTGCCGCGCCGGCGTCCACGACGCCGAGCCCGGCTGGGCCGCACCCTGTTGCATCGCCAGCCGCGCCGCCTGCGGCCGTGCCGTCTGCCGCTGGGCTTCCTGTACGACCGGAACCGGGCCAGCGCCGGCCCGCCGTCCCGCCGTCGGCGCGGGCCGCTTCGGCCGCGACGGCCACGCACCCGGCTGCGCCGGTGGCGCCATCTCCAGGGCGGCCCCCTGGACCGCCGGCTCCGCCCGCGGCCATGGCCGCGCGGCCGGGCCACCCCCAAGGGGTGCCCGGCGCCGTGGTGCCGCCGCAGCCCGCCGTCCCGCCCGCGGCCGCGCTCCCCGCGTACGGGAAGCCGCAACCCGAAGCCGCTCTCGCCCCGCCCCCCGCAGGGGATCGGCGGCGGGGAGTTCTCGGGGTCGCCCTGTGTCTCGTGCTCGGACTGGGGCTCATCGCCGGGGCCGTCGCCGGGAGTTGCCTGGCCGCCGACGACATGGGCGGCTCGGCCGAGGAGCAGGCGTATGCACGAGGGGCCACCGTCTGGCGCGACGTGCCCGTCGACCGGCTCTTCCCGCCCGCCGTGCACGCCGAGGCGGCCGGGCCCGGCGGGGCCCCGCGCGACTGGAACCGCGTGGGCGTCGCCCCCGACAGCGGCTGCGCCAAGGCCTTCGACCCCCTGCTCGCCAAGGCCCTCGCGCCCGTCGGCTGCAAGCGGCTGCTGCGCGCGACGTACGCCGACGCCACGTCGTCGACCGTCACCACGGTCGGCGTGCTGGTCACCGAGGCCGACGCGCCGACCATGAACGCACTGCGCGACCGCTTCGCCGGCGAGCACCTGGACCGGCGCGCGGACCTGATGCCCCGCCCGTACGCCGTACCGGGCACGCCGGCCGCCGGGTTCGCGGACGGACAGCGGGCCAGCTGGCACATCAGCGTCCTGACGGACGTCCCGGCCGTCGTCTACGCCGTCTCGGGTTTCGCCGACGCCCGCACGGGCGTGGTGCCGCAGCCGGCGGCCGGGGCCGTCGAGCCCGGCGCCACCGAGGTCCCGGCCCAGGCGGGCCTGGGACACGACGCGCGCGCCCTGGCGGACGCGGCCGAACGCGCCTTCCGCGACGCGGCCCACGGGCGCGAGCCGGAGAGCCGGTGACCGCCCGCCGCCGCGCCCTCGCGGCCCTCGCCGGCACGCTCGCCGTGGCCGTGCTGGCCGCACCACCCGCGCGGGCCGATGCGATACGCACGCAGGAGTGGGCACTGGACTCGCTGCGCGTGCAGGACGCATGGCGCACCACCAAGGGCGCCGGCATCACCGTGGCCGTCCTGGACACCGGTGTCGACGAGACCCACCCCGACCTGCGCGGCCGGGTGCTGCCCGGCAAGGACCTGGTCGGCTTCGGAGCCGAGCCGGGCGAGCGGGCCTGGGCACGGCACGGCACGGCCATGGCCGGCATCATCGCCGGCCGCGGGCACGGCGACGGGGACGCCGACGGCGTCGTCGGGGTGGCGCCGCAGGCCCGGATCCTGCCGGTGCGGGTGATCCTCGAGGACGGCGACCCGGCCCGCTCACGGGCCCGCGGGGCCCGCGGCAGCGCCCTGGCCGACGGCATCCGCTGGGCCGCCGACCACGGCGCCGACGTCATCAACCTCTCCCTCGGCGACGACAGCGACACCGCCCACCCCGAGCCGCGCGAGGACGCCGCCGTGCAGTACGCCCTGCGCAAGGGCGCCGTGGTCGTCGCCTCGGCGGGCAACGGCGGCGAGAACGGCGACCACGTCTCGTACCCGGCGGCCTACCCCGGCGTGATCGCGGTGGCCGCCGTCGACCGCTACGGCAACCGCGCCCCCTTCTCCACCCGCCGCTGGTACGCCACCGTCAGCGCCCCCGGCGTCGACGTCGTGATCGCCGATCCGGACCGCCGCTACTACGAGGGCTGGGGCACGAGCGCGGCGGCCGCGTTCGTCTCCGGGACGGTGGCCCTTCTCAAGGCGGCGCGCCCCGGCCTGACGGCGGCCCAGGTGCGGCGCGTTTTGACGGCGACGGCCAAGGACGCGCCCGAGGGAGGCCGCAGCGACGACCTGGGGGCGGGCCTGATCGATCCGGCGGCCGCCCTGGCGCGTGCCCGCGCCCTGCCCGCGGACCCGCCCCCGCCGCCCACCCCCCGCTACTTCGCCGACGGCCCCCACGCCGCCCGCCCCACGACCTCGGCGTTCCGCCTGACGGCGCCGGCGCTCGCGGCCGGCACGGCGGGTGTGCTCCTGCTGTGCACGGCGGGCCTGCTGTGGCGCCGCCGCCGCGCGTAGGCCGTGTCCGGCGGATCTTTGTTACGCGGCCACTACGGCGCCCCGTAGGGGCGCGGGGCGGTGTCGATCTGCGGCTGCCGCCGCGTGGGCGCGATCGGCCCCGGCCGGCCTGCAGCCGACTGGCCACGGTAGCCACCTGCGGGTGCGTCGTGGCTTGTCGCGCAGTTCCCCGCGCCCCTACGGGCCGCAACCGCCGCACGACGGCGGCCCCGTCAGGGGCGCGGGGAACTGCGCGATCAGCCGCCGACGGCCCGCAGTCGACATGGCACCCCGGCATCCCGGGCGAAGCACGGCAATCGCACCGGATACCCTCGGCACGTGGCGCTCAAGAACATTCCCGATCCCGGTTTCTCCGACGACGACGGCTCCGCCGATCCCGCACTGGCCGCGGCGCTGGCCGCCTGGGGGGCCGAGCGTGGTCCGGGGGCCGAGGGGCGGGTGCTGGGGGCGTTGCGGGGGGCGCGGCTGCTGGTGCCCGTGGTGGCGGTGCTCGGGGAGGTCGAGGAGGGCCCGGACGGGCTGAAGCGGGAGAAGACCAGCGACATGGCCGTGCCGACGCTGCAGGCGCCGGACGGCCGACGGGCGCTGCCCGCGTTCACCTCGATGGAGACGCTCCGGCGGTGGCGCGCGGACGCCCGGCCCGTGGCGGTGCCGCTGCACCAGGCGCTGCAGGCCGCCGCGCACGAGAAGGCGGACACGATCGTCCTCGACCTGGCCGGCCCCGTCGCCTACCCGCTGACCGGCCCGGCGCTGCTGGCGCTGGCCGAGGGCCGGGAGAGCGCCGATCCGCTGGCGGACCCGGCCGTGGCCACGGCGCTGCGCGCGGTGCTGGCGGCGTGCCCGGGCGTGCTGCGCGCGTTCCTGGTGGCCTCGGCGGAGGCGGACGGCACGCTGGCCGTCGAGACGGATCCGCAGGCGGCCGCGCCGGAGGTGCTGCGGGCCGTCGCCGAGGGCCTGGCGGCGGACGAGGTGCTGCGCGCCCGGCTCGTACGGGGCCTGGACCTGGCGCTGCTGCCGCCGGGGGCCGGCGGGGCCGGGGAGGCGTTCTACCGCCGCTGAGCGGGCAGGTCTCGGCAGGCGCCCGGAAGGGGATCGTCCGACAATGCGAGGTGGACGGTCCACGAGATCCTCGGGAGGACGCCATGGACGCCCTGAAGAACGTGAAACCGGCCTTTGAGCGCCTCGACCCGGTCACGACCCGCACGATCAGCGCCGAATTCCTCGGTACGGCGCTGCTGGTCTTCTTCGCCGTCGGATCGGTGGTCCTCGCCGCCGACTACATCGGCGTGCTCGGCATCGCGCTGGCCTTCGGCTTCACTCTTCTGGCCCTCGCGTACGCCCTCGGCCCGGTCTCGGGCTGTCACCTGAACCCGTCCGTGACGCTGGGGATGCTGCTGCAGCGCCGGATCTCCCTGCACACGGCGATCGAGTACTGGATCGCGCAGCTGGTGGGCGGGATCGTGGGCGCGGCGGTGCTCTTCCTGCTGGCCAAGCAGGTGCCGGGGCTCAAGACGGACGGCGCCTTCGGCAGCAACGGCTACGGGGACCGCTCGGCGGTGCACCTGGGCGCCGGGGGAGCGTTCCTGGCGGAGGTCGTGATGACCTTCCTGTTCGTCTTCGTGTGGCTGTCGGTGACCCACCGGGTGGCCATGGTGGGCTTCGACGGGCTGGCCGTCGGCTTCGCCCTGGGCGTGGTGCACATCGTGGGCGTGCCGCTGACGGGCACCTCGGTGAACCTGGCCCGCAGCCTGGGGCCGGCGCTCTTCGCGGGCGGCGCGGCGCTCTCGCAGCTGTGGCTGTTCATCGTCGCCCCGCTGATCGGTGCGGCGCTGGCCGCGGGCGCGAACCGGGTGACGCACCCGCCGCACGGCCGGGCCAACGTCGCGGACGACGTCGCCGAGCCGGAGCCGCTGGCCGGCCCGGGGGAGGGGCGGCCGGACCGCCCGCACTTCGGCGGGCGGGCCAATGACGAGGGCGGCCCGGCGACCGGGTCCGGGGGCAACCGCGGTCAGGCGTAGACCGGGCCGGTGAACTTCTCGCCGGGGCCCTGGCCCGGCTCGTCCGGGACGACGGAGGCCTCGCGGAAGGCCAGCTGCAGCGACTTCAGGCCGTCGCGCAGCGGGGCCGCGTGGAAGTTGCTGACCTCGGTGGCGCTGGCGGTGACCAGCCCGGCGAGGGCGGTGATCAGCTTGCGGGCCTCGTCGAGGTCCTTGTGGTCCTCGCCCTCCTCGGCGAGTCCGAGGTTGACCGCCGCCGCGCTCATCAGGTGCACGGCGACCGTGGTGATCACCTCGACGGCGGGCACGTCCGCGATGTCGCGGGTCATGGCGTCGAAGTCGGGGGCCGTGTCCTGTGCCGTGGGCTCGTCGTGGTTACCCGTGGGGCCGGTGGGCGTCGTGTCGCTCATGGGCGACACGATACGTCCCGTAGCCGGATCGGTTCGCCACTGGTTCGCACGCCCGCTCACCAGCTGATAGAGTTGTGCAACGACCGGCTGGACACGTGTGTGACCCACACGGGCCCGGCCCACAAGTGGAGCTCCGATCTCCCACCTCGCCGACCACGGGTCGGCAGGTCTTCCGGTCAGACGGCCGCCATCGTTCCGTACGGACGATGGAGCCGTCCGATGCGCCCCGCGGCATGCCGTGGCGGTGTTCCGGTTTCATGGAGCCCCGCCTGTGCCCGTCGGGGCATTTTTGTTGTGCCGACGCGGTTGGTCTACGTAAAGACGTGACGTGGCTCCCGCGAGGGCGCCGCGTGGTGCTACCGAGGAGGCCCCATCAGCGCCGAGCCCCGCATCAACGACCGGATCCGCGTCCCCGAGGTGCGACTTGTCGGTCCCAGTGGTGAGCAGGTCGGCATCGTGCCGCTTGCCAAGGCACTGGAGCTTGCGCAGGAGTACGACCTCGACCTGGTCGAGGTGGCGGCGAACGCACGCCCGCCGGTCTGCAAGCTCATGGACTACGGGAAGTTCAAGTACGAGTCGGCCATGAAGGCCCGTGAGGCGCGCAAGAACCAGGCGCACACGGTCATCAAGGAGATGAAGCTCCGGCCGAAGATCGACCCGCACGACTACGACACCAAGAAGGGTCACGTCGTCCGGTTCCTCAAGCAGGGCGACAAGGTCAAGATCACGATCATGTTCCGTGGCCGTGAGCAGTCCCGCCCCGAGCTGGGCTACCGACTGCTGCAGCGTCTCGCGGAGGACGTCCAGGACCTGGGTTTCGTCGAGTCGAACCCCAAGCAGGACGGGCGCAACATGATCATGGTCCTCGGTCCGCACAAGAAGAAGACCGAGGCGATGGCCGAGGCCCGCGAGGCGCAGGCCGCCCGCAAGGCGGAGCGCCAGGGCGGTTCCGCCGAGGAGCCCGCAGACGCAGAGGCGTGATCCCGGGGCCGGTTTTTCGGCCCCGGATCGCCCCGGGGTGGTAACGCTCCGGGAAGCAACCCGAACAAGATGACGCTCCAGTGCGCCCCCACCCGGGCCCGGGAGTGCCACCGACGAGGAGAGAACGGCGCTATGCCGAAGAACAAGACGCACAGCGGTGCCAAGAAGCGCTTCAAGGTCACCGGCTCCGGCAAGGTGCTGCGTGAGCGCGCTGGCAAGCGCCACCTGCTCGAGCACAAGTCGTCCCGCCTGACGCGTCGCCTCACGGGCAACGCCGAGATGGCCCCGGCCGACGCCGCGAAGATCAAGAAGCTTCTCGGCAAGTGACGTCCGGCGCCACGGCGCCTGAACGACACACCGGGACCCAATCGTTTCCGGGCCGTGTGAGAACGCACCACGGCCCCGCTACAAGGAGTTAATCAAGTGGCACGCGTCAAGCGCGCAGTCAACGCGCACAAGAAGCGTCGGGCGATCCTCGAGCAGGCCAGCGGCTACCGCGGTCAGCGCTCCCGCCTGTACCGCAAGGCCAAGGAGCAGGTCACCCACTCGCTGGTCTACAACTACAACGACCGCAAGAAGCGCAAGGGCGACTTCCGTCAGCTGTGGATCCAGCGCATCAACGCCGCTGCCCGCCAGAACGGCATGACGTACAACCGCCTCATCCAGGGTCTGAAGGCCGCCAACATCGAGATCGACCGCAAGATGCTGGCCGAGCTCGCTGTCAACGACATGAACGCGTTCGCCGCGCTCGTCGAGGTGGCCCAGAAGGCGCTGCCGGCCGACGTCAACGCCCCGAAGGCCGCCGCCTGATCCGGCGCCCGCGAGGCGTCCAGCGGACCCGCAGGCCCCCGCGGCCTGCGGGTCCGCTGGCGTTCGGCCCCTTTCCGTACCCCGTTCGTCCCAGTGAAGTGAGCCGCCGCCCATGGGCACCCCCGAGCTGATCTCCCCGCGCTCCCCCCGCGTCGTCGCCGCGCGCAAGCTGGCCAAGCGCAGTTCCCGGGTCAAGGAGCGCCGGTTCATCGCCGAGGGCCCGCAGGCGGTGCGCGAGGCCATCGCCCACACCAGCGGTGGCGAGCCGACCCTCGTCGAGCTCTTCGCCACCGTCGAGGCCGCCGAGCGCCACACCGAGATCGTCGAGGCCGCCCGCGCCGCCGGGGTGCGCTTCCACCTCGCCTGCGACGACGTGATCGCCGACCTGTCGCAGACCGTCACCCCCCAGGGCCTGGTCGGCGTCTGCCGCTTCCTGGACTCGCCCTTCGACGAGATCCTCGCCGCCCGCCCCCGCCTGGTGGCCGTCCTGGCCCACGTGCGCGACCCCGGCAACGCCGGCACCGTGCTGCGCTGCGCGGACGCCGCCGGCGCCGACGCCGTCGTGCTCACCGACGCCTCGGTCGACCTGTACAACCCCAAGTCGGTACGGGCCTCCGTCGGCTCCCTGTTCCACCTGCCCGTCGCCGTCGGCGTCCCCGTCGAGCAGGCCGTGCGCGGGCTCAAGGCCGCGGGCGTGCGCATCCTGGCCGCCGACGGCGCCGGCGACCGCGACCTGGACGCCGAGCTCGACCGCGGCGCCATGGGCGACGCCACCGCCTGGATCTTCGGCAACGAGGCCTGGGGCCTGCCCGAGGAGACCCGCGCACTGGCCGACGCGGTCGTGCGGGTGCCGATCCACGGCAAGGCCGAGTCCCTGAACCTCGCCACCGCCGCCGCGGTGTGCCTGTACGCCTCCGCCCGTGCGCAGCGCGCGTCCGGAGGGTGCCGCTCCGTGACCTCCAGCTAGTAGGGTGGCGCTCCGGGGGCTCGGGAGGGGGTGCGGTATGAGGAACGTCAGGACTTCCGGGAGCGCGGTGGTCGGCACCTGTCCGACCGCCTCGTCCGGCGCTCACGGGTCCCTCGCGCCTGCCGTCGTCAGCGCCGACGACCTGCCCGACGGGCTGGTCGTCGCCGACGCCACCGGCCGCGTGACCTGCTTCAACGCCGCCGCCGCGCGGATCACCGCGGTGCGCGCCGCCGACGCGGTCGGCCGGCAGCTGGAGGCCGTGCTGCCCCTGGAGGACCTCGACGGCCGCCGCTGGTGGGCGCTGACCGACCCGTACGGGGGCCTGGCCACCCGCACCGGCCAGCCCGAGCGCAACCTGCTGCTGCCCGGCGGCCGGCAGGTGCTCGTCTCCGCCCGCTACGTGCGCGAGCACCCCGGCGGCCCCGTCGTCCGGCTCGTGGTCCAGCTGCGCGGCACCGAGGCACGCCGGCGCACCGAGCGCAGCCACGCCGAGCTGATCGCCACCGTCGCCCACGAGCTGCGCTCGCCCCTGACCTCCGTCAAGGGCTTCACCGCGACGCTGCTGGCCAAGTGGGAGCGCTTCACCGACGACCAGAAGCAGCTGATGCTGCAGACCGTCGACGCCGACGCCGACCGCGTCACCCGGCTCATCGCCGAGCTGCTCGACATCTCCCGCATCGACTCCGGACGGCTGGAGGTGCGCCGCCAGCCCGTGGACATGGCCGCCGCCGTGCGCCGGCACGTCGAGGCCTACACCCGCGCCGGGCTGCGCCCCGACCGCTTCCGGATCGAGGTCACCGAGCCGCTGCCCGAGCTGTGGGCCGACCCCGACAAGGTCGACCAGGTCCTCGGCAACCTCCTGGAAAACGCCGTGCGCCACGGCGAGGGAGTCGTCACCATAGAGGTGTCACCAGCACAGCTGAAGGCCCGCGCCGCAGGGACGGCGGTCACCGTGAGCGACGAGGGCCCCGGCATTCCGGAGGAAGCCATGGCCCGCGTCTTCACCCGCTTCTGGCGCGGGTCCAAACGCGGCGGCACCGGCCTCGGGCTCTACATCGTCAAGGGCATCGTCGAGGCCCACGGTGGCACGATCACGGTCGGGCGGGCCGCCCGGGGCGGCGCCCAGTTCCGCTTCACGCTGCCGGTGGCCGCCCCGGCGTTCTTCACCCAGGCCTGAGCGGGCCGCGGGCGGGGCCGCAAGCAACGGCCCGCGGGCCCGCCCCACCGCATGGGACCCTTAGACTCGACCTTTGGCACCTTTGGCACCACCTTTGGCCAAGGAAGGGCCGAGCCGCGCAGCGCAGCCAAGCTCCACGCCAGCTAATCGGAAGCACGGGAAGAGATGTCGGCACCCAATAAGTCGTACGACCCTGTCGAGGTCGAGGCACTGAAACCGGAAGAGATCGAGCGCATGCGGGACGAGGCGCTCGCCGCCTTCGCCGCGGCCGCCGACCTCGAAGCCCTCAAGGAGGCCAAGGCCGCCCACATGGGCGACCGCTCCCCGCTCGCCCTCGCCAACCGCGAGATCGGCGCCCTGCCCCCGCAGGCCAAGGCCGACGCCGGCAAGCGCGTGGGCATGGCCCGCGGTGCCGTCACCAAGGCCCTCGCCGCCCGGCAGGCGGAGCTGGAGGCGGAGCGCGACGCGCGCGTCCTGGTCGAGGAGGCGGTGGACGTCACCCTGCCGTACGACCGCGTGCCCACCGGCGCCCGGCACCCGATCACCACGCTCTGTGAGCGCATCGAGGACATCTTCGTGGCCATGGGCTACGAGGTCGCCGAGGGCCCCGAGGTCGAGGCGGAGTGGTTCAACTTCGACGCCCTGAACTTCGAGCCGGACCACCCGGCCCGCGCCATGCAGGACACCTTCTTCGTCCAGGGACGCAACAAGAAGGCCGAGTCCGGCGTGGTCATGCGCACCCACACCTCCCCGGTGCAGGTCCGCTCCATGCTCGACCGCGAGCCCCCCATCTACGTGGTGTGCCCGGGCCGCGTCTACCGCACCGACGAGCTGGACGCCACCCACACCCCCGTCTTCACCCAGGTCGAGCTCCTCGCCATCGACGAGGGCCTGACCATGGCCGACCTCAAGGGCACCATCGAGCACATGGTGCGCTCGCTGTTCGGCGAGGGGCTGACCACGCGGCTGCGCCCGAACTACTTCCCCTTCACCGAGCCGTCGGCCGAGCTGGACATGCAGTGCTATGTCTGCCGCGGCGAGTCGGTGGGCAACCCCGAGCGCCCCTGCCGCACCTGCTCCAGCGAGGGCTGGATCGAGCTGGGCGGCTGCGGCATGGTCAACCCGCGCGTGCTCATCGCCGCGGGCATCGACCCGGAGAAGTACAGCGGCTTCGCCTTCGGGTTCGGCATCGAGCGGATGCTGATGTTCCGCCACAACGTCGAGGACATGCGAGACATGGTCGAGGGTGACGTGCGCTTCACCCGGCCGTTCGGGATGGAGATCTGATGCGCGCCCCGCTTTCCTGGCTGCGGGAATACGTCGACCTGCCGGCGGGCGAGACCGGCCGCGACGTGCAGGCCAAGCTCATCGCCGCCGGCCTGGAGGTCGAGCGCGTCGAGCAGCTCGGCTCCGACATCACCGGCCCCCTCGTCGTCGGCAAGGTCGCCACCATCGAGGAGCTGGAGGGCTTCCGCAAGCCCATCCGCTTCTGCACCGTCGACGTCGGGCAGGCCAACGGCACCGGCGAGCCGCAGGAGATCGTCTGCGGCGCCCGCAACTTCACCGTCGGCGACAAGGTCGTCGTGGCGCTGCCCGGCGCCGTGCTGCCCGGTGACTTCGCCATCGCCGAGCGCAAGACCTACGGCAAGGTCTCGCGCGGCATGATCTGCTCCGGCGACGAGCTGGGCATGGGCGACGACGGCACCCACGGCATCATCGTGCTCTCCCCGGAGCACGAGGTCGGCACCGACGCCATCGAGCTGCTGCAGCTCGTCGACGAGGTCCTCGACATCGCCGTCACCCCCGACCGCGGCTACTGCCTGTCCCTGCGCGGCATCGCCCGCGAGGCCGCCACCGCCTACGGCTTGCCGCTGCGCGACCCGGCCCTGCTGGACGTGCCCGCGCCCAACAGCTACGGCCACCCGGTCACCGTCGCCGACCCCTCCGGCTGCGACCGCTTCACCGCCCGTACGGTCACCGGCATCGACCCCGAGGCCCGCTCCCCGATCTGGCTGCAGCGCCGCCTGCAGAAGGCCGGCATGCGCCCGGTCTCCCTCGCCGTCGACATCACCAACTACGTGATGCTCGAACTGGGCCAGCCCCTGCACGCCTACGACCGCTCCCGCCTGGACGGGGCGATCGGCGTGCGCCGCGCCGAGGCCGGCGAGAAGCTCACCACCCTCGACGGCACCAAGCGTGTGCTGGACGCCGAGGACCTGGTCATCACCGACCAGCGCGGCCCCATCGGCCTCGCCGGCATCATGGGCGGCGCCGACACCGAGATCGCCGACCACGGTGCGGCCCAGGGCTCCACCGAGGTCGTCATCGAGGCCGCGCACTTCGACCCGGTCGCCATCGCCCGGGCCGCCCGCCGGCACAAGCTGTCCTCCGAGGCCTCCCGCCGCTTCGAGCGCGGCGTCGACCCGCAGGCGACCTCCGCGGCCGCCCAGCGCGCCGTCGACCTGCTGGTGCTGCTCGCCGGCGGCACCGCCGAGGCGGGCGTCACCGAGATCGTCGCGCCCAGCGGCCCCCGTACGATCCCGATGCGCGCCGACCACCCCGACCGCGTCGCCGGCGTCGAGTACGGCCGCGAGACCGTGGTGCGCCGCCTGCAGGAGGTCGGCTGCGACGTCTACGGGCAGGACGAGCTGATCGTCACCGTGCCCAGCTGGCGCCCGGACCTCACCGACCCCAACGACCTCGCCGAGGAGGTCATCCGGCTGGAGGGCTACGCCGCCCTGCCGGCCACCCTGCCCAAGCCCCCCGCGGGCCGCGGCCTGACCCACCGGCAGCGGCTGCACCGCCGCACCGGCCGGGCGCTGGCCGGTGCCGGCTACACCGAGGTGCTCAACTACCCCTTCATCGGGGACTGGGCCCTGGACCACCTCGGCCTCGAGGCCGACGACGCCCGCCGCTCCACCGTGCGCCTGGCCAACCCGCTCTCCGAGTCCGAGCCGGCGCTGCGCACCACGCTGCTGCCGGGGCTGTTCGCCGCCCTGCGCCGCAACGACAGCCGTGGCGAGCACGACCTCGCGCTCTTCGAGACCGGCCTGGTCTTCCTGCCCACCGGAGAGGAGGGCGCCGCCGTCCGGCTGCCCGTCGACCGCCGGCCCACCGACGAGGAGGTCGCGGGGCTGAACGCCGCGCTGCCCCGGCAGCCGCGCCACGCGGCCGTCGTCCTCGCCGGCGCCGGTGAGCGCGACGGCTGGTGGGGCAAGGGCCGCCCGGCCACCTGGGCGGAGGCCGTCGAGGCCGCCCGCATCGTCGCCCGCGAGGCCGGTGCCGAGCTGATCGTCCGCCAGGACCAGCAGGCGCCGTTCCACCCGGGTCGCTGCGCCGCGCTGTTCGTCGCCACCGGCGGCGAGGAGGTGCGCGTCGGCGGCGCCGGCGAGCTGCACCCGCGCGTCGTGAAGGCCTTCGGCCTGCCGGAGCGCACCTGCGCGATGGAGATCGACCTGGACGTGCTGGAGCGCGCCGGCACCGGTGCGGTGCAGGCGCCGAAGGTGTCGGCGTTCCCCGTCGCCACCCAGGACGTCGCGCTCGTCGTCGACGCGTCCGTCGCCGCCCGGGACGTCGAGGCCGCCCTGCGCGCCGGCGCCGGCGAGCTCCTGGAGTCGCTGCGCCTGTTCGACGTCTTCACCGGCGCCCAGCTCGGCGCCGGCAAGAAGTCGCTGGCCTACGCGCTGCGCTTCCGCGCCGCGGACCGCACCCTGACCGCCGACGAGGCCAGCGCGGCCCGTGAGGCGGCCGTGCAGGCCGCGGTCGAGCGCACCGGCGCGGTGCTGCGCGGAGCGTAACCACCGCACCCAGCCGTCAGGGGCGCCCCGGATTCCCGGGGCGCCCCTCGGCGTCTCACGCCCCATCAGCGAGGCAGGGTCGGGGCGTCACCCAATGGGGTGGAATCGCTCCCTCAGGTCGTTACTTCCTCCCGCCCCCTCCGTAAGAATCGTGCGCGTCATTGCTGCTTTGGGGGGCCGCCGGCATGATCCGTACGGGAGCACATCGCTGCTGGCGGGGCCTGGTGTTCGCCCTGCCCGGCCTGTGGGTGCTCGGCGTCGTCGCCTGGGAGCTCGCCAGCCCCCTCGGGGCCCGGTTCGTCCAGCTCCTCGCCGCCGCCCCCGCCATCGCCTGCGCCGGCACCGGCCGCCGGCAGTGCGTCGTCCTCGGCGGCGGCTGCGCCCTGTTCGCCCTCGTGCCGCTCGGCCCCACCGGCCGGGCCGACGGCGGCAGCCGGCTCGGCACCTGCTGCGCCATCCTCGCCGTCGTCGCCGCCAGCTACCTCACCACCGGCCGCAGCCGCCGCCTGGCCCAGGAGCTGGAGCGCGTCCGCGAGGTCGCCGCCACCGCCCAGCACGCCCTGCTGCGCCCGCTGCCGCCGCGCCTCGACGGCATCGCGCTGGCCGGCGGCCACCTCTCCGCCAGCCGCGGTGCCCTGATGGGCGGCGACCTGTACGAGGTCCAGGCCACCGCCCACGGGCTGCGGGTGGTGATGGGCGACGTCCGAGGGCACGGCCTGCCCGCCCTGGCCACCGTGGCCGCGCTGCTCGGCAGCTTCCGCGAGGCCGCCCACGACGAGAGCTCCCTGCGCGGGGTGCTGCGCCGCCTGGAGCGCGCCCTGCACCGCCATGTGCGCGACCGGGCCCGTACGGAGCAGGCCGCCCCCGACGCGCACCCGGCCGAGGACTTCGTCACCGTCCTGCTGCTGGAGGTCCGCGAGGACGGCGCTCTCGCGCTGCTCAACTGCGGCCACCCCTGGCCGCACCGGCTGACCTCGGCCCCGGGCGCCGGCCCGCCCCAGGCGGTCGCCCTCGCCCCCGGTGACCCGCTGCCCCCGCTGGGCATGTTCCCGCTGCCCGCCGAGCCGCCGGTGCACACCGCCGAGCGGTTGCTGCCGGGCGAGGTGCTGGTGCTGCACACCGACGGCGCGGAGGACGCCCGCGACGCCACCGGCGCCTTCTTCCCGCTGCCCGACGCGCTCGCCGAGGCCGCCCGCGGCACGGTGGCCGCCCCGGCCGCGGTCGTCGACCACGTCCAGGGCGCCCTGCTGCGGCACACCGGCGGCCTGCTCGCCGACGACTTCGCCCTGCTGGCCCTGCGCAACGACCGCGAGCCCGTGCCCGTACGCGAGCACGAGCCGCCGGCCCGGTCCTGCCTGCGCGGCTGAACGGCGGGCACCACGCAAGGGCCCCTGGCCTGTTCACACCCCGTGCGAACCGATCAGCACTACGCTGATCCCATCGAGCGCACCGGAGGGCAAGCATGGAGCCCAACACACTCCTCGACGCCGTCCTCGACGAGGCGGGAATCTCCCACGCCGGTCTGGCCGCCCACATCAACGCGGCCGGCCGGGCCCGGGGTCTGGCGTTGCGGTACGAACACACCGCGGTGGCCCGCTGGCTCAAGGGACAACGGCCCCGCGGCCAGGTGCCCGACCTGATTTGCGAGGTGCTCGCCGAGCGGGTGCACCGCCCCCTGACGCTCGACGACATAGGGCTGGGCACCCCCGGCACCCCACGTCCCTCCGGCACCCCACTCTCCGGCTTCGTCGACCGCGCCACCGCCCTGTGGCGCTCCGACGAGCAGCAGCGCGAACACGTCGTCCGCGCCCGGGCCGTGACCGGCACCCCCGCCGTCATCCCCGTGTGGGAGTGGGAGAACCCGCCCGAGGACGCCGACGTCTCGCGCCGCGGACCGACCCGCGTCTCCATGGAGGACATCGAGATGCTCCGGGCGGCCCGCACCCACTACGAGCAGATGTACCGCAAGGCCGGTGGCGTCGCGACCCGTTCGCGCGTCGTCGGCTTCCTCAACGCCGAGGCGGCGCCCCTGCTGCGCGGCACCTACTCCGACCCCATGGGCCGCCAGCTGCACCGGGCCACCGGCGGGCTGGTGGCCGTCGCCGGCATCTGCGCCTACGACTCCGACGCGCACGGCCTGGCCCAGCGCTACTTCCACCAGGCCCTGCGGCTGGCCAAGGCCAGCGGCGACCGGGGCCTGGGGGCGTACGTGATCGCGCTGCTGGTCAACCAGTCGCTGTTCATGGGGGAGTACCGGCAGGCGGTCGCCTTCGCCGAGTCGGCGGTGCGCGCCGCCGGCTCCCATCTGACCCCGGCGCTGGCCGCCGACCTCTTCGCCATGCAGGCCAAGGCCTACGCCCGGCTCGGCGACGGCGCCGGCGCGCTGGCCTGCATCCGGCGGGCCGAGGCGGCCGCCGAGCGCATCCACCGCGGCCGGGAACCCGCCGAAACCGGCTACGTCCAGCCCGGCCTGGTGAACGTACAGGTCGCCGAGGCCCTGCTGAGCCTCGGCGACCTCGGGCCCGCCCGTGAGCACGCGGACCGGGCCGTCGACACCCCCGCCCACGACCGGGGCCGTGTCCACCGGCTCGCCATGCTCACGCACATCGAGCTGCGTCAGGGAGACGCGGACAAGGCGGTGGCCACCGCACGGGAGATGACCGAGCAGGCGAGAGGCATGGAATCGCAGCGCTTACGGGACCGGCTCCGTGCGGTGCGCGAGCACCTGGTCGAAAGCGGGTGCGCTGCCACGGCCGAGGCCGCCGAGTTGATCGATGGAGCGTTGCGCGTGCCGTTGTGAGAGGTGCTGTTCGAGACAGCGCCCGGACGGTGGCCACCTCGGCGGAAGGTGGCACACACGTGCGTTGGAAGAATCTCAAGGAGCTGACCGTCTACGAGAACCGCTGGTTCCAGGTCAATCTCGCCGACGTCGAGCTCCCCGACGGCCGCCATCTCGACCACTTCCTCATCCGGCTGCGGCCCGTCGCCGTGGCCACCGTGGTCAACGCGGCCAACGAGGTCCTGCTGCTGTGGCGGCACCGGTTCATCACCGACAACTGGGGCTGGGAGCTCGCGGCCGGCGTGGTCGAGGACGGCGAGGACGTCGCGTGCGCCGCGGCCCGGGAGATGGAGGAGGAGACCGGCTGGCGGCCGGGACCGCTCAAGCACCTGATGTCCGTGGAGCCGTCGAACGGGCTCACCGATGCCCGGCACCACATCTACTGGGCCGACGAGGCGGAGTACATCGGTGACCCGGAGGACGGCTTCGAGTCGGACCGCCGCGAGTGGGTGCCGCTGAAGCTGGTGCCGGACCTCATTGCCCGCGGCGAGGTCCCGGCCGCCAACATGGCGGCGGCGCTGTTGCTGCTGCATCACATTCGGCTGGGCTGATCGTTTGCCCGCGGGCCGTTCGTGGCTGGTCGCGCAGTTCCCCGCGCCCTTGGGACTACCGCCCAACGGCGGCCTGCCAGACGGCCAGCGCCAGCGCAGCGACACCCGTCAGGGCCGCCAGCGACGGCAGGGGCCACCGCGCGTGCTCCAGAGCGCGAACGCGCTCCGTCACGTCGGTGAGGTCACGTTCCGCCTGTTCGCTGCGCTGCGTGAGGAGGGCCAGATGCCCGTCGATGCGTACGACGCCGACATCGAGGCTGCGGCGGAGCTCCGCGAGCTCTGCCGACCTGGCGGCGTGCCCGGGATCGATGGTCACGGTGCGTACCCCTTCCGAAGAGTCCGTGCGTGGTGCCGATGAGGCGAGTCAACCGCGCGGAGCGACGGAACGGGAGCGTGTGCGGGTGGAATGTGCGGGTCACCGGTGCACACCCCGTGTGAAGGCGGGGGTGCGCCGGTGACCCGGTGTGTCCGACGGGGTCGGCTCAGTAGGTGTAGAAGCCGGAGCCGCTCTTGCGACCGAGGCGGCCGGCGTCGACCATGCGCTGCAGCAGCGGGGGAGCGGCGTACAGCGGCTCCTTGTACTCCGTGTACATGCTGTCGGCCACCGAGGCGACCGTGTCGAGGCCGATGAGGTCGGCCAGCTTGAGCGGGCCCATGGGGTGGGCGCAGCCCAGCTCCATGCCGTTGTCGATGTCCTCGCGGCTGGCCATGCCCGACTCGAACATCCGGATCGCGGACAGCAGGTAGGGGATGAGCAGGGCGTTGACGACGAAGCCCGAGCGGTCCTGGGCGCGGATGGCGTGCTTGCCCAGCACCTTGCCGACCAGGGCCTCGGCGCGCCGCAGGGTCTCCTCGCCGGTGGTCAGGGCGGGGATCAGCTCGACGAGCTGCTGCACGGGGGCGGGGTTGAAGAAGTGGATGCCGAGCACCTGGTCGGGGCGGGAGGTGGCCACGGCCAGCTTGACGAGCGGGATGGAGGAGGTGTTCGAGGCCAGGATGGCGTCGGGCCGGGTGACCACCTGGTCGAGGACCTGGAAGATCTCCGTCTTGACCTGCTCGTTCTCCACGACGGCCTCGATGACGAGGTCGCGGTCGGCGAATTCGCCGAGGTCGGTGGTGAAGCTCAGGCGGTCCAGGGCCGCGTCGCGCTCCTCCTCGGTGATCTTGCCGCGTTCGGCGGCCCGGCTCAGGGAGGTGGTCAGGCGGGTCCGGCCCAGCTCCAGCGCCTCGCCGGTGGTCTCCGCGACCTTGACCTCCAGCCCGGCGCGGGCGCACACCTCCGCGATGCCCGCGCCCATCTGGCCGCAGCCCACCACTCCGACGCGTTCGATGTCGGTCACCACATCGTGCCTTTCGCTGATCTTGTCGACCGGCGGGTGGCCGAAGGTCGTCCGGCAGCCGCCTTTGGAAAAGACGTTACTCCGCGGGGCGCGGTGCGCAGGGTGCCGGGTCGGGCATGCTCTGTTCGAACCGATGTGACTCACGTGACAACTACAGGAGAGGACGTGGCCGCATATGGGGCGTATGAGCCGAAGAGGGTTCACGGTGGCCGCCGCGACCGCGATGACGGCGATGCTGGCGAGCGGTGAGGCGGTCGCGCTCGGCGCCCCGGAGGGGAGCGGACGTACGGCGCCGCGGCGGGAGTTCCGCGGGATGTGGGCGGCGACGGTCGTCAACGTCGACTGGCCGTCCAGGCCGGGCCTGCCGCCCGAACGACAACGGGCGGAGCTGCTGGCCCTGTTCGACGCGGCGGTGGCCCGGCGGCTGAACGCCGTCCTGCTGCAGATCCGCCCGACGGCCGACGCCTTCTGGCCCTCGCGCTACGAGCCCTGGTCGGAGTACCTGACCGGCACTCAGGGCCGCTCGCCCGGCTGGGATCCGCTGGCCTTCGCGGTGCGCGAGGCGCACAAGCGCCGCCTGGAACTGCACGGTTGGTTCAACCCGTACCGCATCGCCAACCACACCGACCCCGGCCGCCTGGTGCCCGCCCATCCGGCCCGGGTGCACCCCGAGTGGGTGGTGCCCTACGGCGGCAAGCTCTACTACAACCCCGGCCTGCCCGAGGTGCGCCGCTTCGTGCAGGACGCGATCCTCGACGCCGTGTGGCGCTACGACCTCGACGGCGTGCACTTCGACGACTACTTCTACCCCTATCCCGTGGCCGGGCAGACCTTCGACGACACGCTCGCCTGGCAGCGCTACGGCCACGGCTTCCCCGACCGGGCCGCCTGGCGCCGCGACAACATCGACCGCCTGATCCGGGAGACCGGCCGCCGCATCAAGCAGCGCAAGCGGCACGTGCGCTTCGGCGTCAGCCCCTTCGCCGTCTGGCGCAACCGCACCACCGACCCGCGCGGCTCGGACACCCGGGCGGGCGTGCAGACCTACGACGACCTGCATGCGGACACGCGCACCTGGGTCCGCGAGGGCTGGATCGACTACATCGTGCCGCAGTGCTACTGGCACATCGGCTTCCCGGCCGCCGACTACGCCCGCCTCGTGCCGTGGTGGGCCGAGACCGTGCGCGGCACGGGCGTGCAGCTGTACATCGGCGAGGCGCTGTACCGGGCGGGCGACCCGGCGCAGCCGGCCCCCTGGCAGGACGTGGCCGAGCTCTCCCGGCACCTGACGCTGGCCCGCAGGCACCCCGAGGTGCTCGGCAACGTCTACTTCTCCGCCAAGAACGTGGTCGCGGACCCCATCGGCGCGATGGCGCGCGTGGTGCGGGACCACTACCCGCACCGCGCGCGGCCACCGCGCTGAGCGGCTACTGGTGCCCGGACCCCTTGCGGTGGTCCACCACGGAGTCCGGACCGGGGGACATGATCGTCTCGTGCCCGTTCTCCGCGCGGACGCGGTAGGGAGGGTTCCCCTTCGGGCCCAGCACCTCCACGATCTCCACGACGTGGTCCTGCTGGCCGACCACCCGGCCGTGCACGACCAACCGGTCGCCCTTGCTCGCATGCATCGGCGGTGCCCCTTCCGTCAGACACGTCCTGTCGGTCTCTGTCCAGCCTAGGGCGAGCGGCGGTGCGCAGCGCGTCCGCGGACGGGCGGATCCTCACGAATCCGCGCGCTGGGTCACCACGATGCACACCAGCACCGCCACCGCGGCCAGCGGCGCGGCCGGCGTCAGGTGCTCGCCCAGGAGGGTGACGGACCACAGCAGGGTCAGCAGTGGCTGGGCCAGCTGCAGCTGCCCCGCCCGGGCCACCCCGATCATGGCCATCCCGCGGTACCAGACGGCCATGCCCAGCAGCGTGGAGCCGCCGACGGCCCACAGCAGCCCGGCCACGCTGCGCCCGGTCAGGTGCACCGGCTCGGCCCACAGCGCCGCGCCCGCGCCCACGGCGGCCAGTGGCAGGCAGGCCGCCGCCGCCCAGCACACCACCTGCCAGCCGGGCATCGCCCGGGCCAGCCGGCCGCCCTCGGCGTAGCCGGCCGCGCACACCACCAGGGCCACCAGGAGGTAGAGGTCGGCGGTGGTGGGTGCGCCGCCGCTCTGCTGCAGGGCGAAGCCGGCCACGACGGCCGCGCCCGCCAGGGCCGCCGCCCAGAAGGTCCGCGAGTGCCGGGTACGGAAGCGCACCGCCGCGTACGCCGCCGTGGTCAGGGGCAGCAGGCCCACCACCACCGCGGCGTGCGCGGTCGAGGAGGTGTGCAGCGCGAGCGAGGTCAGCAGGGGATAGCCGAGGAACACCCCGCCGGCGACCACCGCGAACGGCCCCCAATGCCGGCGGTCGGGCACCGGCGCGCGGGTGACGAGCAGGACGACGACCGAGGCGGCGCCGGCCAGCGCGGCGCGCCAGGCCGCCACCGACCAGGGGCCGAGGCCCTCCATGGCCCAGGAGATGGAGGGGAAGGTGAAGGAGAACGCGACCACGCCGAGTGCGGCCAGCAGCGTGCCGGCCCGCACTCCGGGGGCGGCGGTGCTGCGCACCGCTATCGCGTCGGGGTGAATAGCGCTATCTTGTACTGTCATGCGAGACAGTAGCACCGTGGCGGAACTGGCAGGCTTCCTGCGAAAAGAGCTCGACCGCTACTCAGTAGGGGAGAAGCTGCCGTCCAGCCGGGCCCTCGTCGAACGCTTCCGGGCCAGCCCGGTCACCGTCTCCCGGGCCCTGGCCGTCCTCGCCGCCGAGGGCCTGGTCGTCACCCGCCCCGGCGCCGGGGCCTTCCGCGCCGCACCCCGCCCGGCCGCCGTGCGCCCCGCCGACACCCAGTGGCAGCACGTCGCCCTCAGCGCCGAGACGGGGGAGGAGGCGGTGCCGCGGTCCGTGGACTCCTCCGGAGTGCTGCCCTTCCTCGCCGAACCGCCGGCCGGCGTCATCGAGCTCAGCGGCGGCTACCTCCACCCCGGCCTGCAGCCCGAGCGCGAACTGGCCGCCGCCCTCGCCCGCGCCGGCCGCCGCCCCGGCGCCTGGGGCCGCCCGCCCCTGGAAGGCCTGCACGACCTGCGGGCCTGGTTCGCCCGCGAGATCGGCGGCCCCGGCGGCACCCTCGCCCCCTCCGACGTACTGATCACCGCGGGCGGTCAGAGCGCCCTCGCCGTCGCCCTGCGCGCCCTCGCCCCGCCCGGCGCCCCCGTCCTGGTGGAGTCGCCCACCTACCCCGGCATGCTCGCCGCCGCCCGCGCCTTCGGGCTGCGCCCGGTACCCGTGCCCACGGACGGCCACGGGGTGCGCCCCGACCTGCTCGCCGAGGCGTTCCGCGCCAGCGGCGCCCGCGTCTTCGTCTGCCAGCCCCTGCACCAGAACCCCACCGGCACCGTGCTCGCCGCCGACCGCCGCCGCGAGGTCCTGCGCATCGCCCGCGCCGCGGGCGCCTTCGTCGTCGAGGACGACTTCGCCCGCCGCCTCGCCCACGAGGACGCCCCGCCGCTGCCCGCGACGCTGGCCGCCGAGGACCCCGAGGGCGTCGTCGTCCACGTCTGCTCGCTGACCAAGTTCACCTCGCCCAGCCTGCGCGTCGGCGCCCTCGCCGCCCGCGGACCGGTCCTGGAACGCCTGAAGGCCATCCAGATCGTCGACAGCTTCTTCGTCGCCCGCCCCCTGCAGGAGGCCGCCCTGGAACTGGTCGGCTCGCCCTCCTGGGCCCGGCACCGGCGCGCCCTCGCCGCCGAGCTGCGCTCCCGCCGGGAGACGCTGCTGACCGAACTGGCCCGGCAGCTCCCCGAGTTCACGCCCGAGTTCGTGCCGCCCGGCGGCTTCCACGTCTGGGTCCGGCTGCCCGACGGCACCGACGAGGTCGCCCTGGCCGCCGCCGCGCTGCGCGCCGGCGTCGCCGTCACGGCGGGCCGCGCCTTCTACGCCGCCGAATCCCCCGCCCCCCACCTGCGCCTGTGCTTCGCGGCAGCGGCGGGCGCCGGCGAACTGGTCGAAGGGGTACGCCGGCTGGCCCTGGCCCACGCGGGCCGGTGACGCCCAACCCGTACCCGTACCCGTAGTACCTGGGAGCCACCCGCAACATGGCTCCCTGGCGGGGCGCCGGCCGCACGGCCGGCTTCCTACCTTCCGTACCGCACTCGAACGTCCGGTACGGAAAGGACCCCGCCGTGCGCGAACTCGTCCGGCGCATCGACGCCGCCACCCCGCCCGGCCGCGACCGGGCCCTGGACGCCGTGCGCGCGTGGGGCATCCTCGGCGTGGTGCTCGGCCACTGGCTGGTCACCGCCCTGGTCGCCGACGGCGGCACGCTGCACGGCGCCAGCCCCCTGCAGCACCAGCCGCGCCTGGTGCCGCTCTCCTGGATCTTCCAGACCCTCGCCCTGTTCTTCCTCGTCAGCGGCCAGGTCGCCGCGACCGGGTACGCCCGCGCCCGCGAGCGCGGCACGTCGTACCGGCAGTGGATGGGGGCCCGCACGGCCCGCCTGGCGCGACCGGTCGCCGTGCTGCTGGTGGTCTGGGGCGTCGCCGCGTCGGCCATGGCGGCCGGCGGGGTGGATGCGCAGACCCTACGGACCCTGCTGGACCTGGTCCTCTCGCCGCTGTGGTTCCTGCTGGTCCTGACGGGCCTGACGGCGGCGACGCCCCTGGTGGCCCGGCTGCACCCGCTGTGGCCCCTGCTCGTCGTCGCGCTCGTGGACCTGGTGCGGTTCGCACTCGGCGGCCCGGCCTGGCCCGGCTGGCTCACCGTGGCGGCCGGCTGGCTCGTGCCGTACTGCCTGGGCGCCGCCCGCGCCCGGGGCCGGCTGTCCGGGCGGGCGACCGGCTGGACGCTGCTGATCGGCGGTGCGGCCACCACCGTCGCGCTGGTGCTGTGGGCCGGCTACCCGGCCTCCATGGTGGGCGTGCCGGGCGCGGCCGTCTCCAACCTCAACCCGCCCACCCTGGCGGCCGTCGCCTTCGGTGCGGCCCAGTGCGGGGCCGCCCTGCTGCTGCTCGGCCCGCTGCGCCGCGCCCTGCGCCGGCCCGCCGTGTGGGCGGCGGTGGCCCTGCCCAACCTGCGCGCGATGACGGTCTTCCTGTGGCACCAGACGGCCATGATGGCCGTCACCCTCCTCGGCCTGCTCGCCGCCGGGCCGCTGCCCGGACTGCACACCGCACCGGACGGCGCCGCCTGGGTGCTCGCCCGCCTGCTGTGGCTGCCGGTGTTCGCCCTCGCCCTGCTGGGCTGCTGGGCCGTGTTCCGTTCGTACGAGCTCCGCGGCGCCCTGCGCGGCCTCCGTTTGCGGCGGCTGTGACTGAGCGCGACAGATGGCGGTGAACGGCAACTTCGATGGGTGGCCGGGGGGGCGGACGGGCCCCCGACGACTCGCACCAGCAGTCCCCGCGTGCTCGTGGCGAGCCGTGTTCCGGTCTGGGGACTCTCGACCTAACGACGCTGCCTGGGCCGCCGGGCCCTCGGATGGTGCTTCAACGTTCCTGCCCGTACTCGTTGTCCTTGTCGCCAGCGTCCTGCAGCTGCTGGGCGTTCTGCTGCTCCTCCGCGTCGTCCTTGCCATCCTGGTCTGAGAACAGCTGCCTTTTGAGCTTCTGCTGCTCCTGGTACTCGCTGTTCATGCTCATGGTGATGTCCTCCTTGACGTTCGCTTCCCCCGCCTCCGACTCCAGGAACTCACGATCCGGGCGATTCGGCGCTCGCCACTCGGCATCCGGGTGACACGAGCGAGATGGGCGCCGGCCGGACCGGGATACGGTCACAGACCTCTCGCCCAGGAACGTCCTGAACCTGACCGCAGAAGTCCAGGACGGTCAGCGTGCGGCGCTCGGCCAGGCTCTCGAAGCCGTGCCCGCGGCTCGTCGCCCCCCGGCGCGGTCAGCTCGTCGAACGCACAGCGGTGAGACCGCACGCACTCCGGACCAGGCCCCGTCATGCCCCCAGCACACCGCGTGCAACATCACGAGAACGCCGGGTGGGTTCCGAAAAGCTCATTGCATAGATCTGCTGCTGCTTGTATATTCATGCTATCACGGAGGAGGACACCGATGACGGCGATACGGGCGGCAGTGGCCGGAGCGAGCGGATACGCGGGCGGCGAGGTGCTGCGCCTGCTGCTGGGGCACCCCCGCATCAGCATCGGCGCGCTCACCGGCAACTCCCGGGCCGGCCAGGCGCTCGGCACGCTCCAGCCCCACCTGCCGGCACTCGCCGACCGGATCCTGGAGCCGACCGACATCACGGCGCTCGCCGGACACGACGTCGTCTTCCTCGCCCTCCCGCACGGCCACTCCGCGGCCGTCGCCGCCGAACTCGGCGAGGACGTGCTCGTCGTCGACTGCGGCGCGGACTTCCGGCTGAAGGACGCCGGCCAGTGGGAGCGCTTCTACGGCACCCCGCACGCCGGCACCTGGCCCTACGGACTGCCCGAGCTGCCCGGCGCGCGCGCCGCACTGCGCGGCGCCCGGCGCATCGCCGTGCCCGGCTGCTACCCCACCGCCGTCACCCTCGCGCTCTTCCCCGCGTACGCCGCCGGCCTCGCCGCACCCGAGGCCGTGATCGTCGCGGCGTCCGGCACCTCCGGGGCCGGCAAGGCCGCCAAGGAACACCTGCTCGGCAGCGAGGTCATGGGCTCCATGAGCCCCTACGGCGTGGGCGGAGGCCACCGCCACACCCCCGAGATGAGCCAGAACCTCACCGCCGTCGCCGGCGAGGAGGTCACCGTCTCCTTCACCCCCACCCTGGCCCCCATGTCCCGCGGCATCCTCGCCACCTGCAGCGCCAAGGCCCGGCCGGGCGTGAGCGCCGGCGACGTACGGCAGGCGTACGCCAAGGCGTACGGGGACGAGCCGTTCGTCCACCTGCTGCCCGAGGGCCGCTGGCCGGCCACCGCCGCCGTCCAGGGCGCCAACACCGCCCTCGTCCAGGTGGCGCTCGACGAGGCCGCCGGCCGCATCGTCGCCGTCAGCGCCATCGACAACCTCACCAAGGGCACCGCCGGCGGCGCGGTGCAGAGCATGAACATCGCCCTCGGCCTCCCGGAGGAGCTGGGACTGCCGGCGAACGGGGTGGCGCCATGAGCATGCGCCGGGCGCTCGCCACCCTCCTGGCACGGCTCGCGCCGTGCCCGGCCCCCCAGGACACGACGACGGACAAGGAGCATCACCAGTGAGCGTCACGGCAGCCAAGGGCTTCACGGCGGCGGGCATCGCCGCCGGAATCAAGGACAGCGGCAGCCCCGACCTGGCCCTCGTGGTCAACCAGGGCCCCCGCCTGGCCGCCGCGGGCGTCTTCACCGCCAACCGCGTCAAGGCCGCACCCGTCCTGTGGTCCCAGCAGGTGCTCAAGGGAGGCCGGGTCTCCGCCGTCGTCCTCAACTCCGGCGGTGCCAACGCCTGCACCGGCCCCGCGGGCTTCCAGGACACCCACGCCACCGCCGAGAAGGCCGCGGCCGTCCTCGGCCACAGTGCCGCGGAGATCGCCGTCGCCTCCACCGGCCTGATCGGCGTCCGGCTGCCCATGGACGCCCTCCTGCCCGGCATCGAGAAGGCCGCCGCCGAACTGTCCGCCCACGGCGGCGAGAAGGCCGCCATCGCCATCAAGACCACCGACACCGTGCACAAGACCGCCGTCGCCGAGGGCGACGGCTGGACGGTCGGCGGCATGGCCAAGGGCGCGGGCATGCTCGCACCGGGCCTCGCCACCATGCTCGTCGTCCTGACCACCGACGCCGACGTCGAGGCCGCCGGACTGGACGCCGCCCTGCGCGCCGCCACCCGCACCACCTTCGACCGCGTCGACTCCGACGGCTGCATGTCCACCAACGACACCGTCCTGCTGCTGGCCTCCGGCGCCTCCGGCATCACCCCCGAGGCCGGCGCCTTCGCCGAGGCCGTACGCACCGTGTGCGACGACCTGGCCCGCCAGCTGATCGGCGACGCCGAGGGCGCCAGCAAGGACATCCGCATCGAGGTCGTCGGCGCCGCCACCGAGGACGACGCGGTCGAGGTCGGCCGGTCCATCGCCCGCAACAACCTCCTCAAGTGCGCCCTGCACGGCGAGGACCCCAACTGGGGCCGGGTGCTGTCCGCCATCGGCACCACCTCCGCCGCCTTCGACCCCGACAAGCTCAATGTCGCCATCAACGGGGTCTGGGTCTGCCGCGACGGCGCCGCCGGCGAGGACCGCGACCTGGTCGACATGCGCTACCGGGAAGTGCGCATCACCGCCGACCTGGCCGAGGGCACCGAGTCCGCGGTCATCTGGGCCAACGACCTGACCGCCGACTACGTCCACGAGAACAGCGCGTACTCCTCATGACCACGACCGACGCGACCACGACCGACGCGACCACGACCGACGCGACCACGACCGATGCAGCGGGGACGACCCGCAAGCACACCGCCCTGCCCAAGGCGCGCACCCTCGTCGAGGCCCTGCCCTGGCTCACCCGCCACCACGGCAAGACCGTCGTCATCAAGTTCGGCGGCAACGCCATGGTCGACGAGGAGCTCAAGGCCGCCTTCGCCCAGGACGTCGTCTTCCTGCGCCACGCCGGCCTCAAGCCCGTCGTCGTGCACGGCGGCGGCCCCCAGATCAGCGCCCACCTCGACCGGCTGGGCATCCCCTCCGAGTTCAAGGCCGGGCTGCGGGTGACCACGCCCGAGGCGATGGACGCCGTCCGCATGGTGCTCGCCGGCCAGGTGCAGCGCGAACTCGTCGGCCTGCTCAACCGGCACGGCCCCCTCGCCGTCGGCCTCACCGGCGAGGACGCCCACCTGATGACGGCCGTCCAGCACTACGCCCACGTCGACGGCGAACGCGTCGACATCGGGCGGGTCGGCGAGATCAGCGCCATCGACACCGGAGCGGTCACCGCGCTCCTCGACGACGGCCGCATCCCCGTCATCTCCTCCATCGCGGGCGGCGCCGACGGCGTCTACAACGTCAACGCCGACACGGCCGCCGCCGCGCTCGCCGCCGCCCTCGGCGCCGAGACCCTCATGGTCCTCACCGACGTCGAGGGCCTGTACGCCGACTGGCCGCACAGCGACGAGGTCATCAGCCAGCTCACCGCCGGCGAACTCGAGCGGCTGCTGCCCGAGCTGTCCAGCGGCATGGTGCCCAAGATGCAGGGCTGCCTGCACGCCGTGCGCAACGGCGTCACCACCGCGCGCGTGATAGACGGACGGGTCCAGCACGCGATCCTTCTGGAGATCTTCACCGACGAGGGCATCGGCACCATGGTCGTGCCGGACCCCGAGCCCATGGCTGCGCAGCAGGAGGACGCATGAGCAACGCCGACCTGACCACGCGCTGGCAGGGCGCGCTCATGGACAACTACGGCACCCCCCGCATCCCGCTCGTGCGCGGCGAGGGCAGCACCGTGTGGGACGCCGACGGCAAGCGCTACCTCGACTTCGTCGGCGGCATCGCCGTCAACGCCCTCGGCCACGCCCATCCCGCGATCGTCCGGGCCGTCTCCGACCAGATCGCCACCCTCGGCCACGTCTCCAACCTCTTCTGCGCCGAACCCACCGTCCGCCTCGCCGAACGCCTGCTGGAACTCGCCGGCCGCCCCGGCCGCGTCTACTTCGCCAACTCCGGCGCCGAGGCGATCGAGGCCGCCTTCAAGATCGGCCGGCGCACGGGCCGGACCCACATGGTGGCCGCGAGCGGCGGCTTCCACGGCCGCACCCTCGGCGCCCTCGCCCTGACCGGCCAGCCCGCCAAGCAGGAGCCCTTCCTGCCGCTGCCCGGCGACGTCACGCACGTGCCGTACGGCGACGCCGACGCGCTGCGCGCCGCCGTCACGCCCGACACCGCGCTGGTCGTGCTGGAACCGGTGCAGGGCGAGAACGGCGTCGTGGTCCCCCCGGCGGGCTACCTGGCCGCCGCCCGCGAGATCACCACGCGGACGGGGACGCTGCTGGTCCTGGACGAGATCCAGACAGGTGTGGGCCGCACCGGACACTGGTTCGAGCACCTCGCCCAGGGCGTGCAGCCCGACGTCGTCACCCTCGCCAAGGGCCTCGGCGGCGGCCTGCCCATCGGCGCCACCCTCGCCTTCGGGCCCGCCGCCGACCTGCTGACACCTGGTCAGCACGGGTCGACCTTCGGCGGCAACCCCGTTGCCTGCGCCGCCGCCCTCGCCGTCCTCGACACCCTGGCCGCCGACGGCGTCCTCGACCACGTCAAGCGCGTGGGCGCGCTGCTGCGTGACGGAATCACGGCCCTCGGCCACCCGCTGGTCGACCACGTCCGTGGTACAGGCCTGCTGCTGGGTATTGTCCTTGACGAGCCCCTCGCACCGCAGGTGCAGCAGGCGGCCCAGGAAGCCGGCCTGCTGGTGAACGCGGTCGCGCCCGACGTGGTGCGGCTGGCCCCGCCGCTGATCCTCACCGAGGACGAGGCGGAGACGTTCTGCCGGGCGTTGCCGGGCGTCCTGGACGCCGCCGGGGGAGGGGCACACGGGGAACGACGATCCGGAGACTGACGAAAAAGATGACCGAGGCGCAGGAGACCGAGCCGGTCCACGGCGGACAGGCCGTGCCGCAGACCCGCACCGCACGCCACCGCCGGATCGTGGACATCCTCGGCCGGCAGGCCGTCCGGTCGCAGAGCCAGCTCGCCCGGCTGCTCGCCGAGGACGGACTGTCCGTCACCCAGGCCACCCTCTCCCGTGACCTCGACGAACTGGGCGCCGTCAAGATCCGCAACACGGGCGGCGAACTGATCTACGCGGTCCCCTCCGAGGGCGGTGACCGCACCCCGCGCGCCCCCCTCGGCGAATCCGCCACCGAGGCCCGCATGGCCCGCCTGGCCGGCGAGCTCCTCATCTCCGCGGAGGCCTCGGCCAACCTCGTGGTCCTGCGCACGCCCCCGGGCGCCGCCCAGTTCTTCGCCTCGGCCATCGACCAGGCGGGCGTGCACGAGATCATCGGCACGATCGCCGGCGACGACACCGTCCTGCTCATCAGCCGCGACCCCACCGGCGGCCAGGCCCTGGCGGACCACCTGCTGCGCCTGGCCCAGAAGGAACGCTGAACCACGCCGAGGGCTCCGGACCGCGAACCGCGGACCGGAGCCCTCGGTGCATGGTCCCCGTCAACGGAAAGAAGCCCCTGACCTGCGGTTTCCCGCAGGTCAGGGGCTTCTTTCGCACCGTGTCGGGACGGCGGGATTTGAACCCACGACCCCTTGACCCCCAGTCAAGTGCGCTACCAAGCTGCGCCACGTCCCGGTGCCGCGTCCCTCCGGGCGTTTCTTCCCGGTGGGGCGTGCAGGAAGAAAATATCCTGTTCCGCGCTGTGATCCAAATCGGGGGGTCCGGTGGGGGTCAGCTGCGGCGCTTGAAGGTGTCCGTAGGGATGGTGATCTCGCGACCGTTGGCCAGGCGGAGGGTGATGGTGTCGCCGTACTTGTACGTCTCACGGGACGCGAAGGCGTCGTTCTTGGGCCTGGTGAGCAGGTCGCATTCGCCGCGGAACGGGTCGATGATCAGGTACAGAGGAACGCCGAAATGGGCGTATTGCCGCACCTTGATCGCGTAGTCGTTCTTGTCGTTCCTCGACGAGACGATCTCGATCGCCGCCAGAAGGTCCTCGTAGGTGAACGGGTCCGTGGCGTCGTCCTCGACGATCGACACGTCCGGGCAGCGATCGGGTTCTCCGGGGAAGGCGAACTCCACGTCGGAGAAGACGCGGTCTCGCCGCACGCCGGACGCCACGGCGGCGTCGCGGACGTCGAAGATGGTCAGGCTCTGCACGCTGCTCCGCGGCGTCATGATGATCCGGTCCCCCACGGCTTCGATCTTGAAGCCCTTTATCACCGACGCTGCACGGTCGATGGCGTTGTGCAGCCGCTCGGTTTGCA
Organism: Streptomyces sp. NPDC049585; assembly: GCF_040675615.1. Taxonomy (NCBI): domain Bacteria; kingdom Bacillati; phylum Actinomycetota; class Actinomycetes; order Kitasatosporales; family Streptomycetaceae; genus Streptomyces; species Streptomyces sp. NPDC049585. The sequence continues at coordinate 81,845 of NZ_JBFAPE010000011.1, read as the reverse complement.
CGGTCATGGACAACCTCCCTGGCTGGGCCCATCGATAGTCGCCTCGTAGTCCGGCCTGCCGACATCCACTCGTGACCGATTCACTCTCACGCGCTATTGACGAAACATACGGCGGGGCGCATAGTTATACCTATCAGCGCATGGCAGCACCAGCGCAGCGCACACGCACCGCACCGTGAGGAGAACCCCGTGACCGAGCGCGTCGTACTCGCCTACTCCGGCGGCCTTGACACCTCCGTCGCCATCGGCTGGATCGCCGAGGAGACGGGCGCCGAGGTCATCGCCGTCGCCGTGGACGTCGGCCAGGGCGGCGAGGACCTCGACGTCATCCGCAAGCGCGCGCTCGCCTGCGGGGCGGTCGAGGCCGAGGTCGCGGATGCCAAGGACGAGTTCGCCGAGGAGTACTGCCTGCCGGCGATCAAGGCCAACGCCCTGTACATGGACCGGTACCCGCTGGTCTCCGCCCTCTCGCGGCCCACCATCGTCAAGCACCTGGTCGCCGCCGCGCACAAGCACGGTGCGAGCATCGTGGCGCACGGCTGCACCGGCAAGGGCAACGACCAGGTGCGGTTCGAGGCGGGCATCTCCTCGCTGGCGCCGGAGCTGAAGTGCATCGCCCCCGTCCGGGACTACGCCATGACCCGGGACAAGGCGATCGCCTTCTGCGAGGCCAAGGGCCTGCCGATCGCGACGACCAAGAAGTCGCCGTACTCCATCGACCAGAACGTCTTCGGGCGGGCCGTGGAGACCGGCTTCCTGGAGGACATCTGGAACGCCCCGATCGAGGACGTCTACGACTACACCGCCAACCCCGCCACCCCCCGGGACCCCGACGAGGTGGTCATCACCTTCGACAAGGGTGTCCCCGTGGCGATCGACGGCAAGGCCGTCACCGTCCTGCAGGCCATCCAGCAGCTCAACGACCGGGCCGGTGCCCAGGGCGTCGGGCGGATCGACATGGTCGAGGACCGGCTGGTGGGCATCAAGTCGCGGGAGATCTACGAGGCGCCCGGCGCCATCGCGCTGATCACCGCGCACCAGGAGCTGGAGAGCGTCACGGTCGAGCGCGAGCTCGCCCGCTTCAAGCGGCAGGTCGAGCAGCGGTGGAGCGAGCTGGTCTACGACGGCCTGTGGTTCTCCCCGCTCAAGCGGGCCCTGGACGGCTTCATCGCCGAGGCCAACGAGCACGTCAGCGGCGACATCCGGATGACCCTGCACGGCGGCCGGGCCACGGTGACGGGCCGGAAGTCGGCGCAGTCGCTGTACGACTTCAACCTCGCCACCTACGACACGGGCGACACCTTCGACCAGTCCATGTCCAAGGGCTTCATCGAGATCTTCGGCCTGTCGTCGAAGATCGCGGCCAAGCGGGACCTGGCGTGAGCGAGCAGCAGGAGGTACGCCTGTGGGGCGGCCGGTTCGCCGACGGGCCGGCCGAGGCCCTGGCGAAGCTGTCGGCCTCCGTCCACTTCGACTGGCGGCTCGCCCCGTACGACATCGCCGGCTCCCGGGCCCACGCCCGGGTGCTGCACAAGGCCGGGCTGCTGACGGACGACGAGCTCACCCGCATGATCGAGGGGCTGGGGCTGCTGGAGGCCGATGTGGCCGCCGGCACCTTCACCGGCACCGTCGCCGACGAGGACGTGCACACCGCCCTGGAGCGCGGTCTGCTGGAGCGGCTGGGCCCGGAGCTGGGCGGCAAGCTGCGGGCGGGGCGTTCGCGCAACGACCAGGTGGCCACGCTCTTCCGGATGTACCTGCGCGACCACGCCCGCATCATCGGTGCTCTGATCGCCGACCTGCAGGAGGCGCTGGTGGGCCTGGCCCAGGCGCACGCGGACGTGGCCATGCCCGGGCGTACGCACCTGCAGCACGCCCAGCCGGTCCTCTTCGCGCACCACGTGCTCGCGCACGTGCAGGCGCTGTCGCGGGACGCCGAGCGGCTGCGGCAGTGGGACGAGCGGACGGCCGTCTCGCCGTACGGTTCGGGTGCGCTGGCGGGCAGCAGCCTCGGGCTGGACCCGGAGGCGGTCGCCGCCGACCTCGGCTTCGAGCGCGGCAGCGCGGGCAACTCGATCGACGGCACGGCCGCGCGGGACTTCGTGGCCGAGTTCGCCTTCATCACGGCGATGATCGGCGTCGACCTGTCGCGGATCGCGGAGGAGGTCATCATCTGGAACACGAAGGAGTTCTCCTTCGTGACCCTGCACGACGCCTTCTCCACCGGCTCGTCGATCATGCCGCAGAAGAAGAACCCCGACATCGCCGAGCTGGCGCGCGGCAAGTCGGGCCGGCTGATCGGCAACCTGACCGGGCTGCTGGCCACCCTCAAGGCCCTGCCGCTGGCGTACAACCGCGATCTGCAGGAGGACAAGGAGCCGGTCTTCGACTCCTGCGACCAGCTGGAGGTCCTGCTGCCGGCCTTCACCGGGATGATGGCGACCCTCATCGTCCACCGCGAGCGCATGGAGGAGCTGGCCCCGGCCGGTTTCTCGCTGGCCACCGACATCGCCGAGTGGCTGGTGCGCCGGGGCGTGCCGTTCCGGGTGGCGCACGAGGTCGCCGGCGCCTGCGTCAAGGAGTGCGAGGCGCGCGGCATCGAGCTGGACGAGCTGAGCGACGAGCAGTTCGCGGCGATCTCCCCGCACCTGACGCCCGAGGTCCGCTCGGTGCTGAACGTGCCGGGCGCGCTCGCCTCCCGCAGCGGCCGCGGCGGCACGGCGCCCTCGGCGGTGGCGGTGCAGTTGCAGGAGGTCAAGGCGGACCTCGCGGTGCAGCGTGCGTGGGCGGAGGCCCGGAGGGGCTGATCCCCCGACCGTGTGACATCGATGACCCGATTGAGACATCCATGTCTCATTCGGGTTATCGTTGTTGCATGAGCCTCGACAGAGCACGCGTACTGAAGGAGGCTGCCGCCCTGCTCAGCCGCAAGGGCACCGCCTCCATGGACGAGATCGCCAAGGCGGCCGGAATCAGCCGGGCCACCCTCCACCGCCACTTCGCCGGGCGCGACGCGCTCGTACGGGCCCTGGAGCAGCTGGGCATCGAGCAGTTCGAGCAGGCCCTGGAGCGGGCGCGGCTGGAGGAGGGGGACGCCGCCGAGGCGTTGCGCCGCCTGGTGGTGTGCGCCGAGCCCGTCGCGGGGCTGCTGTCCTTCCTCTACACCGAGAACCAGCTCTTCGAGCTCGAGGTCAACGAGGGCTGGAACCGCCTGGACGCCCGGGTCCAGGCGCTGTTCCTGCGCGGCCAGGAGGAGGGCGCCTTCCGGGTGGACCTCTCACCCGCCTGGCTCACCGACGCGCTGTACGGGCTGATCGCCTCCGGCGCATGGGCCGTGCACGATGGGCGGGTGGCCGCCAAGGACCTCACGCGCGTGATCTGCGAGCTGCTGCTGGGCGGCGCTCGGCGGAGGGCGGAGCGATGAGCGGCGAGATCGGCACCGCCGCCCGCGGTGAGCGCCACGACGCCCGCGAGCGCCGGCCGGGGCGCTGGCTGGCCCTGGCGGTCCTGGCCCTGGCCGTGCTGCTGGTCGCCGTCGACGCCACCGTCCTGGGCCTGGCCACCCCCTTCCTCAGCGAGGACCTGCGCCCCACGGGCACGCAGCTGCTGTGGATCGGCGACGTGTACTCCTTCGTCATCGCCGGTCTGCTGGTGTCCATGGGCAGCCTCGGCGACCGCATCGGCCGCAAGCGGCTGCTGCTGTGCGGCGCGGTGGCCTTCGGCGCGGTCTCCGTGCTGAACGCCTACGCCTCCAGCCCCGAGATGATGATCGCTGCCCGGGCCCTGCTGGGGGTGGCGGGCGCGACGCTGATGCCCTCGACCCTGGCCCTGATCCGAAACATCTTCACCGACCCGCAGGAGCGCAGCCTGGCCATCGGCATCTGGGGTGCCATGGCCTCCGCGGGCGCCGCCGTCGGCCCGGTGGTGGGCGGCTTCCTGCTGGAGAACTTCTGGTGGGGCTCGGTCTTCCTGATCAACCTGCCCGTGATGGCCGTGCTCGTCCTCGTCGGCATCAAGCTCCTGCCGGAGTCCAAGGACCCCGCGCCGGGGCCGTGGGACCTGCCGAGCGTGCTGCTGTCCATGGCCGGCATCGTGGCGGTGGTCTACGCGATCAAGGAGGGTGCCACGCACGGGCTGTCGTGGCAGGTCGCCGGCGTGGCCGCGTGCGGCGTGCTGGCCCTGACCGGCTTCGTCCGGCGGCAGCTCTCGCTGGACGCACCGCTGCTGGACATGCGGCTCTTCCATCACCGGGGCTTCTCCGCCGCGGTTCTGGCGGACCTGCTGACGGTGCTGGGGCTGTCGGGGATGGTCTTCTTCCTCTCCCAGTTCCTCCAGCTCGTCCAGGACCGCAGTCCGCTGGAGGCCGGCCTGGCCGAGCTGCCGGCGGCCATCGGCGCGGTGACGGCCGGCCTGCTCGCGGGCCAGGCCGCCCGCCGGTGGTCGGTGCGCTCGGTGGTGGCCGGCGGGCTGGGCGCGATCGGGCTGGCGCTGGCGGCGCTGATGTGGCTGAGCGCGGGCACCGACTACCCGGTGCTCGGGGCGGTGCTGCTCTTCGTCGGTGTCGGGGCGGGCCTGTCGTTCACCGTCACCGCCGATGTGATCCTCTCCAGCGTGCCCAAGGAGCAGGCCGGTTCGGCCGCGGCGGTCTCCGAGACGGCGTACGAGCTGGGTGCGGCGCTCGGCATCGCGGTGCTCGGCTCGATCGTCACCGGCATCTACCGGGACTTCACGGTGCCCGCCGGCATTCCGCCGGCCTCGGCCGCCGAGGCCCGTGAGTCCCTGGGCGGCGCCGTGGAGTCGGCGGGCGCCCTGCCGGCCGACCTGGGCGACGCGCTGCTGGGCTCGGCGCGCGACGCCTTCGTCGAGGGCCTGCGGATCGCCTCCGGCGTGGGCGCACTGGTGTTGCTGGCGACGGCCGTCGCGGCCTGGTTCCTGCTGCGCGGGCAGCGGCTGGAGGAAGGGTACGGCGGCTGAGCCGAACCGCGATGAGCGGCGCTCGGCTCAGCTGAGCAAACACCACAGGGGCCGGGGTGGGCAACCCCCGGTCCCTGTGATGTTTACCAGCCGGTAACTCTCTTGACGCGGTCCTGACGGCCCGGAGAGCATCACGCCACCGGTCGACAATGTCGAACGCGGTTCGTGACCACTCCTCCCCACTCGTGGCCCGTCCACGCGCCCGAAGGAACCCCCATGCGTCTGCGCACCACAGCCCGGCTCCTGGTCGCCGCGGCGGCGGCCGCCGCCCTGAGCCTGCTGGGCCCCACCGCCGCCCCCGCCTCCGCCTCCGTCCTGGACGTGCCGCCCTCGGGCGCCAACGACTGGTCCTGCAAGCCCGACTCGGCGCACCCGCAGCCCGTCGTCCTGGTCAACGGCACCTTCAAGCTCATGGCCGAGAACTGGGCGAAGCTCTCGCCGAAGCTCAAGGAGGCGGGCTACTGCGTCTTCGCCTTCAACTACGGCCGCCTGGAGACCGCCCCCGTTGCGCAGTCCGCCGCCGAACTGCGCGACTTCGTCGAGGCCGTGCGAGGCGCGACCGGCGCCGCCAAGGTCGACATCGTCGGCCACAGCCAGGGCGGCATGATGCCCCGCTACTACGTGAAGTTCCTCGGCGGCGCCGACAAGGTCGACGACCTCATCGGCATCGTGCCCTCCAACCACGGCACCAAGAACCCGCTGGCCATCCCCACCGGCTACACCTTCTGCCCCGCCTGCCTCGACCAGCGCTGGGGCTCGGACATGCTCGCCGAGCTCAACGAGGGCACCGAGACGCCGGCCGGCCCCGACTACACCGTCGTCACCACCCGCCACGACGAGGTCGTCATCCCCTACACCAGCGCCCTGCTGACCGGGCCCGCCGAGCACCTGACCAACGTCGTGCTCCAGGACACCTGCCCGCTCGACCCCTTCATGCACGACCAGGCCACCAAGGACCCGGTCGTCGCCCAGTGGGTCCTGAACGCCCTCGCACGCAAGGGCCCCGCCGATCCGGGCTTTGAGCCTCGGTGCTTCGGCGGGGCGTGACGCAAACTGCCGCGCGGCGCGTCAGGCGGCCTTGGCCTGGCGCGCCTTGGTGGCGTACATGTCGACGTACTCCTGGCCCGACAGGCGCATGACCTCGCTCATCACCTCGTCGGTGACGGCCCGCAGCACGTAGCGGTCGCGGTCCATGCCCTCGTAGCGGGCGAAGTCCAGCGGCTCGCCGAAGCGCACCGTCACCGGCGCGATGCGCGGCACGCCCTTGCCCGAGGGCTGCACCTTGTCGGTGCCGATCATCGCGAACGGCACCACGGGCGCCCCCGTCATCAGCGCCAGGCGCGCAATGCCCGTCCGGCCGCGGTACAGACGGCCGTCGGGGGAGCGGGTGCCCTCCGGGTAGATGCCGAAGATCTTGCCCTCCTCCAGCACCCGGCGGCCCGTCATCAGCGCGGCCACACCGCCGTTGCCGCCGTCCCGGTCGACCGGGATCATGCCGGAGGTGGTGAAGAACCAGGCCATCAGCCGGCCCTTGAGGCCCGTGCCCTTGACGTACTCGTCCTTGCCGATGAAGTACACCTGCCGCTCGACGACGAGCGAGAGGAACAGCGAGTCGATGAACGTCGTGTGGTTGCCCGCGAGGATGACCGGCCCGCTGCCGGGGATGTGCCGGGCCCCCTCCACCGTGGGGCGGTACAGGACGCGCATCAGCAGTCCGAGGAAAGCCTTGAGCAGGATGCGGGACAACGGACCCTCCGGTCGTGGTGTTCGGTCGGGCGCACACGGGCGCGGTCGAAGACGATACTCGCGGGTACCGTCGGTGCGCACACCTGGTTGACCGACTTGAAACGCAGTGTTGACGTGAGTTTTCACTCCGTTCCGTTTCTCGTCCCCCGAGAAGAAGCCGTACGTACATACGATCAGCCGGCGATGGCAACGGCTGGACAAGGAGAGTTCATGCATCAGGAGCAGCGGCCGGGCAGGCGCACGGTGCTGGGGGCCGCGGCGGCCCTGGGCGCGGGAGCGATGACCCTGGGCGGCGGGGTGGCCCCGGCAGCGGCAGCGGCGCCGGCCCCGGCATCCCGAGGCGGTGGCGGTTCGTACAAGGACCTGCCCGTGCCCACCGTCATCGGCCACCGCGGCGCCTGCGGCTACCGGCCCGAGCACACCCTCGGCTCGTACGAGTACGCGCTCGCCATGGGAGCCGACGTCATAGAACAGGACGTCGTGCCCACCAAGGACGGGCACCTCGTCTGCCGCCACGAGAACGACATCACCGCCACCACGGACGTCGCCTCCCGCCCCGAGTTCGCCTCCCGCAAGACCACCAGGACCGTGGACGGCGAGAAGCACACCGGCTGGTTCACCGAGGACTTCACGCTCGCCGAGCTCAAGACGCTCCGCGCCAAGGAGCGCATTCCCGGCAACCGGCAGCACAACACCCTCTACGACGGGTACTGGCAGGTACCCACGTTCGAAGAGGTGCTCAAGTGGGCCGAGGAACAGGGCCGCAAGCGCGGCCGCCGCATCTGGCTGCACGTGGAGACCAAGCACCCCACCTACTTCCGCAAGGCCGGCCTCGGCCTCGAGGAGCGCCTCGCCAAGCTGCTGCGCCGCTACAACCGCTCCGGCCGCAACGGCTACACCTTCCTGCAGTCCTTCGAACCGAGCAGCCTGCAGCGCCTGGGCCGGCTCGGCATCGACTGCCCCAAGATCCTCCTCCTCGACGACCTGCCCACCCGCCCCTGGGACTTCGTCGAGGCCAAGGACCCGCGCACCGTGGCCGACCTCGTCACCCCCGCCGGTCTGAAGTGGGTCTCCGGCTTCGCCCAGGGCATCGGCCCCTGGCTCAACCTCGTCATCCCGCGCGACAAGGCCGGCAAGCTCACCAAGCCGACGACGCTGGTGCGCGACGCGCATGCGGCGGGCCTGATCCTGCACCCGTACACGATGCGCAACGAGAACTCCTTCCTCCCGGCGGACTTCCAGCGCGGAACGGACCCCAACGCGTACGGCGATGCGTTCGGGGCGTTCACGACGTACTTCGCGACGGGCATCGACGGCATCTTCTCCGACAACCCCGACACGGCGGCGCTGGCGCGGGACGCGCACCGGCGCGGCTGAGCAGCTGGGGGTGCCCCCTTCAGCCCGGCCGGCGTTTGAGGCCACCGGGCGGAGCCCGGTCCGGGGGTGCCAGGGGGCGCAGCCCCGCTGGGAGACGGGGAGAGGGAGGGGCTGGGGAACGGCCCGCCGCAGGCGTCGCCGCCCCGAAAGGGTGAACCCGGTGGCCGGTGGAAACCGGCCACCGGCCGGCCGCGTCACCGCCCCCGTGAACGCCCAAGATCTTCTGACCCGCTACGGCCCGCTGCTCAAAGCGGAGTGCGCCGCCGAAGCCCCCGCAGCCGGCATCGACGCCGCCGACCTGGAGCACGACGTCTGGGTGCGGCTCCTCGACGCGAAGGCCGCCGTCTCGGCGCATGGCTTACGGGCCACCGTCCGCGCCGTCGCCCGCCGTGCCCGGCGCCGGGCACGGCGCGAGGTGCCGTACGCCACCGCCCCCCACGCCGCCACCGCCGCGCCCGGCGTGGAGCAGGCGGTGCTGGACGCCGAGTCCGGCCGGGAGCTGCGGGCGGCCGTGCGCCGGCTGCCCGGCCGCTGTGCGGGTTTGCTGTCTGCGATGTTGTCCCGCAAGGACCCGACCTACCGCGAAATCGCAGGGAAGTTGGGAATCTCACAAGGCTCTTTGGGGCCCATCCGTTCCCGTTGCCTGGGATGCCTGCGCAGAATGCTCATCGCGGAGATTGCCGCTCCTGGCCCTTGGGGAAAGGAGCGTTAACGAACCGAAACAGGGGAGGCAGGCGCACATGGGCATGAGCGTGACCATCTCGGCCGCGGCCGAGGCCGATGCCGAGCGGATCCTCAAACTCCAGTACTTGTGCTACCAGAGCGAGGCGGAGCTCTACGGGGACTATTCGATCGAGCCCCTGACCCAGTCCCTCGACGACCTGCGCGCCGAACTGGGCCGCGGCTGCGTGCTCGTGGCCCGGCTCGGCGAGGAGGTCGTCGGTTCGGTGCGCGCCTCGGTGGGCGCGGACGGCACCGCGGACATCACCGGTCTCATCGTGCACCCGCGGATGCAGCGGCACGGCCTGGGCGGCCGGCTGCTGGCGGCGATCGAGGAGCGGCTGGCGGGGGAGTGGTCCGCCAAGCGCTACCGCCTGGCCACGGGGCAGCGCAACGAGGGCAACCTGCGGCTGTACCGCAGGTGGGGCTACGAGCGCACCGGCACCGAGCAGGTCTCCCGGGTGCTGACGCGCATCACCCTGGAGAAGGACGCCCCGGCCGCCCTGGCCACCACGGCCTGAGCCGCGCGCGGCCTCAGCGCGGCGCCCGGCGCAGCCAGATCATGGCGGTCACCGGCAGGATGACGGGGATGAAGAGGTACCCCATGCCGTAGTCGGACCAGACGGTGGCGTCGGGGAAGGACGAGGGGGCGAGCAGGGTCCACGTCCCCACGATCAGCACCCCGGCCAGCTCGGCGGCGCAGCACACCAGCGCCGCCCTGCGGGCCCGCCGTCCGCCGCGCACCAGCGAGTAGGTGATGAAGGCGTAGACGACGGCGGCCGCCGCCGACAGGACGTAGGCCAGCGGCGCCCGGCCGAAGTCGAGGATCATCTGGACGACGGAGCGGGAGGCGGCCGCCACGGTGAAGACGCCGTAGAGCCAGACCAGCAGCCGGCCCGGGCCGTGCCCGAGGTCGAATCCGGTGCTCTCGGCGGTGTCGCTGGCGCGTACGGGCTCTGCCATGTCAGCCTCCCCAGATGTCGTAGAGCCGCACTTCGAGCACGGCGAGGACCACGGCGCCCGCGGCCACGGTGGCCGAGCCCCAGCGGGTGCGCTCGGCCAGCGACATGAAGCCGGCGGCCGGTACGGCGGCCGCCGCACCCAGCAGGTAGGCCACGAAGATCGTGGTGCCCTGGGCCGGCCGGTCGCCGCCGGTGAGGCGGACGACGCCTATGACGAGCTGCGCCAGGGCGAGCACGGCGACCACGGCCATGCCGATGAAGTGCCAGTCCTTGGTGGATTCGTCGCGCGCGAAGGCGAAGCCGCACCAGGCGGCCAGTGCGAGGGCGGCCAGGCCGGCCGCGAGAGTCAGCGCGTCGATCACCGCGGCCCCCCGGCGGTGCGGGCGTGCGAATGGGGCATGACAGGCATGGGACGACTGTAATGGCCCGGTGCGCCCGGTCCGCGCGCGGGCCCGCGCGTGCCGTGCGGTGTCCATGGGGTGAGCGGCACTGTCCGGTATTCGGACAGGCGTGGCCTGTTCGCACACGCTTCTGTTTTACTTGCCCGCATGACCGCGACGAGCACCCGCATGATTGCGACCGAGGCGAAGATGACGCCCGGCGCTGCGCGTCGCATGTGTCGAATGTGTGACTGCTGAGGGCCCCTGTGCCTCGCGCCCCGAAGCGAGACCCCGTCGATCCCGCCCGGTGACACCCCGGACCCGGATCGCACCGCCCCGCGTCACCCGGCCCCGAGCCCGTGCCCCCGGCGCCCGCAGGGACCGCCCGATGTCGCGTTCCGCAATGCATGCCCGTGCCGGCGCCGTCGTCGCCGCGCACTCGAACAGTGACGGAATCCTTCTGTGATCACCACACAAGGCCTGAGCAAGGTCTACCGCTCACGCGGCCGCGAGGTCACCGCCCTCGACGGCGTCGACCTCCACGTGCGCGAGGGCGAGGTGTACGGCGTCATCGGTCAGAGCGGCGCCGGCAAGTCGACCCTCATCCGCTGCGTCAACCTCCTGGAGCGCCCCACCTCCGGCACGGTCACCGTCGCCGGCCAGGACCTCACCGCGCTCGCCGGCCGCGGCCAGCGGGCGAACGCCGCGCTGCGCACGGCCCGCAGCCGCATCGGCATGGTCTTCCAGCACTTCAACCTGCTCTCCTCGCGCACCGTGCAGGCCAACGTCGAGCTGCCACTGGAGATCCTCGGCCTCGACCGCCGCGAGCGCGAGCGCAAGGCGGTGGAGCTGCTCGACCTCGTCGGCCTCGCCGACAAGGCCCGCGCCTACCCCGGCCAGCTTTCCGGCGGCCAGAAGCAGCGCGTCGGCATCGCCCGCGCCCTGGCCGGCGACCCCAAGGTGCTGCTCTCCGACGAGTCGACCTCCGCGCTCGACCCGGAGACCACCCGCTCCATCCTGACGCTGCTGCGCGACCTCAACCAGCAGCTCGGCCTGACGATCATGCTCATCACCCACGAGATGGACGTCGTCAAGACGATCTGCGACTCCGCCGCCCTGATGAAGGCCGGCCGCGTCGTGGAGTCGGGCACCGTCTCCGAGCTGCTCGCCACCCCCGGCTCCGAGCTCGCCGCCGAGCTGTTCCCCGTCGGCGGCGAGCCCTCCGGGCCCGACCGCACCGTCGTGGACGTCACCTTCCACGGCGAGGCCGCCACCCAGCCGGTCATCTCCCAGCTCTCCCGCACGTACAACATCGACATCTCGATCCTGGGCGCCGCGATGGACACCGTCGCCGGCAAGCAGATCGGCCGGATGCGCATCGAGCTGCCCGGCCGCTTCGAGGAGAACGTCGTCCCCATCGGCTTCCTGCGCGAGCAGGGCCTGCAGGTGGACGTGGCGGACGTGCAGAGCCCGCCCCCCGCCGCCCCGCTCCTGAAGGAAGGTGCCAAGTGACCTGGGCCGAGATGCAGCCCCTGCTGCGCGACGCGTGTCTGGACACCCTCTTCATGGTGTGGTGGTCCACCGTCTACGCCGTCATCGGCGGCCTGCCCCTGGGCCTGCTGCTCGTGCTGACCGACCGGGGCGCGCTGCTGCAGAACGCCGCCGTCAACAAGGTGCTCGGCGCGATCCTCAACCTCGGGCGCTCGCTGCCGTTCATCATCCTCATCGTCTGGCTGATCCCCTTCAGCCGGCTCGTCGTCGGCACCTCCATCGGCCCCAGCGCCGCCGTGGTCGCCCTCGCCATCGGCGCGATCCCCTTCTTCGCCCGCCTGGTCGAGACCGCGGTCCGCGAGGTCGACCACGGGCTGGTCGAGGCCGTCCAGTCGATGGGCGGCGGCACCTGGACGATCATCTTCAAGGTGCTCCTCCCGCAGGCCCTGCCCTCCCTGATCGCCGGCCTGACCACCACCGTCATCACCCTCATCGGCTACTCGGCCATGGCCGGCGCCGTCGGCGGCGGCGGCCTGGGCAACCTCGCCATCACCTACGGCTACCAGCGCCGCGAGGACGCCCTGATGAACATCACCATCGTGCTGCTCATCGTCATCGTCACCGTCGTCCAGATCGCCGGCGACCTCGCCGTACGCCGTCTGGCCTCCCGCGGCGGCCGCCAGGCCGCCCCCGTGGGCCTGCGCCGGCTGCTGCCCGCCCAGCGCACGGCGACCACCACCACCCCGGACCAGGCCGCCCCCGAGGCCGAGGCCGTCCCCACCAAGGCGGCCTGACCGGACCCACCCCCCCACAGACCCGCGAGAGCCCGGACCCTTTGCCGGGCGCACACCCCTCCGGAACACCAGAAACATTCAGCAAGGAAGGCACTCTTCGTGCGTACCACCGCCAAGCTCACCGCCGCCCTCGCGGCCGCCGCCGCCCTCACCCTGGGCGTCACCGCCTGCAGCGCCCCCTCCGACACCTCCTCCGGCTCGTCCAAGAAGGGCAAGGACGCCGACCCCGCGGCCAAGCTCGTCGTGGCCGCCAGCCCCACCCCGCACGGCGACATCCTCAACTTCGTCCGCGACCACCTCGCCGCGAAGGCCGGCCTCAAGCTGGAGGTCAAGGAGTTCAACGACTACGTCCTGCCGAACACCGCCACGCAGAACGGCGAGGTCGACGCGAACTTCTTCCAGCACAAGCCGTACCTCGACGACTTCAACAAGAAGAACAAGACGGACATCGTGCCCGTCGTCAACGTCGAGATCGAGCCGCTCGGCCTGTACTCCAAGAAGGGGAAGAAGGTCGCCGACCTCGGCTCCGGCTCCACCATCGCCGTCCCCAACGACGCCACCAACGAGGGACGCGCCCTGAAGCTGCTCGCCGACAACGGCGTCATCAAGCTCAAGGACGGCGTCGGCGCCGCGGCCCGGCTCTCCGACGTCGAGGACAAGAAGGGCGTCGAGTTCACCGAGCTCGAAGCCGCCCAGATCCCCTCCCGACTCGCCGACGTGGACGCCGCCGTCATCAACGGCAACTTCGCCATCGGCGCCAAGCTCAGCCCCGCCAAGGACGCCATCGCCCTGGAGAAGGCCGACGGCAACCCCTACGCCAACTTCCTCGCGGTGAAGAAGGGCAACGAGGCCGACCCCCGCATCACCAAGCTCGCCCAGCTGCTCAACTCCGACGAGGTGAAGAAGTTCATCCAGGAGAAGTTCAGCAACGGCGCCGTCATCCCCGCCTTCGGCCCCGTCAAGAGCTGACACCTTGTAATCTCGGCCCTCCGTACGGTCGTAAGGCCCCGCGCACACAACACCCCGTGCGCGGGGCCCTGCGCTTGGCACACCCGCCCGCCGATGCTGCATGCTGGTGCACCCGAGCCCCACCCGTACACCCCGAGCCCACCCGCCCCCGGCGTTGGAGCAGCGCATGACATCCACCTTTCCGGACATCTCCATCAGTACGGACCGGCTGGTGCTGCGCCCGTTCGAGGCAGGCGACGTCCCCGCGCTCGCCGAGATGATGAACGACGAGCTCATCACCGCCTGGACCGCCGCCCCTCACCCCTACACCACCGCCGACGCCCGCGACTGGGCCCTGCGCCGCGCCCCCGCCGAACGCTCCACCGGGCGCGGAATCGTCTTTGCGGTCACCGAGTTCCTCACCCACCGCCTCGTGGGCACCCTCCACCTGCGCAACACCGACTGGCGCACCCTGACCACCGAGGTCTCCTACGTCACCGCCCCCTGGGCCCGCGGCGAGGGCTACGCCTGCGAATCCCTCCTCGCGGTCGCCGAGTGGCTCTTCCGCGACCAGCGCTTCCAGCGCCTGGAACTGCGCACCGCCGCCGACAACACCGCCGCCCAGCAGGTCGCCCAGAAGGCCGGCTGCGTCAGCGAGGGCGTCCTGCGCAACGCCTGGATAGGCCGCAGCCGCACCGAAGGTGCCGGCTGGACCGAGATCCGCACCGACCTCATCCTGTGGAGCCTGCTGCCGGAGGACCTCGACGAGGGCGAGGACCACCACCCCGCCGACTGGGACCGCTCCGGCCACCCCTCCCACGCCGCACCCGCCTTCCCCGTCTGGCGCTGACCGGCACCCACGCCGCGCAGCCCCGGCCGCCACCGGCCGGGGTACGCTCGTGCTGCCCGCCCCCACGGGGCCCGACCTGCGACAAGCCCAGGAGACAGACGACGATGGCCGACCGGGTCACGGTGATCGGCTGGGACGGCTCGCCGCTGACGGCCGGGGCCCGCTCGGCCCTCGCCGCCGCCACCCTCGTCGCCGGCGCACCCCACCACCTGGCCCTGCCCGAGGTGCCCGCCGACGCCGAGCGCATCCGCCTCGGCAGCCTCGACCTCGCCGCCCGCCGCATCGCCGCCCACCGCGGCTCCGCCGTCGTCCTCGCCGACGGCGACCCCGGCTTCTTCGGCGTCGTGCGCACCCTGCGCGCCCCCGACTACGGCCTGGAGATCGAGGTCGTCCCCGCCGTCTCCTCCGTTGCTACCGCCTTCGCCCGGGCCGGCATGCCCTGGGACGACGCCCAGGTCGTCGTCGCCCACGCCCGCGACCTGCGCCGCGCCGTCAACGTCTGCCGCGCCCACCCCAAGGTCGCCGTCCTCACCTCCCCCGGCGCCGGCCCCGCCGAACTCGCCCTGCTGCTCGGCGACGTCCACCGCACCTTCGTCATCTGCGAGGAACTGGGCACCGCCCGCGAACAGGTCACCGTCGTCACCTCCGACCGGGCCGCCGACCACGCCTGGCGCGACCCCAACGTCGTCATCGTCATCGGCGGCTCCGGCACCCCGCTCGGCCGCGGTGGCACCTGGATCGCCGGCCGCGACCCCGGCCAGCCCCCGGCCGTACGCGGCTGGGCCCTGCCCGCCCGCGCCTACGACACCACCCTCGGCGAGGGCGAGAGCACCGAACTGCGCGCCGCCCAACTCGCACGCCTCGGCCCCCGCGTGGGCGACCTCGTCTGGGACATCGGCTCCGGCAGCGGCGCCGCCGCCATCGAGGCCGCCCGCTTCGGCGCCGCCGTCATCGCCGTCGACCGCGACCCCGATGCCTGCCGCCGCGCAGCCTCACTCGCCCGCCGCTACGGCACCCAGCTGCAGGTCGTCCACGGCACCGCCCCGCAGATCCTGGAGGAACTTCCCGAACCGGACGTCGTCCGCGTCGGCGGCGGCGGCCCCGCCGTCGTCGCCGCCTGCGCCGACCGCCGCCCCGAACGCATCGTCACCCACGCCGCCACGCGCGACGACGCCGAAGCCGTCGGCCGCGTCCTCGCCGAAGGCGGCTACACGGTGCACTGCACACTGCTCCAGGCAGTGGACTTGGACACAGGCGACTGGACGGAGCGCGAGCGCGCCGTAGCCTTCCTCCTGAGTGGCCGTCGCACCCACCCCTGAGGGCCCCCGGGCCCGTTCGGGGTAGGCTGGCGGATCGTTGTGCCGCCGGTCAGCGGTGTCCGACACCACACCCGCCAATGCCCCGAAGGCCTCACCCTTTTGGCGCGTACAGGGCAGGGTGGCATCGGTGGCACACAACGTGCCGCGAGGCATGGACGCTCGTTGTTGTCTGTGGGCGGCAGCGGTTGGAAGGAGCACTACCGATGGGCGAGGGGTACGCATGACCGACACCGGCCGGTTCCCGGGCGAGGGACAGCCGGAGAACGCAGGCGCGCTGCCCGGGCACACCGCAGACCCTGCCGACACCGCAGCCCCAGCCCCCTACGCCTACCTCGAACCCGACGCCGCGGACGAGGACGACCTGCTGCTCATGCCCGGCGCCCAGGGCGCCTGGAGCGAACAGCCCCCCGCCCAGGGCGGCACCCACGAGACCGGCGGCCGCGACACCGGCTCCGTCGACTTCACCGAGGTCCGCACCCCCCCGGCCGCCGCCCCGCCGCGCCGCCCCCTCCACATGGGCCCGCCCGTCCCGGAGCCGGGCAGCGGCGTCGTCCGCTCCCTCGCCGACCGCGGCCCCGCCGCCCCGCAGCAGCCCGTCGGCACCCCCGCCCCTCCCGTCGGCGGCGTCGAGTACGCCGAGCCCGGCGCGGAGCAGCCGGCGTTCGTACCGCCGCAGCACGCGGGCGACGCGCCCGGCGCCCCCGTCGACGCCACCGCGGGAGCCGGCGTGCCCGCGCAGCGCGCCGCCGACGTCCCCACCGTCGCCCCGGGCGCCGCCCAGGCCCTCGTCGACCGCGTCCTGCCCACGACGGCCCCGGCCGCGCCCGCCCCCGGGCCGGATGACGCCCCGTCGGCGGAGCCCTTCGCCGCCCCCGCCGAACCGGCCGCGGCCCTGCCGCAGGAGGACCCCACCCCGGTGGCACCCCCTGCCTCCGTCGCCCGAGGGATGGGCGTGGGCGCCTTCCTGGACGACCCCGCCGAGCCCGCACAACCGCCGGCGCCGGCCGTTGCGGCCGCCCAGTCCGCCGCGGCTCCGCCGGCGGCCGAGCCTGCCGAGCCCGCGGCTCCCGCCCCGGCCGAGCCCGCCGAGCCCGCCGCCCCGCAGGCTGCGGCACCGGCCGAGGCCGCCGAGGCAGTTGCCGTGGCACCCGCCGCCCCGACTCCGGCCGAGCCCGCCGTCGTCGCGGCACCGGCCGAGGCTGTCGCCGCCGAGGCTGCTCAGCCCGTCGAACCCCAGGCCGCAGCCCAGGCGCCGGCCGGGCCCGGCGAGCCGCAGGCAGCGGACCAGACGCCGGCCGAGGACGTCGCGGCCACCGCCGCGATGTCCGCCGAGCCGCAGGTCGCGGCCTCGGCCGAGTCCGCCGTCGTGGAGGCTGCCGCGCCGGCCGAGGCCCGGCCCGCCGTCCCGGCTCCGGCCGAGCCGGTTGACTCCGTTGCCACCGAGCCGCAGGCCGTGGCTCCGGCCGAGTCCGCCGCCGCGGATGCTGCCGCGCCGGCCGAGGCCCCAACGGCAGCTCCGGCTCCGGCCGAGCCGCAGGCTGCAGTTCCGGCTCCGGCTCCGGCCGAGCCGCAGGCTGCAGTTCCGGCTCCGGCTCCGGCGGAGCCGCAGGCCGCGGCCCCGGCCGAGCCGGTCGAGTCTGCCGCCGTCGCATCGGCGGAACCGCAGGCTGCTGCCGCAGCCCCGACCGAAGCCGCCACCGTTGCGCCCGTCGAGCCGCAGGCCGTGGCCCAGGTCGAGGGCGTTGTCGCCGAGCCCGTCGCGCCGGCCGAGCCCCAGGCCGCGGCCCCCGCCCCGGCCGCGGCCCCCACCGTCGTACCCGCCGAGCCCGCCCCGGCCCCGGCGGCCGACCCCGCGTCGGCGGACGCAGCCGTGCCGGCGGACGTGCCCGCCACGGGCGTTGTGCCCGACCCGGCTGCCGTGCCGGCATCGGTGGACGCGCCCGCGCCGGTCGCCGAGCCCGCACCGGCCGCCGCGGCCGCCCCGGTCATTGACGCTGCGTCGGCAGGCGCAGCCGCACCGGCGGCCGCCGTGCCCGCGTCGGCAGACGCGTCCGCACCGGCCACCGCCCCTGCGTCGGTAGACGCGGTCGCACCGGCGGAGGCGCCCGCCCCGGCCGCCGTGCCCGTATCGGCGGACGCGGCCGCCCCGGTCACCGAGCCCGCGCCGATGGACGCGTCCGTACCGACCACCGCCCCTGCGTCGGCAGACGCGCCCGCCTCGGCCGTCGAGGCCGCACCGGCCACCGAGCCCGCGTCGGCAGACGCACCCGCACCGGCCGTCGAGGCCGCGGCAGACGCGCCCGCCACGGCCGTCGAGGCCGCCCCCGCCACCGACCCCGCGTCGGTAGACGTGACCGCCCCGGTCGCCGTGGCCGCACCGGCCACCGAGCCCGCGTCGGCAGACGCACCCGCCTCGGCCGTCGAGGCCCCGGCAGGCGCGCCCGCCACGGCCGCCGCGGCCGCCCCCGCCACCGACCCCGCGTCGGCAGACGCACCCGCACCGGCCGCCGAGGCCGAGCCGCCCGCCGAAGGGCCCCGTGTGCGGCTCATCGACGAGCCGGACGTCGATGCCACCGCCCAAGCCGGGCCGGAGGCCGTGCCCGTGGCCGTGGCCGCCCCGCCCGCCGGCCCCCCGGCGGAAGGGTTCGGGGACGCCGAGCGTGCCGCCGTGCACCGGGTGATGCGCGAGCGGCGCGACATCCGCAACGGCTTCCGCCCCGACCCCATCCCGCACGAGGTGCTGCTGCGGGTGCTGGAGGCCGCGCACACCGCGCCCAGCGTCGGGCATTCGCAGCCGTGGGACTTCGTCGTCATCCGTTCGGCGGAGACCCGTCGGGCGATGCACGAGCTGGCGACCCGTCAGCGCGAGGCGTACGCCAAGTCGCTGCCCAAGGGCCGGGCCAAGCAGTTCAAGGAAATGAAGATCGAGGCGATCCTCGAGACGCCCGTCAACATCGTCGTCACCGCCGACCCCACCCGGGGCGGCCGGCACACCCTGGGCCGGCACACCCAGCCGCAGATGGCGCCGTACTCCTCCGCCCTGGCCGTCGAGAACCTCTGGCTCGCCGCCCGCGCCGAGGGCCTCGGCGTGGGCTGGGTCAGCTTCTTCGACGAGCGCGAGATGGTGCGTGCCCTCGGTCTGCCCGAGCATCTGGAGGTCGTCGCCTACCTGTGCGTCGGGTACGTCGACGAGTTCCCCGACGAGCCGGAGCTGATGCAGGCCGGCTGGTCGAAGCGCCGTCCGCTGTCGTGGGTGGTGCACGAGGAGGAGTACGGGCGCCGGGCCCTGCCCGGTGAGGAGCCGCACGACCTGCTCGCGGAGACCCTGCGCGGTATCCGTCCGCTGGACGCCAAGGCGCTCGGCGAGGCGTGGGAGCGGCAGAAGCGCATGACGAAGCCGTCGGGCGCGCTCGGCATGCTGGAGATCATTTCGGCGCAGCTGTGCGGCCTGTCCCGCAAGTGCCCGCCGCCGATCCCCGAGCCCGCGGCCGTCGCGATCTTCGCCGGCGACCACGGTGTGCACCACCAGGGCGTCACGGCCTGGCCCCAGGAGGTCACCTCGCAGATGGTGGCCAACTTCCTGGGCGGCGGCGCGGTGTGCAACGCCTTCGCCAATCAGGTGGGGGCCGAGGTGTGCGTGGTCGACGTCGGTGTGGCCTCGGAGCTGCCGACGACGCCGGGGCTGCTGCCGCGCAAGGTCCGGGCCGGTACGAACGACTTCACCACCGGCCCCGCGATGACCCGCGAGGAGGCGCTGCGCGCGGTCGAGGTGGGCATCGAGACCGCCCGCGACCTCGTCACGGCCGGCAACAAGGCCCTGCTCACCGGTGAGATGGGCATCGCCAACACCACGGTGTCCGCGGCGCTCATCTCCGTCTACACCGGCGCCGACCCGGCGGAGATCACCGGGCGGGGCACCGGCATCAACGACGAGATGCACGCCCGCAAGATCGACGTGGTGCGCCGTGCCCTGGAGCTGCACCAGCCCGACCCGGGGGACCCCATCGGCGTCCTCGCGGCCATCGGCGGCCTGGAGCACGCGGCGCTCGTCGGCCTCATCCTCGGCGGCGCGTCGCTGCGTACGCCGGTGATCCTCGACGGTGTCAGCGCCGGTGCCGCGGCCCTCGTGGCCCGGGCCGTCGCGCCGGAGGCGCTGGCCGCGTGCATCGCGGGTCACCGCAGCGCGGAGCCGGGGCACGTGGCGGCGCTGACGAAGCTGGGCCTGCGCCCGCTGGTGGACCTGGACCTGCGCCTCGGCGAGGGCACGGGTGCGCTGCTGGCGCTGCCGGTCGTGCAGAGCGCTGCGCGGGCGATGCACGAGGTGGCGACGTTCGACAAGGCCGGGGTCAGCGAGAAGGCCTGACGCCGGTGCACCGGCCGGTGGGCAATCGTTCTGTCATACGGGACGATTGCCCACCGGCGCGCCGGCCCCCTTAGGGTGTCCCCACCAGCGCATTTGTCAGAGGAGCCCGCACCATGGCAGAGCCTTTGCCCTACCCCGTCGGACTGCGTCTCGCCGGTCGCCGCGTCGTCGTGCTCGGCGGCGGTCAGGTCGCCCAGCGCCGGTTGCCGGGCCTGGTGGCCGCCGGAGCCGACGTGCTCCTCGTCTCGCCCTCCGTCACTCCTTCCGTCGAGGCCATGGTCACGGCGGGCGAGGTGCGTTGGGAGCGCCGCCGGTACCGCGACGGCGACCTCGACGGCGCCTGGTACGCGCTGATCAGCACCGACGACGCCGACGCCAACGCGGCGGCCTCCGCCGAGGCCGAGGCCCGCCGGGTGTGGGCCGTGCGCAGCGACGACGCCGAGGCGGCCACGGCCTGGACGCCCGCCACCGGGCGCGCCGCCGGGGTCACCGTCGCCGTCCTCACCGGGCAGGACCCGCGCCGCTGCGCCGCCGTGCGGGACGCCGTCGTCGAGGGCCTGCGCGACGGAACGCTCGCCGCCCCGCACCACCGGGCCCGGGCCAAGGGCGTCGCCCTGGTCGGCGGCGGTCCCGGCGACCCCGACCTGATCACCGTGCGCGGCCGCCGGCTGCTGGCGGAGGCGGACGTCGTCATCGCCGACCGGCTCGGCCCGCGCGACCTGCTCGACGAACTGCCGCCGCACGTCCAGGTCATCGACGCCGCCAAGATCCCCTACGGCCGGTTCATGGCCCAGGAGGCCATCAACGACGCGCTGATCGAGCACGCCAAGGCGGGCAAGGCCGTGGTGCGCCTCAAGGGCGGCGACCCGTTCGTCTTCGGCCGCGGCATGGAGGAGGTGCAGGCGCTCGCCGAGCACGGCATCCCCTGCACCGTGGTGCCCGGCATCTCCAGCTCCATCAGCGTGCCCGCCGCGGCCGGCATCTCCGTCACGCACCGGGGCCTGGCGCAGGAGTTCACCGTGGTCAGCGGCCACGTGGCCCCCGACGACCCGCGCTCGCGCGTGAACTGGGCCGCCCTGGCCCGGCTCACGGGCACGCTCGTGCTGCTGATGTCCGTCGAGAACATCCCCACCATCGCCGACACCCTCATCGGTCACGGCCGCCCCGCCGGCACGCCCGTCGCCGTCGTCCAGGAAGGCACCACCACCGCCCAGCGCCGCGTGGACGCCACCCTCGCGACGGTGGGGGAGCGGGTGCGGACCGAGGGCATACGCCCGCCCGCCGTCATCGTCATCGGCGAGGTGACGGCGGTCGGCCCGGCCGGACCGAACAGCTGACCTCCACCCATCACCCCACGGACAGACCGGGAAGCACCACAGCATGGCCGAGCTCATCACCATCGACGACCCCGACGACCCCCGCCTGCACGACTACACCGGCCTGACCGACGTCGAACTGCGCCGCCGCCGCGAGCCCGCCGAGGGCCTGTTCATCGCCGAGGGCGAGAAGGTCGTCCGGCGCGCCCTGCAGGCCGGGTACGCCATGCGGTCGATGCTGCTGTCGGCCAAGTGGATCGAGGTGATGCAGGACGTCATCGAGGACTCCGAGGCCCCGGTCTACGTCGTCACGCCGCGGCTGGCCGAGCAGGTGACGGGCTATCACGTCCACCGCGGTGCCCTGGCCTCGATGCAGCGCAGGCCCCTGCCGGCCGCCGGCGACCTGCTGACCACCGCGCGCCGCGTGGTGGTGATGGAACGCGTCAACGACCACACCAACATCGGCGCCATCTTCCGTAGCGCCGCGGCCCTCGGCATGGACGCCGTGCTCCTCTCCCCGGACTGCGCCGACCCCCTCTACCGGCGTTCGGTGAAGGTCTCCATGGGCGCCGTCTTCTCCGTCCCCTACGCCCGGCTGGAGGACTGGCCGCGCGACCTGGACGCCGTACGCGGGGCGGGCTTCAAGGTCCTGGCCCTGACCCCCGACGAGCGCGCCACCTCCATGGACGACGCCGCCCCGCACCGCCTGGAGCGGGTGGCCCTGATGCTGGGCGCCGAGGGCGACGGCCTGACCCCCCGCGCCCTGCGCGCGGCGGACGAATGGGTGCGCATCCCGATGGCCCACGGCGTGGACTCCCTCAACGTGGGCGCCGCGGCGGCGGTGGCCTTCTACGCGGTGACGGCAGGCCGCGCAGCGGCCTGACGGCAGACATGCAGCGCCCCGCAGGGGCGCGGGGAACTGCGCGATCGGCCACGGACGGCCTGCAGCCGACACCGCACCTGCGGGAGCGTCGTGGCTTGTCGCGCCCACGCGGCGGTAGCCGCAGATCGATACCGCCCCGCGCCCCTAACGGGCGCCCCCCACCACCGTCCGGTGGGGCCTGCCCTGGGAGTGGGAGGGGCCCTGGCAGCCCTGGGCCGCCGCGATGCCCAGGGCGACGAGCAGCGTGACCACCACGAAGACGATCAGCCGCTGACGCAGCAGGTTGCGGTCCGGACCCGGACGGCGTGCGCCCGATTTCGTCTGCGCCCCGGAACGGGGTGCTCCGCCGCGGGGCATGGGCCGGGTGGGTGTGGGCCGGCCGCGGCCGGCCGGGGCCGCCTGCGGTGCCGGGCGGCCCGCCGCCGGGCCGGGGCGGGGCGTGGGGGAGCTGCCGGGGCGGCGCTCGGTGCGCTGGCGCTCGTACTCCACCGCCCGGCGGGCCGAGGGTCGGTCGGGCTCGCGGCGCGGCGACGGCGGCCGGCCCTCGCCGATGCCGTGCGCCTCGCGGGCGGCGATCTCCTTCAGCCGCAGGGACAGCTGCAGCGTGCTGGGCCGCTCTTCGGGATCCTTGGCCAGGCAGGCGTGGATGAGCGGGGCGAGCGCGTCGGGGACGGCCATGAGCTGGGGTTCCTCGTGGACCACCCGGTAGAGCATGACCTCGGAACTGCCCTGCCCGAAGGGGGAGTCGGCCGTCGCCGCGTAGGCGAGCGTGGCGCCCAGGGCGAAGACGTCGGTGGCCGGGGTCACCGCGGCGCCCCGGACCTGCTCGGGCGCGAGGAAGCCGGGCGAGCCGACCGCCGTGCCCACGTGCGTGAGCGTGCTGGCCCCGGTGGCCCAGGCGATGCCGAAGTCGATGATCCGCGGGCCTTTGGGGGACAGCAGGATGTTGGAGGGCTTGAGGTCGCGGTGCACGACGCCCGCGTCGTGCACGGCCAGCAGCCCCTCGGCCAACGCGGCGCCGATGGAGGCGGTCTGAGCGGCCGACAGGGGCCCCTCCTCGTTGACCTTGTCGTGCAGCGAGGGCCCGGGCACGTACTGGGTGGCGAACCACGGACGGTCCGCCTCCAGGTCCGCGGCCACCAGCCGCGCCGTGCAGCCGCCGCGGATTCGCCGGGCGGCGGAGACCTCGCGGGCGAAGCGGGAGCGGAACTCCTGGTCCTCCGCCAGGTCGGGGCGGATCACCTTCAGCGCCACGCGCTGCCCGCGCCGGTCCGACCCCAGGTAGACCACGCCCATGCCGCCCGCGCCGAGCCGGCGGTGCAGCCGGAAATTGCCGACGACACGCGGGTCCTCGCGCCGGAGCCGCATCATCGTCATCTTCGTCCCCTACCTCCGGTGGGGCTGCCCCACACAGCTGCCCGGCCTCTGACGTGGCACAGCTTACGGATTGACGGACGGTCGTGCTGCGAGGCCGCGCATGCGTCGGCGACCGGATTGCCCGCCACCGGCCGGTGGCGGCCACGGCCGCGCCCGGCTCCGTACGGGTCGTCGCGCCGGGAACGGCAGGGACGCGACGGCCCGGTGCCCAAGCACCCGGCGGACCAAGGGTTTTGGCCGGTTCCGGCCCCTGCGCGGGGCCGTCCGCCCGGGTGGCGGCCGGAGGGAGTCGAACGTATGACGCGAGGAGGTACGGGCCGGGCCCGGCACCACCGCGCGGGCGGCCGCCGGTGCGGCCGGGAAGTGATCGAATTCACCGGGGGAGGGGCCTCTCCACCCCTGGGAGTACCCCGCCGGGCCGCTGTCATCCTCTCGGAGAACGCCGAGGGGTACGCGGGCATGACGCCGGACCGGGGCGGGCGCGCCTAGGGTGAGGGGCAAGCGACGGGCACGCACACTCGTCCCCCGAGGTCAGGTGCCCGTCGCCCCACACGATGCAGGGGAGACGGAAGGAGCGGAGGATGCCGGACGTGGCGGGGCGCGGGAGCGCCCGGGCGCACGGCCACCGGGCCGTGGACGCCCCCGGCGACGGCTTCCCCCCGCCGTCCCCTCCGACCCGGCACCCGCTCGTCGCGGCCGCCATGGTGCTGCCGCTCGCGGCACTGCTCGCGGTCGTCTTCGGCGGCTGGGACGCCGTGGTCGCACAGGCGTCGTCCGTGGCCGGATCGCTGGGGCGCTGAGCGCCCCGCGGCCCGGGAAGAGCGGCCCGGGCCGGGCGATGCGGCGGACCCCGTGGGGACGGGGGTGCGGCGGACGGCACGACGGGCCGGGTACCTGGGGAGGTACCCGGCCGTCGAGTTCCCGGAGCCGGCAGGAACCATCGGGCCACCGGGCCACCAAAAACGGACCACCAAAAACGGCCCGGGCCGGAGCATGGAGCTCCGGCCCGGGCCGATCGGTGTGCGCGATACTGGGATTGAACCAGTGACCTCTTCCGTGTCAGGGAAGCGCTCTCCCGCTGAGCTAATCGCGCGGGAAGATCCGTGGAGGACCTCGGTGGACGATACTGGGATTGAACCAGTGACCTCTTCCGTGTCAGGGAAGCGCTCTCCCGCTGAGCTAATCGTCCGGGATGCTGCTGGTGCTGCGTGCGCGATACTGGGATTGAACCAGTGACCTCTTCCGTGTCAGGGAAGCGCTCTCCCGCTGAGCTAATCGCGCGGGGAGACCCGTGAAGGTCTCGAGTGGACGATACTGGGATTGAACCAGTGACCTCTTCCGTGTCAGGGAAGCGCTCTCCCGCTGAGCTAATCGTCCTTGGAGGTGGAGACGGGATTTGAACCCGTGTAGACGGCTTTGCAGGCCGTTGCCTCGCCTCTCGGCCACTCCACCAGGAGTGAGGGGGTTCGGGAAGATCCCCCACATCGAGCGGACGACGAGATTCGAACTCGCGACCCTCACCTTGGCAAGGTGATGCTCTACCAACTGAGCCACGTCCGCACCAGCCACCCCGGATCGGATCCGGGAGCTGCCCCGCCGTTTCGCTTCCGCGTCCCGGCGACGTGTTGAACTTTAGCGGATTCCGGCGCCAGCTCAAATTCCGTTTGCCCAGCATGCTGCGCTGATCCTTCCCGGAACGCTCCCCACGGCCCCCGCGCTCCGCCGCCCGGACCCGCCCCGGGGGTGCCCCATAGACTCGATGACGTGCACAGCCTCCCTACTGCGCTCTCCCCGGCGGCCTCCCCGATGGCCCGCTTCGGCGGCCTGCTCGCCACCGATCTGCGCGACGTCACCAGCGACCCGGCGGCCCTGGAATCCAGCGGCTGGTGGGCCGTGGTCGCCGACTTCGAGGGCGGACTGCGCTGCGCCCGCTTCGGCGACGTGCGCCCCGCCCCGCCCCTGCCCGACCCGCAGGCCTGGCGCGGACCCGCGCCCGAGGAGTGGACCAGCTCCCTGGACCGGGACGGCTACGTCGCGGGCGTCCGCCGCATCCGCGAGCACATAGCCGCCGGCGAGGTCTACCAGGCCAACCTCTGCCGCGTGCTGAGCGCGCCGCTGCCCGACCCCGACCGCGCCGACGTCGACGCCCTGACCGCGCTCCTGGCCCACGGCAACCCCGCCCCGTACGCGGGCACCGTGCGCCTGCCCGCCCACGGCATCGAGATCGCCACCGCCTCGCCCGAGCTGTACCTGCGCCGCACCGGCCGCACGGTGGAGTCCGGCCCCATCAAGGGCACCGGCCGCACCGCAGCGGACCTGCTGGAGAAGGACCACGCCGAGAACGTGATGATCGTGGACCTGGTCCGCAACGACCTCGGCCGCGTCTGCGCCACCGGCTCGGTGACCGTGCCCGAGCTGTGCGCGGTCGAACCGCACCCGGGCCTGGTCCACCTGGTCTCCACCGTCCGCGGCGAGCTCGCCGACGGCGCCGGCTGGCCCGAGCTGCTGGCCGGCACCTTCCCGCCCGGCTCCGTCACCGGCGCCCCCAAGGCCAGCGCCCTCGACATCATCGAGGCCCTGGAGACCGCCCCGCGCGGCCCCTACTGCGGCGGCATCGGCTGGGTCGACGCCGACCGCGGCACCGGCGAGCTGGCGGTGGGCATCCGCACCTTCTGGATCGAGCGCACCGCCCCCGGCGGCCCCGTCCTGCGCTTCGGCACCGGCGCCGGCATCACCTGGGGCTCCGACCCCGAGCGCGAGTGGGCCGAGACGGAGCTGAAGGCCGCCCGCCTGCTCGCGATAGCGTCGGGCCGACACCAGCCGGCAGGAGGGACGACACGGTGATGATCTGGTACGACGGCCAGCTCCGCGACGCGGACAGCGCCCGCATCTCGGTCTTCGATCACGGGCTCACGGTGGGCGACGGCGTCTTCGAGACGCTCAAGGCCACCGACGGCCGTGCCTTCGCGATGACCCGCCACCTCGACCGGCTCGCCGCCTCGGCCCACCTGCTGGGGCTGCCCGAGCCCGACCGCGACGAGGTCCGCCGGGCCGCCGACGCCGTCCTCGCCGCCAATCCCATGCCGCTCGGCCGGCTGCGGATCACCTACACCGGCGGCGTCTCCCCCCTCGGCTCCGACCGCGGCACCCTGCGCCCCACCCTCGTCGTCGCCCTCGCCGAGCACACCCCCCGGCCGGCCAGTACCGCCGTCGTCACCGTCCCCTGGACCCGCAACGAGCGCGGCGCCCTGGCCGGGGCCAAGTCCACCTCGTACGCCGAGAACGTCGTCGCCCTGGCCCAGGCCCACCGGCACGCCGCCAGCGAGGCCCTGTTCGCCAACACCGTCGGCGCGCTGTGCGAGGGCACCGGCTCCAATGTCTTCGTCGTCCTCGACGGCGAGCTGCACACCCCGCCGCTGTCCTCCGGCTGCCTGCCCGGCATCACCCGCGCCCTGCTGCTGGAGTGGACCGGCGCCCAGGAGACCGACCTGCCCTTCGACGTCCTGGAGCGGGCCGAGGAGATCCTGCTGACCTCCTCCCTGCGCGACGTCCAGGCCGTGCACACCGTCGACGGCCGCCATCTGCCCGGCGCCCCCGGCCCGGTGACCGCCAAGGCCGTGCACACCTTCGCCGAACGCTCGGCCGCGGACATCGATCCGTAAATCCCCATGACGTGCCGCCCCCGGGCCGGTACAACACCAGCGTGACCACCACGCTGCGCCCCACCGCACCGGAACTGCGCACCGAGGACGGCGGCAGGTCCCGCCGCTACGAGGTGTGCGTCAACAGCCGGCCCGTCGGCAGCCTCACCATCGCCACCGATCCCCGCTTCGGCCCCCGCTTCGGGCGCATAGCGGGGCTCGTCATCGACGAGCGCGACCGGCACCGGGGGCGCGGCACGGTCGCCGCACTGGCCGCGGAGGAGGTGCTGCGCGGCTGGGGCTGCACCCAGGTGTCGGTCGACGTCCCGGCCGTCGCCACCACCGCCCTGGGCCTGGCGGGCGCCCTCGGCTACGTCGAGCGCAGCCGCTCGCTGAACAAGCCGCTCGCCGCCCCGCCCGCCCTGCCGCCCGGCAGCACCGCCCGGCCCCTGGCCGAGGAGGAGTTCGCCGCCTGGCAGGAGCAGAGCCGGGCGCAGTACGCGGCGGAGTGGGCCGGGCGCGGGGTGCCCGCGGAGCAGGCCGCGGCCAAGGCCGAGCGCGACCAGGCGCTGCTCCTGCCACAGGGGAGCACCACGCCCGGCGTCGTGCTGCGTGTCCTGCGCCACGAGGGCACCGACGTGGGCACGCTGTGGCTGGCCGTGCGGGAGGAGGAGGCGTACGTCTTCGAGGTCCGGGTGCCCGCGGCGCACCGCGGCCGGGGGCACGGGCGCACGCTGATGCACCTCGCCGAGCGCGAGGCCCTGGCGGCGGGCGGCCGTGCGATCGCGCTCAGCGTCTTCGCCGGCAACACCGCGGCCCTGCGGCTGTACGAGTCGCTCGGCTACCGGGCGACCGGGTTCGACCTGTACAAGATCCTGCACTGACGGCCCCGGGGGGCCGCCCGGACGATCAGCCCTGCGCCAGCAGCCGGTCGGCGATTTCCTCGACGCGCTCGCGCAGGCCCTCCTGGCTCTGCCCGCCGTCCAGCCGCTCGTCGCCGATGACGTACGTCGGCGTCCCCGTCACCCCGATCGCCCTGCCCTCGGCGTGGTCGGCGTCCACGGTCAGCGTGTGCCGGCCGTCGATCAGCGCCGTGTCGATCTCCTCGGCGTCCAGCCCCAGCTCCCGGGCCACCTCCAGCAGCACCTTCTCGCCGTGCGAGGCCACATCCGCGGTGCGGGCCAGCACCGCCTCCGCGTACGCCCAGCCCTTGCCCTGCTCGGCGGCCTCCTCCGCGGCCTGCGCGGCGGCGTAGGAGTGCTTGTGCTTCTCCAGCGGGAAGTGCCGCAGCCGGATCTCCAGCCGGTCGCCGTAGCGGGCGCGCAGCGCGCGGATGTCCTCCAGGGCCTGGTGGCAGTCGGGGCACTGCAGCTCGCACCAGACGTCCAGCACGACGGGGGAGGTGTGGGTTTCGCTCATGGGGCCAGTCTTCCAGCCGTCGGCGGCCCTCGCGGCCGCGGGCTGCCGCGGCCGTGCGCCGCTGATGCGCCCCTCAGGGGTCCGACGGATATTTCCCCGGCTCGCCCGCGCATCGTGGCCGCCCGGGCGGCGGCAGGTGCACGATGGAAGGACAGCGCCCCCGGGCAGGAGGAGAGACGATGCTGACCTCGACCGTATGCGCCGCGATCTCCGCGGCCGGCCTGGGCATCGCCCTGCTGACCGCCTACCGCCGGCGCTTCCTCGCCGCCACCCGTATCGCGGCCTGGGCCCTGATCCCCGTCGGGCTCGTGCTGACCGGGATCACCGACTGGCTCACCGACCTGGTGCTCAAGCCGACCGTCTGGGTCGGCTTCGGCATCCTCGCGCTGTCCGCCGCGCTGTTCGCGATCAGCCGGGCCGCCGGGCGCCGGCGCTCCCGCCGGGCCGTGGCCGCCGGTGCGCAGCCGCCCGCCGTACCGCCCGCCGCCTCCGCACCCGCTGCTTCCGGACCCGCCGTCTCCGCCCCCGGCGGCACGCGACAGCCCGGGGCCGCCCCCGCCGAGGACTTCTCGGACATCGAAGCGATCCTCAAGAAGCACGGAATCTGACGAACTCCTCCTCACGAGTGACACGTTGGGCCTGTGCCCGACGTGGCTGCGTCATGATCTGGCGGCGATGAACGACGACCCCGCACCGATCGACGACCCCGCACAGCACCTCACCGACGAGCCCCGCGGCTGCCTGTTCGCCCTCTCCCAGCCACCGCTGATGTTCTTCCTGGCCTTCATCGCGACGCTGATCCTGCTGACCGCCGTGCACGACCTCTACCGCTGGTGACGCCGGTACCGCTGGTGACGCCGGCCCGCCCGGGCCTCAGTCCCGGCCGGCCTCGCGGCGGCGCGCCCGGTAGGCGGCCACGTGCAGGCGGTTGCCGCAGGTGCGGCCGTCGCAGTAGCGGCGCGAGCGGTTGCGCGAGAAGTCGACGAAGGCCCGCCCGCAGTCGGGGGCCACACACCGCCGCAGCCGCTCCCGCTCGCCCTCCACCAGCAGGAACGCCAGCGCCATGCCGCCGTCCGCCGCCAGGTGCTCGGCGAGCGAGGCGCCGGGGGCGAAGTAGTGCACGTGCCAGGGGTGGCCGTCGTGGTCGGTGAGCCGGGGAGTGGTGCCTGCCCCGGCCACCAGGGCATTGAGCTGCTCGGCCACCGCGGCGTCGTCCGCCGCGTCGAACGCACGGGCGAAGCGTTCCTGCACGGCCCGTACGGCCGCCAGCTCCGCCTCGCCGAACGCGTCGATGCCGTCGATCCCGTGCCGGGCGACGAACTCCCGCAGCACGGCCGGGCCGTCCCGGCCGGGGCCGGGCTCCGCGCCCAGATCGGTGTTGAGCAGGTCGACGACGCAGTCGAGCGTGCGCCGGGTGTCGTGGTTGACGATCACGGATCGTTCGCTCCCCTGGCCGGTCCGAGGTAGGGCGGCAAATGTTCGACCGCGGGGAGCAGACTCTAGCGGCTCCACAGCGCCACGGCGCCGCCCTCACGCTGTTCGCGTGACGACGGCGCCGTGGCGGGCCGTGAAGCGATGTCCTCCGGCGGAATCCGCCGGCTTCCTCTCACGTCCTGCGCGCGGCCTCCCCGAGTGGGCCGCGCGCCCTTGATCAGCTCCTGCCCGGCATCAGCTTTCGGCCAGGATGTGCGAGAGCTCGGTGTCCAGGTCGAAGTGACGGTGCTCGGTGCCCGGCGGGACGGCGGCGTCGGTCCGCTTCAGGAACGACTCCAGGGCCCGCGCCGGCGCTTCCAGGAGGGCCTCGCCCTCCGGGGAGCTCAGCGCGATGCAGACGACGCCCTGGCCGTGGCTGCGGGACGGCCAGACCCGGACGTCTCCGGTGCCGGTGGGCCGGTGCAGGCCCTCCGCGAGGAGGTCCCGGGCGAAGACCCACTCGACGGTCTCCTCGGCTCCGGTGTGGAAGGTGGCGTGCACGGCATACGGATCGGCCGTGTCGTACCGCAGGCCTGCGGGGACAGGCAGTGACGATTCGCTCGACACAACGAGGCGCAGGTGCAGCTCGCAGCTGACCGTGGTGTTCATAAGCGCCATGGCCTTTCGCTCAGTGTGCGCTCGGGGATTCGCACGTCGGCGAAATCGACATGCCACCTACGGTGCCGTTGTAAACCCCTCTGACCGTTTTGAGGCTGTTCGGATACCTCGGACGGCCCAGTCGCCGCGACGCCGGTACCGCCGATCCGGTGAGATCCGGCACGTCCGGGTACGTTGGGCGCCATGAACGCGGAGAGTGACCAGCACGAGGCCCCCGTCCCCGAGGGCGCCGGGGAGCCCACCCGGGGGCTCGGCTCCCGTGCCCCGCACTTCGTCAGGAGGTCCCGGCCCCTGCACCTGAGCTGGCAGGTCGGCGTCTTCGTCGTCGGCCTCGCCGTCGTCGTCGCCGGCGTGATCATGCTGCCGCTGCCGGGCCCCGGCTGGCTGGTGATCTTCGCCGGCATGGCCATCTGGGCGACCGAGTTCGTCTGGGCCCAGCTCGTGCTGCGCTGGACCAAGCGCAAGGTCACCGAGGCGGCCCAGCGCGCCCTCGACCCCCGGGTGCGCCGCCGCAACATCATCCTGGTGATCTGCGGCCTGGTCGTCGTCGGCGTCCTGGCCGGCTTCTACATCGCCGCCTACGGCCTGCAGCCGCCCTGGCGCGCGGTGCGCTGACCCCGCAGGGGCGGTTCTGCGCACCCTCTGACATGCGGTAATGTTTGCGGTGCGCCCGGGCGATTAGCTCAGCGGGAGAGCGCTTCGTTCACACCGAAGAGGTCACTGGTTCGATCCCAGTATCGCCCACCACGGACCGAGGGTCCGCAAGGGAAGACACCCCCTTGCGGACCCTCGGTCCATTGGTGTGCCCTGGCGTCATGCCGCCCCCGCGCCGCCTGCCCTCACCCCACCACTACCGCTTCCGCGGCCGGTGGATCCTGCCCGCACCCCCCGACGCCGTCTACGCCGCCCTGGAGGACGCCGACGGCTACCCCGCCTGGTGGCCCCAGGTCCGCGAGGTACGCCGCCTCGACGCCGTCACCGGCGTCCTGCGCATCCGCTCCGTCCTGCCCTACGACCTCGTCCTCACCGCCCGCGAGACCCGCCGCGACCCCGGCGAGCGCGCCCTGGAGATCGTCATGTGCGGCGACCTCGACGGCTGGGCCGCCTGGAACGTCGTCCCGCACGGCGCCGGCGGCAGCGCCGCCCGCTTCGAGGAGGACGTCGAGGTGCGCAAACCCCTGCTGCGCCGCCTCGCCGTGCCCTGCCGCCCCCTGTTCACCGCCAACCACGCATGGATGATGCGCGCCGGACACCGCGGCCTGCGCGCCCTGCTGGCGGCCCCGGGCCGGGGGATTTGATGATCGGCCGCCGCGACCTGTATTGTTCACTGCGTTGCCGGGGGAGACCACGGCAGCGGATCCCGGGCGATTAGCTCAGCGGGAGAGCGCTTCGTTCACACCGAAGAGGTCACTGGTTCGATCCCAGTATCGCCCACCGCCACAAGGCCGGTCCGTCAACCGACGGACCGGCCTTGCGCGTTGCCGCACCTCCACAGAGGTGTGCCGAGGGCGGCCTCCTCAGGCCGCGGCCGGCATCAGCGGACGCAGCGGCCACGCCGGATCGCACTCCTCCTCCGAGCCGTTGCGGGCGAACCACGCCTGCAACCCCCGCGCCTGCGCCGCATGCCACACCGCCTGCCGCGCGTGCAGCTCCGCCGGGCTCAGCCGCTCCAGCCGCGAGGCGAAACGCCGCCCCAGAGTCCGCACCACCTCCAGCGCAGCCAGCGCGTCGGCCGCCGCGTCGTGCGCCCCGTGCAGCTCCACCCCGTAGTGGGCGCACAGATCCGTCAGCGTGCGGCGACCCTTGCGGTAGCGGTCCAGGTGGCGGTCCAGCACCCACGGGTCCAGCACGCACAGCGGCGCACCCCCCAGGTACCCCGCCAGCGACGACGCCCGGTGCCGGCGCAACTCCCGGTCCAGCAGCGTCAGGTCGAACGGCGCGTTCATCACCACCAGGGGTATGCCCCGGGCCGCGTGCGCCGCCAGCCCCCGGGCCACCTCCTCCATCACCGGCGCCGGCCAGCGCCCGTGGTGCTGCAGGTGCTCCTCGCTCAACCCGTGTATCGCCGTGGCCTCCTCCGGCACCGGCACCCCCGGATTCACCAGCCACCGCGTGGTCACCGGAGCGGCCCCGGCCTGCGACTGCGTGATGAACGCCGCCGAGACGATCCGGTCCTGTTCCACATCCACACCGGTCGTCTCGGTGTCGAAGGCGGCGAGCGGCCCCTCGAACCAGCACGGCATGACCCAACTCCTCGCATCTGTACCGAACATGGCGTGATTCCCCCTCCCCGCCAGGTGATACCCGGCGGCCACGCCCGGTGAACCGCCGCCGTTTGCCGGGGAGTTCGTCTGGAGACAACACAGATGTACGACCTGTACGAGACAAGGACCGGCGAGCCCGGAAGGCTTTTCGGACATGGCGCTCGCTCAGCCCGACCCCGCCCCCGACCGGACGGCCCCCGGGCACCCCACCATCCCCCGCGGCAGCCTCGCCACCACCGCCTGCATGGAGATCCTCCAAGTCGGCTACCTGCACGCCGTGGCGGCCGCCGCCGGCTGCTCGCTCGCCCAGCCCTACCCCGACAACGGCATCGACTGGCACGTCAGCCACAGCGCCCCCGGTCACACCACCGACGACGAGGTCACCATCAAGGTGCAGCTCAAGAGCACCTACCAGGTGCCGCCCCGACCCGGCCGCACCTTCCCGCTGACCCTGGACAACGACCACCTGGCCAAGCTGGCCCGCACCCCGGTCTCCGTCCACAAGATCCTCGTCGTGATGATCGTGCCCCGCGCCCGCCACGACTGGCTGCTCGCCGGCCACGACCGCCTCGAACTGCGCCACTGCTGCTACTGGACCAACCTCGCCGGCCACCCCGTCACCGGCCGGCGCAGGACCACCGTGCGGATCCCGACCACGCGCGTCTTCGACGACCGCGCCCTGTGCGAGATCATGACCCGGGTCGGGGCGGGAGGGAGACCGTGATGCGCCCGAGCGACGACGCCCGACCCCGCCCCCCGGACCCCGCGGTCCTCGCCACCCTCCTCGCCCGCCACGGCTGGCACCGGCGCGGCGGGCAGCCCGGGCGCTACACCCGCTGGACACCGCCCGCCGGACCCGGCGCCGGCACCAGCCTCCTCGTACCGGACGGCCGCGCCTACCCCGACAGCGCCGACCTGCTCACCGAGGCCCTGGCCGCCCTGGAGCACAGCGCCGCCCCCTCCGCCCGCGCCGTCCTCGCCGCCCTGCACCGCACCGCCGACGAGATCCACTGGTGGCGCGAGGTCCCCGAAACCCGCGCCCCCACCACCGCCTGGAGCGCCCAGGAGGAGCTGCGCACCGGCGCCCGCGCCCTGCTGCTCGCCGCGGCCCGCACCGCCGCCGCCCGCGCCGCCGGCACTCCCACCGGCTTCCACGGCGCCCGCCACCGCCGCCGCGCCGAGGCCGTCCTCGCCGGCCTGCTGACCGGCCCCGTCGACGACGGCCGCGAGCTCGTCGTCCACCTTCCCCTCGCCGACGCCCCGCCCGAGGGCGGCCGGACCCTGGCCACCACCGTGCTGCGCGCCCTGCAGGCCGCCCGGGACGCCACCGACTACCGTCGCGCCACCGGCCGCGGCGACGCCTTCGACGCCGCCGTCGAGGCGGGCGTGTGCCGGGAGCTCACCGACGCCCTCGTCATGCTGGTCAGCGGCACCCAGGGGGTGCGCATCGCCGTCGAGTGGGCCCCGGCCGCCGGCCCGCCCCCCGGCTTCGCCGCCCGACCCGAACCCGTCGAGTTCTCCCCCGGCGACCTGCCCGCCCTGCGCGAGGCCGGCGCCCGCTACGTCCGCACCGAACCCCCGCTGCCCGTCCACCTGACCGCCGCGGTCGTCAGGCTGCGCCGGGAGGGCCCGGACGGCTCCGGCACCGTACGGCTGCGGGTCCTGGCCGGCGCCGAGGTCGACCGGGTACGGGCCACCCTCGGCGAGGACGACTACCGCCTCGCCGGCCACGCCCACCTTGCCGGGGTCCCCGTCACCGTCCGCGGCCGCCTGGAGAGCCGCGGCGGCTTCCGCCGCCTGGCCGACGCCCACGACCTGCTGCCCGCCCGGGTCGACGCGGCCGAGCGGGACCGGCTGCTGAAGTCACTGCACTCCCTCCACGACAACCTCGACACCGACTGACCCCGCGGATGCGCGCCGGGCCACCCCGTAACCGTTTAGCGACCACGGTGCCGGGCTCGGTACGATTCAGGCGCGCAGCGACCGCTGCCGCGCCTCATACGTCAGGAGAGTCCGGTGTCAGACGTCCGTGTGATCATCCAACGCGATTCCGAGCGGGAAGAGCGCGTGGTGACGACGGGCACTACGGCCGCCGACCTCTTCGCCGGCGAGCGCACCGTCGTGGCCGCGCGCATCGCGGGCGAGCTGAAGGACCTCACCCACGTCGTCGCCGACGGCGAGGAGGTCGAGCCCGTCGAGGTCTCCTCCGAGGACGGCCTGAACATCCTGCGCCACTCGACCGCCCACGTCATGGCCCAGGCCGTGCAGGAGCTCTTCCCCGAGGCCAAGCTCGGCATCGGCCCGCCGGTCAAGGACGGCTTCTACTACGACTTCGACGTCGAGAAGCCCTTCACCCCCGACGATCTCAAGCTCATCGAGAAGCGCATGCAGGAGATCGTCAAGCGCGGCCAGAAGTTCGCCCGCCGCGCCGTGACCGACGAGGCCGCCCGCGAGGAGCTGGCCGACGAGCCGTACAAGCTGGAGCTGATCGGCCTCAAGGGCTCCGCCTCCCACGAGGACGGCGCCGACGTGGAGGTGGGCGCCGGCGAGCTCACCATCTACGACAACCTGGACCCGAAGACGGGCGAGCTGTGCTGGCGCGACCTGTGCCGTGGTCCGCACCTGCCGACGACCCGCCTGATCCCGGCGTTCAAGCTGATGCGCAACGCCGCCGCGTACTGGCGGGGCAGCGAGAAGAACCCGATGCTCCAGCGCATCTACGGCACCGCCTGGCCGTCGAAGGACGAGCTCAAGGCGTACCTGGAGTTCCTCGCCGAGGCCGAGAAGCGCGACCACCGCAAGCTCGGCTCCGAGCTCGACCTCTTCTCCGTCCCCGAGCAGATCGGCTCGGGCCTCGCGGTCTTCCACCCCAAGGGCGGCATCATCCGCCGGGTCATGGAGGACTACAGTCGCAAGCGGCACGAGGAGGAGGGCTACGAGTTCGTCTACACCCCGCACGCGACCAAGGGCGCGCTGTTCGAGACCTCGGGCCACCTGGACTGGTACGCCGACGGCATGTACCCGCCCATGCAGCTCGACGAGGGCGTGGACTACTACCTCAAGCCCATGAACTGCCCCATGCACAACCTGATCTTCGACGCGCGGGGGCGTTCGTACCGTGAGCTGCCCCTGAGGTTCTTCGAGTTCGGCACGGTCTACCGGTACGAGAAGTCGGGCGTCGTGCACGGCCTGACCCGGGCCCGCGGCTTCACCCAGGACGACGCGCACATCTACTGCACCCGCGAGCAGATGGGCGAGGAGCTCGACCGCACCCTCACCTTCGTGCTCGACCTGCTGCGCGACTACGGCCTGAACGACTTCTACCTGGAGCTGTCCACCAAGGACCCGGAGAAGTTCGTCGGCTCGGACGAGGCGTGGGAGGAGGCCACCGAGACGCTGCGCAAGGTGGCCGAGAAGCAGGGCCTGGAGCTCGTGGCCGACCCGGGCGGGGCCGCGTTCTACGGTCCGAAGATCTCTGTCCAGGCGAAGGACGCCATCGGCCGCACCTGGCAGATGTCGACCATCCAGCTCGACTTCAACCTGCCCGAGCGCTTCGACCTGGAGTACACGGCGGCGGACGGCAGCAAGCAGCGGCCGGTCATGATCCACCGCGCGCTGTTCGGCTCGATCGAGCGCTTCTTCGCGGTGCTCCTGGAGCACTACGCGGGTGCGTTCCCGGCGTGGCTGGCGCCGGTCCAGGCGATGGGCATCCCGGTCGGCGACGCGCACGTCGAGTACCTGCAGGAGTTCGCCGCCGAGGCGAAGAAGCAGGGTCTGCGGGTGGAGGTCGACGCGTCCTCGGACCGGATGCAGAAGAAGATCAGGAACGCGCAGAAGTCCAAGGTGCCCTTCATGATCATCGTCGGTGACGACGACATGAACGCGGGCACGGTCTCCTTCCGCTACCGCGACGGTTCGCAGAAGAACGGCATCCCGCGCGACGAGGCGCTCGCCGAGATCGCCAAGGCCGTGGCGGACCGCGTCCAGGTCTGACCCGTCCCGGGTTGATCTCAGCCGATGGGCCCCGGAGCGTCGTGGACGCTGCGGGGCCCATATGCTTCACTCCATGACGAGTGAGCCGGAGCAGCAGTTCGGAGTCGGGGCGCCCGATGCGTTCCAGCGCCTGTGGACCCCCCACCGGATGGCGTACATCCAGGGGGAGAACAAGCCCAGCGGTCCCGGCGCAGGGGATGGGTGCCCGTTCTGTTCGATCCCGGCCAAGAGTGACGAGGACGGGCTCGTCGTCGCCCGCGGCGAGCGCGTTTACGCGGTGCTCAACCTCTACCCGTACAACGGCGGGCACATGATGATCGTGCCGTTCCGTCACGTCGCCGACTACACCGATCTGGACGAGGCCGAGACTGCCGAGCTGGCCGACTTCACCAAGCGTGCGATGCAGGCGCTCCGAACGGCTTCTGGGGCCCACGGCTTCAACATCGGCATGAATCAGGGGACGACCGCCGGCGCCGGCATCGCCGCCCACCTCCACCAGCACATCGTTCCCCGTTGGGGCGGCGACACCAATTTCATGCCGGTGGTCGGCCACACCAAAGTGCTGCCCCAGCTCCTCGCCGACACCCGCAAGATGCTCGCCGACGTCTGGCCGAGCGCGTAGCCGGGCAGAAATCGGTCACGGCCCCGACGGGACAGGACACGCCCTACCCAAAAACGGGCAAATCGCACTGATTATTTTTAAAAGGGCTCTAATGGGACGGTGACCTTCCTCCACCGTCGCACCGTGCTGCGCGCGGCCATGGGCAGTGCCCTGGCCGGGGCCGCCGGGACCGCTGCCGCGGGATGCGGCGGTGATCGCTCGGCCGCCGGCCACCGGCCGGGCACGCCGGCGCCCTCCGGTTCGAAGGCCGGCGGCACGGGGGCCGCCGCGCTGCCGGGGGCGCCGCTGATGCTGCCCCGGCTGCCGCCGGGTCTGCCCGTCCAGATCGACCACGGCCCGCGCGGGGCGCGGGCGGTGGCGCTCACCTTCCACGGTGCGGGCGACGCGAAGGCGGCGACGGCCGTGCTGTCGGAGGTCGAACGGGCCGGGGCGCGGATCACCGTGCTGGCCGTGGGCACCTGGCTCGACGCCCAACCGCAGCTGGCCCGGCGGGTGCTGGACGGCGGGCATGAGCTGGGCAACCACACCATGCGTCACCTGAGCATCTGTTCGATGCCGGAGAAGGCCGCCTACGCCGAGATCACCGAGTGCGCCGAGCGGCTGCGCAGGCTCACGGGAGGCATCGGCCGCTGGTTCCGGCCGTCGCGCGCCCGGCGGGCGACCGATCAGGTGGTCCGGCTGGCCCGCCGGGCCGGGTATCCGCACGTCCTGTCGTACGACGTGGACTCGCTCGACTTCACCGACCCGGGCGCCGAGGCGGTCCGGCGTACCGTGTTGAACGCGGTGCGGCCGGGTTCGGTGGTCAGTCTGCACTTCGGGCACGCCGGCACCCTCGCCGCACTGCCCGCGATCCTCGACGGCCTGCACCGCCGCGGCCTGCGTGCGGTGACGACTACGGAGCTGCTGACCCGATGATCCAGTTCTCGCATCACCGCACAGGACGCCTCCGTCCCGGCTACTCCTCCCGCTCCCGCCGCGTCCGCGGGGCCGTGCTGCTCGCGACCGTGTGCGCCCTCCTGGCGGCGGGCTGCGGCAGCGGGGACAACGGGCCGCCGGCGGGGGAGCGGCAGGGCTCGCGCGGCCAGGGCGCGGCCCGGGGTGTCGCCCAGGGCCTGCCGGGCATGCCGCCGCTGCTCGACCCCAACGACCTGTACGCGGCGGACCGGCCGAACGCGCTGTCGCCCGTGGTGAAGGACTTCCCGTCGCGGGTGTACGTGCCGAACACCGAGTCCGACACGGTCAGCGTCATCGACCCCAAGACGTACAAGGTCATCGAGACGATCCCGGTGGGCAACCAGCCGCAGCACGTGGTGCCCTCGTGGGATCTGAAGACGCTGTGGGTCAACAACGACCGCGGTCACACGCTCACGCCGATCGACCCGGCCACCGGCAAGGCGGGCAAGACGGTCGAGGTGCACGACCCGTACAACCTCTACTTCACCCCCGACGGGAAGTACGCCGTGGTGATGGCGTCGATGGACCGGGAGCTGGTCTTCCGGGACGCGCACACCATGAAGCGGGTCCGCACGGAACACGTCAACTGCCTCGGGGTCAACCATGCGGACTTCTCGCCCGACGGGCGGTACTTCATCGTCTCCTGCGAGTTCTCCGGTGAACTCCTGAAGGTCGACACGGCGAAGATGAAGGTGATCGACCAGCAGAAGCTGCCCTTCGACGGGGCCATGCCGCAGGATGTGAAGATCTCGTCCGACGGCAGGACCTGGTACATCGCGGACATGATGGCCGACGGCGTCTGGGTGCTGGACGGGGACAAGTTCACCGAGCCGTGGCTGATGCCCACCGGCAAGGGCGCGCACGGGTTGTACGTCAGCCGCGACTCGAAGTCGATGTACATCTCCAACCGTGGCGAGGGCTCCATCTCGGTGCTCGACCTGCCCAGTCGCAAGCTGGTGAAGAAGTGGGAACTGCCGGACGGCGGCAGCCCCGACATGGGCGGCGTCTCCGCGGACGGCAAGGTGCTGTGGCTGTCGGGCCGCTACAACAGCGAGGTGTACGCCATCGACACCACCGACGGGCACCAGATCGCCCGCATCAAGGTGGGCGACGGCCCGCACGGCCTCGCCGTCTATCCGCAGCCGGGCCGCTACTCGCTCGGCCATACCGGTATCTTCCGCTAACTGTACGACCGTTGGGGGCTGCCCTGCCCCGCCCTCGGCACGGCCCGGATCGTGCAGCGCCCCGTCAGGGGCGCGGGGAACTGCGCGACAAGCCACGACGCGCCCGCAGACGGAGTGCCGTGCTGCGCCCGGACGCCGGTTGGTGCGTCGGCTGCGGGCCGTCGTGGCTGATCGCGCAGTTCCCCGCGCCCCTGACGGGGCTCCTGGCCGGATGCGGCCTACGCGTTGTAGACGTCCGCCCGGCGCGGGGTCGGGTCCTGGACGGCGCCGCTGAGGGTGCCGGCGCGGTTGACGAAGCGCTCGGTGTTCACGCCGTGGTCGGCCAGGACGCGCAGCGCCGCCTGGTGCACGACGCGCAGGACCGGGGTCGCGGCGCGCAGGGCGTCGTCGGCCATGAAGCGGTGCCGCCAGGGCTGGTCCGCCCAGGCGTGGCGCAGCCCGAACGGCTCGGGCAGTACCAGTTTGCCGCCCCAGTACTCCAGCAGCGGCGGGTACCAGGTGAGGGGGGCGCGGGCGGCGAGCCGCACGACCTCCTTGGGCGGGACGACGGCGAGCGTACGGGTGCGGCTCTCCCAGAACTTCAGCACCTTGCGGTAGGTCTGGGTGCGGTTCTTGGGGCCGGCGTTGAAGAGCGAGTGGGTGGGGCCGAGGGCGTGGCCGGTGACCTCGATGCGCAGCGTCTTGTGCAGGACGGTGACGTTGACCAGCAGGGTGATGACGAGCTGGCCGTCCCACAGGACGAACTGCACGCCCAGGTAGTGCCGGTCGCCGCTGCCGAAGTGCTGCTTGTCGCAGATGTCCTGCAGCTGGGTGCCGCGTATCTGGTAGGCGGCGTCCGTGCCGGCGGGCCGGGAGACGGCGCCGGCGCCCTCGCCGATGGGGACGACGACCCAGTGCTCGACCTGCGGGGCGGTCAGGCCGCCGGTGTTGATGGGAGTGCGCTCCAGGAGCTTGAGGTCGTCGTGGACGGCGCGGACGATGTCCCAGCTGCGGAAGGGGGTGATGTCCTTGCCGGGGGTGGCGGGGACGAGGTCCTCGGCGAGCTGCCAGCTGCCCCAGCGGGTGCCCATGCCGAGGATGCCCTTGGGGCCGGCGTAGAAGGCGACGTTGCTGCGCTGTTCGGCGGAGAGCTTGACCAGGTTCTGGCGCAGCGTCTCGGCGGTGCTGTGGCCCGGGTCGCGCGGCACGGCCTCGGGGATCTTGGCGGCGACGGCGCTGCCGCCGACGAGGCCGCTCCAGCGGTCGCGCAGGTCCCTGGCGGTGCGCTCGCACACCGTCTTGGCCAGGTAGCCGCCGATGACGGGCACGATCACCATGGCGCGCACGTACAGGTTGAGCAGGCCCTCGAAGGGCAGTTTGATCAGCAGGACCGCGACGACGATGCCCAGCAGCGTGAGCAGGGCGGTGCCGAGTGCGCCGGCGCGTTTGTCCTGGGCGCCGGCGAGGGTGCGGCGCAGTTGGAAGGCGCCGAGCCAGAGCAGGACGCCGGGCAGGAACAGCAGCCCGCAGACGATCATGATGGCCGTCAGCCGGGTGTCGCGCTCCTTGCGGATGCGGGAGGCCGCCAGGCAGTGCTCGACGATGACCTGCGGCTCCAGTCCGAAGGACTGGATGAGCGGTTTTCGGCCGCTGCCGAGCATGCGGGTTTGCACGGCGCGTGCGAAGGCCTCGCCGAAGTTGGGCTCGAAGAGGGAGATGCGGGCCTTCTTCACTTCCGAGGAGGCCCAGTCGGAGTTGGCCTTCAGCAGCTCGTCGACGGGGCCGTCGCGGTAGGCGGCCGAGGCCAGGGCGAAGGTCGCCGCGGTCTGGCCGGCCCCGCCGGACACCGGGACCTGTGCACCCGGGCTGAAGTCGAACACGTCCCCTGCTGCCACTGCCGCCCCCAATACCGTGCGCTCCGGTTGCGCCGGTCTTCTCCCGACTGCCGCCCAGGTGTTGCGTCATGGGCCGCACGCTCAGCGTAACCGGGCCGGGCGGTGCGTGTCGTGGAGATCTCGAAGCAGTCCGGAAGCCGCCCGCCCCGACAGGGGAGTTGGAGCGGGCGGCCGGTGCCTGCCGTCGGTGGCGCCCGGTGAACTATGCGCTTTCTTCGGCCTGTTCGCGTACGCGCTCGGCGACCTGCGGCGGCATGGGTTCGTGCCGGGCGTAGGAGCGGCTGAAGCGGCCGGTGCCGTGCGACAGCGAGCGCAGGTCCACCGCGTACCGGCCGATCTCGATCTCGGGCACCTCGGCACGTACCAGGGTGCGGCCGGAACCGGACTGCTCCGTGCCCACGACGCGGCCGCGGCGGCCCGACAGGTCGCTCATGACGGGGCCGACGTACTCGTCCGCGACGAGGACCTGGAGCTCGGCGACGGGCTCCAGCAGGTGGATGCGCGCCTCGGCCGCCGCCTCGCGCAGGGCGAGCGCGCCCGCGGTCTGGAACGCGGCGTCGGAGGAGTCCACGGAGTGCGCCTTGCCGTCGAGGAGGGTGACGCGGACGTCGACCAGGGGGTAGCCGGCGGCCACGCCCTTGGCGGCCTGGGCGCGCACGCCCTTCTCGACGGAGGGGATGAACTGCCGGGGCACGGCCCCGCCGACGACCTTGTCGACGAACTCGATGCCGGAGCCGCCGGGCAGGGGCTCGACCTCGATCTCGCAGATCGCGTACTGGCCGTGGCCGCCGGACTGCTTGACGTGCCGGCCCCGGCCGGCCGCCTTGGTGGCGAAGGTCTCCCGCAGCGAGACCTTGTGCGCGACGACGTCGACCTGGACGCCGTAGCGCGAGCGCAGCCGCTCCAGGGCGACGTCGCGGTGCGCCTCGCCCAGGCACCACAGGACGACCTGGTGGGTGCCGGGGTTCTGCTCCAGTCGCATCGTGGGGTCCTCGGCGGCGAGGCGGGCCAGGCCCTGGGAGAGCTTGTCCTCGTCCGCCT
The DNA here is from genome assembly GCF_040675615.1 of Streptomyces sp. NPDC049585. Classification (NCBI taxonomy): domain Bacteria; kingdom Bacillati; phylum Actinomycetota; class Actinomycetes; order Kitasatosporales; family Streptomycetaceae; genus Streptomyces; species Streptomyces sp. NPDC049585. The sequence goes on along the minus strand of NZ_JBFAPE010000011.1, from coordinate 39,262 downwards.
TGCTGTGCGCCTGGATGGCGACGGGCAGCAGGGGGTCGGGCATCAGCCACGGCTCCATCAGCAGCGGCTCGTCGCGACCGGAGAGGGTGTCGCCGGTCTCGGCGCGGGTGAGCTTGGCGACGCAGGCGATGTCGCCGGCGACGGCCTGGCTCAACTGGCGCTGCTGTTTGCCGAAGGGGGAGGACAGCGCGCCGATGCGCTCGTCGACGTCGTGGCTCTCGTGGCCGCGCTCCTCCAGGCCGTGGCCGGAGACGTGCACGGTCTCGTCGGGGCGCAGGGTGCCGGAGAAGACGCGCACGAGGGAGATGCGGCCGACGTAGGGGTCGGAGGCGGTCTTGACGACCTCGGCGGCCAGCGGGCCGGCCGGGTCGCAGCTCAGCCGCGGGCGTGCCCGGCCGTCGGGGGTGGTGACGTCGGGGGCGGTGCGTTCCAGGGGGGTGGGGAAACCGCCGGTGATCAGCTCCAGCAACTCGACGGTGCCCAGGCCGTGGCGGGCGCCCTCGGCGGCGGGGGCGGCGGCGAGGACGGGGTGGAAGCTGCCGCGGGCGACCGCGCGCTCGAGGTCCTCGATGAGCGTCTTGACGTCGATGTCCTCGCCGCCGAGGTAGCGGTCCATGAGGGTCTCGTCCTCGCTCTCGGCGATGATGCCCTCGATGAGCCGGTTGCGGGCCTCCTCGATGCGCGGCTGCTCCTCGGGGCCGGGCCCGGACTCGGTCCGGGTGCCGGTGGAGTAGTCGAAGACGCGGCCGGTCAGCAGCCCGATGAGGCCGGTGACCGGGCGGTGGCCGTCGGGGCCCTCGGGCCCGTGCACGGGCAGGTACAGCGGCAGCACGCTCTCGGCGGACTCCCCGCCGAACGCGGTGCGGCAGGCCTCGGTCATCTCCTCGAAGCCGGCGCGGGCCGTCTCCAGGTGGGTGACGACGATGGCGCGCGGCATGCCCACCGCCGCGCACTCCTCCCACACCATGCGGGTGGGGCCGGAGATGCCCTCGGTGCCCTCGGCCGCGGAGACCACGAAGAGGGCGGCGTCCGCCGCGCGCAGTCCGGCGCGCAGCTCGCCGACGAAGTCGGCGTAACCGGGCGTGTCCAGCAGGTTGATCTTGATGCCCTCCCACTCCACGGGCACCAGGGAGAGCTGTACGGAGCGCTGCTGACGGTGTTCGATCTCGTCGTAGTCGGAGAGCGCCGAGCCGTCCTCGACCCGGCCGGCCCGATTGACCGCGCCGGTGGTCAGGGCCAGCGCCTCGACCAGTGTGGTCTTGCCGGAGCCACTGTGGCCGACCAGCACCACGTTGCGGATGCTGCCGGGCCGGTCGGCCGTCACCGCCCTGCCGGCGGCCCCTGGATGCGTACTCGTCTTCTCGCCCATGTGTCTCGCCTTCCGGTCGACACCTGCGGTCCTTCGAGCTTTCCACCGTGGTCACGCTGCGTCCATACGTCGCACGGGGCGCGGCAACCGGGCGTGCACCGGTGCGGTGTCCCGGGGGCGCGTGTGACCTGGGAGGAACGGCGGGGGAGCGACGTGTGCGCGGCGGGGACCGGCCTGCTGGCTACGATGGGCCAGCCGGTGGCCCTCAAGACCACTTGGCCCGCACACGACCCTCCGGGAAGGCCATGCTGAACAAGTACGCGCGTGCGTTCTTCACGCGTGTTCTCACGCCGTTCGCCGCACTGCTCATCCGCCTCGGCGTCAGCCCCGACGCGGTGACCCTCATCGGCACCGGTGGAGTGGTGGCGGGCGCGCTGGCGTTCTATCCCCGGGGCGAGTTCTTCTGGGGCACGGTCGTCATCACGTTGTTCGTCTTCTCCGACCTGGTCGACGGCAACATGGCCCGGCAGCTGGGCCGCTCCAGCCGGTGGGGCGCCTTCCTGGACTCGACCCTGGACCGGGTGGCCGACTCGGCCATCTTCGGCGGCCTGGCCCTGTGGTACGCCGGGCGCGGGGACAGCCTCACGCTGTGTGCGGTTTCGATCTTCTGCCTGGCCAGCGGGCAGGTCGTGTCGTACACCAAGGCGCGTGGCGAGAGCATCGGACTGCCGGTGAACGTCAACGGCCTGGTCGAGCGGGCCGAACGCCTGGTGATCTCCCTGGTGGCCTGCGGCTTCTCCGGACTGCACAAGTTCGGCGTGCCCTACATCGACAAGCTGCTGCCCATCGCCCTGTGGATCGTGGCCGTCGGCAGCCTGGTCACGCTGATCCAGCGCGTGGTGACCGTGCGCCGCGAGTCCGCCGAGGCGGACGCCGTCACCGCGACGGCCGGCGGGGGCGAGGGCGTGTGAAGGAAGAGCTGACCGACGCGCTGTACGGACTGGGCTGGGCGACGGTCAAACGACTGCCCGAGCCGGCGGTCGCCGCCCTGGGCCGGCAGATCGCCGACGCGGCGTGGCGCCGGCGCGGGCGGGGCGTGCTGCGCCTGGAGGCCAATTTGGCCCGGGTGGTCCCGGACGCGGGGCCCGAGCGCCTCGCCGAGCTCTCCCGGGCGGGCATGCGCTCGTACATGCGCTACTGGATGGAGTCCTTCCGGCTGCCGGTGTGGAGCCCGGAGCGCATCCGCAGCGGGATCGACGTCCAGGGCGTGGAGCGGCTCGAGGAGGCCCTGGCCGCCGGCCGGGGCGTGGTGCTGGCCCTGCCGCACATGGGCAACTACGACCTCGCCGGGGCCTGGCTGACCACCGCCATGGGCATTCCCTTCACCACCGTCGCCGAGCGGCTGAGGCCCGAGAAGCTCTACGACCGCTTCGTGGCCTACCGCGAGGGGCTGGGCATGGAGGTCCTGCCGCACGCCGGGGCCGGTGCCTTCGGCACCCTGGCCCGGCGGCTGCGGGCGGGCGGGGCGGTGTGCCTGGTGGCCGACCGCGACCTGTCCTCCTCGGGTATCGAGGTCGACTTCTTCAAGGAGCGGGCGAAGATGCCGGCCGGCCCGGCCGCTCTCGCCGTGCAGACCGGTGCCGCCCTGCTGCCGGTCACCCTCTGGTACGACCGCTCGCCGGTGATGCGCGCCCGGATACACGAGGCCGTCGAGGAGCCGCCCTCGGGCAGCCGGGGCGAGAAGGTCGCCGCGATGACCCAGCAGCTGGCCGACGCCTTCGCCTCCGGTATCGCCGAGCACCCGCACGACTGGCACATGCTCCAGCGGCTCTGGCTCGCCGACCTGGACCCGCGCCCCCGCACCGACGAGAGCTCCGGAACGGAGAAGCCGTGAGGATCGGGATCGTCTGCCCCTACGCCTGGGACGTCCCCGGCGGCGTCCAGTTCCACATCCGCGACCTGGCCGAGCACCTGATCCGGCTCGGTCACGAGGTGTCGGTGCTGGCGCCCGCCGACGACGACACGCCCGTGCCCCCCTTCGTGGTGCCCGCCGGCCGCGCCGTGCCCGTGCCCTACAACGGGTCGGTGGCCCGGCTGAACTTCGGCTTCCTCTCCGCCGCCCGGGTGCGCCGCTGGCTGCACGAGGGCAACTTCGACGTCATCCACATCCACGAGCCCACCTCCCCCTCGCTGGGCCTGCTGGCCTGCTGGGCCGCCCAGGGCCCCATCGTGGCGACCTTCCACACCTCCAACCCGCGCTCGCGCGCCATGATCGCGGCCTATCCCATCCTCCAGCCCGCCCTGGAGAAGATCAGCGCCCGGATCGCGGTGAGCGAGTACGCCCGCCGGACCCTGGTCGAGCACCTGGGCGGTGACGCGGTCGTCATCCCCAACGGCGTCGACGTCGACTTCTTCGCCCGGGCCGAGCCCCGCCCCGAGTGGCAGGGCGACACGATCGGCTTCATCGGCCGCATCGACGAGCCCCGCAAGGGCCTGCCCGTCCTCATGCGGGCCCTGCCGGCGATCCTCGCCGCGCGCCCCGGCACCCGGCTGCTGGTCGCCGGCCGCGGCGACGAGGAGGAGGCGGTCGCCGCCCTGCCCCCGCGGATGCGCGACAGCGTCGAGTTCCTCGGCATGGTCAGCGACGAGGACAAGGCCCGCCTGCTGCGCAGCGTCGATCTGTATGTCGCGCCCAACACCGGCGGCGAGTCCTTCGGCATCATCCTCGTCGAGGCGCTCTCGGCCGGGGCGCCCGTCCTCGCCAGCGACCTGGACGCCTTCGCCCAGGTGCTCGACCACGGCTCGGCCGGGGAACTGTTCGCCAACGAGGACGCCCAGGCCCTGGCCGACGCCGCGGTGCGGCTGCTGGGCGACGCCGACCGGCGCGCCGAGCTGAGCGAGCAGGGCAGCCGGCACGTACGCCGCTTCGACTGGTCGACCGTGGGCGCCGACATCCTCGCCGTCTACGAGACGGTCACCGCCGGGGCGGCCTCCGTGGCCACCGACGAGCGCTCGACCCTGCGCTCCCGCTTCGGCCTGGCCCGCGACTAGGGCCTGCCCGGCGGATCGTGCCGCGCCCCGCAAGCGGCGCCCTGGCTGTCGGCAGTCGCCGGCCCGGGGCGCGGGGCGGACGGGGCGAACAGGGATATCCCGTGCCGCGCCCGGAACGCCCGGCTTCCGCGCACGGTCACGACCACGACCACGGCCAGCAGCGTCAGCGACTGGAACCTGCCGATGACCGGCACCGCGTCCACGGGCAGGGTCAGGGCCTCGACGGTGCTCAGCACCGCGTCCAGGAGCTGGCCTGCGGCCCACAGCAGCGTCAGCCGCCGCAGCGCGGAACGGAACTCCGGGCGCTCCTGCCAGGCCAGCTCCGCAGCGCAGGCGCCGTCCGGCCCGCGCAACCGCTCCCCGAACCGGAAGGCGAAGGGGCGTGCCGCCCACAAGGTGCCCAGGATCCACAGGCCCAGCACGGCGGGCAGACCGGCGTCCTTCAGCAACAGCACCCGTGGGCTGCCGCTGATCAGCGACGTGCCCGCCGAGACCAGCAGCAGGGCCACGATCAGCAGGTCGAAGACCTCCGCGCGGCGTGTGCGCACGGCCTGCGCCACCGCGTGCCCGGCCGGCACGACACTGCTGAGCAGCAGGGCCTGCCACTGGGCCATGCCGCCGGCGCGCAGGACGTAGTACAGGGCGAGCGGCAGCGCGATGCTGATCGCCAGCGGGGCGAGCAGCGGACGCAGCGTGCGCGTCAACGAGACCGGCGCCGCACCCGGCGGCGTGCCCGGGGCGGTGCCCGGCACGGGGCTGTCCGGTGTGGTGTCGTCCGGTGTGGTGCGGGGCGTGATGGGCGGTGACATGAGTGCCTCCCGGCGGTCCGGCGTCCTGCCCACGACGCTAGGCGCCGGGCAGGTGGAGCCGGATCGGCGCACGGGTGGAACACCGGGTGGAGAGTGCCGCCCCGCCCCTCTCCACCCCCCTCCGTCCCCGGGTGGAGCACCGCGCCCGGAGGGTAACGTGACCCGCCGTGAGCACAATGATCTGGATCGCGGTGGCCCTCGTCGTCATCGGCATCTACCTGAGCTGGACCGCCGGCCGGCTCGACCGGCTGCACAGCCGCATCGACGCCGCGCGGGCCGCCCTGGACGCCCAGCTCCTGCGGCGCGCCTCGGTCGCCCAGGAGCTCGCCACCGCCGGCGTCCTCGATCCGGCCGCCTCCATCGTGCTCTACCAGGCCTCGCACGCCGCCCGGCAGGCCGAGGAGGAGCACCGCGAGGTCGCCGAGAGCGAGCTCAGCCAGGCCCTGCGCGCGGTCTTCGCCGAGGCCCAGCAGGTCGACGAGGTGCACCGGGCGCCCGGCGGCGACGAGTCGCTGCAGGAGCTGACCCAGGCCGTGCGCAGGGTGCCCATGGCCCGCCGGTTCCACAACGACGCGGTCCGCGCGGCCAGGGCGCTGCGCCGGCACCGCAAGGTCCGCTGGTTCCGCCTGGCCGGTCACGCACCGTTCCCGATGGCGTTCGAGATGGACGACGAGCCGCCCCTCGCCCTGACCGACCGGACCGGTCGCTGAGCCGGGCGGGGCGCCTCGGGAGCCACCGACCTCGAATTGGCTCTTTTTCCCCGGTCGAGCAGGCCGCTTTCATGAGGCTGCAGTAGTAACGGCCCTTGAGTAGCGAGGTCACATCGTGTCCACCACCAGCACGTCGTCCATTGCCCCCGGCGCCCCGGAGACCGGCACCGCGCGCGTCAAGCGCGGCATGGCCGAGCAGCTCAAGGGCGGCGTGATCATGGACGTCGTCACGCCGGAGCAGGCGAAGATCGCCGAGGACGCCGGCGCGGTCGCGGTCATGGCCCTGGAGCGGGTCCCCGCCGACATCCGCAAGGACGGCGGCGTCGCCCGCATGTCCGACCCGGACATGATCGAAGGCATCATCGACGCCGTCTCGATCCCGGTCATGGCCAAGTCCCGCATCGGCCACTTCGTCGAGGCCCAGGTCCTGCAGTCCCTCGGCGTCGACTACATCGACGAGTCCGAGGTCCTCACCCCGGCGGACGAGGTCAACCACTCCGACAAGTGGGCGTTCACCACCCCCTTCGTCTGCGGTGCCACCAACCTGGGAGAGGCCCTGCGCCGCATCGCCGAGGGCGCGGCCATGATCCGTTCCAAGGGCGAGGCCGGCACCGGCAACGTCGTCGAGGCCGTCCGCCACCTGCGCCAGATCAAGAACGAGATCGCCAAGCTGCGCGGCTTCGACAACCACGAGCTGTACGCGGCCGCCAAGGAGCTGCGCGCCCCCTACGAGCTCGTCAAGGAGGTCGCCGAGCTCGGCAAGCTGCCGGTCGTGCTGTTCTCCGCGGGCGGCGTGGCCACCCCGGCCGACGCGGCGCTGATGCGCCAGCTCGGTGCCGAGGGCGTCTTCGTCGGCTCCGGCATCTTCAAGTCCGGCGACCCGGCCAAGCGCGCCGCCGCCATCGTGAAGGCCACCACCTTCTACGACGACCCGAAGGTCATCGCGGACGCCTCCCGCAACCTGGGCGAGGCCATGGTCGGCATCAACTGCGACACCCTTCCCGAGGCCGAGCGGTACGCCAAGCGCGGCTGGTGACACAGCTCTTCCTCCGGTGGGCGGTCCGCGGCACGTCGCGGGCCGCCCACGGTCCGTACCACCGGCGTGAAGCCGTCCCATGTGAGAGGTAGCCCCACCGTGTCCACCCCCACCATCGGTGTCCTCGCCCTGCAGGGCGACGTCCGCGAGCACCTGGTCGCCCTCGCCGCCGCCGACGCGGTGGCCCGGCCGGTGCGCCGTCCCGAGGAACTCGCCGAGGTCGACGGCCTGGTGATCCCCGGTGGCGAGTCCACCACGATGTCCAAGCTCGCCGTCATCTTCGGCATGCTCCAGCCGCTGCGCGAGCGGGTGCAGGCCGGCATGCCCGTCTACGGCACCTGCGCCGGCATGATCATGCTGGCCGACAAGATCCTGGACGGCCGCGAGGACCAGGAGACCCTCGGCGGCATCGACATGATCGTGCGCCGCAACGCCTTCGGCCGCCAGAACGAGTCCTTCGAGGCGTCCATCGAGATGGACGGCATCGAGGGCGGCCCCGTGGAGGGCGTCTTCATCCGCGCCCCCTGGGTCGAGTCCACCGGCGCCCGCACCGAGGTCCTCGCCACCTACGACGGCCACACCGTCGCCGTCCGGCAGGGGAACGTGCTGGCCACCTCCTTCCACCCGGAACTCACCGGCGACCACCGGGTGCACGGGCTCTTCGTCGAGATGGTGCGCGCGGCCCAGTCCTGAGATCCCGGTAGGATCTCTGTCATTCGTTACGCAATCGGTTACGCGAAGAAGGAGACAGGCGGATGTCCGGCCACTCTAAATGGGCTACGACGAAGCACAAGAAGGCCGTGATCGATGCCAAGCGCGGCAAGCTCTTCGCGAAGCTGATCAAGAACATCGAGGTCGCGGCCCGCATGGGCGGCGTCGACCTCGACGGCAACCCGACGCTCTACGACGCCGTCCAGAAGGCGAAGAAGCAGTCGGTCCCGAACAAGAACATCGACTCCGCGATCAAGCGCGGTGGCGGTCTCGAGGCCGGCGGCGCCGACTACGAGACGATCATGTACGAGGGCTACGGCCCCAACGGCGTCGCGGTGCTCATCGAGTGCCTCACCGACAACCGCAACCGTGCCGCCTCCGACGTGCGCGTCGCCATGACCCGCAACGGCGGTTCCATGGCCGACCCGGGCTCGGTCTCCTACCTGTTCAACCGCAAGGGCGTCATCATCGTCCCCAAGGGCGAGCTCACCGAGGACGACGTCCTCGGCGCGGTCCTCGACGCCGGTGCCGAGGAGGTCAACGACCTCGGCGAGAACTTCGAGATCCTCAGCGAGGCCACCGACCTCGTCGCGGTGCGCACCGCGCTGCAGGAGGCCGGCATCGACTACGACTCCGCCGAGGCCAACTTCGTCCCCACCATGCAGGTGGAGCTCGACGAGGACGCCGCGCGCAAGATCTTCAAGCTGATCGACGCGCTCGAGGACAGCGACGACGTCCAGAACGTCTTCGCCAACTTCGACGTCTCCGACGAGGTCATGGCGAAGGTCGACGCCTGATCCGGCCGACAGGCCGGCTGCGACGGGCCGACGGGACACCCCCGTCGGCCCGTCGCTTTGTCAGTGCCGGCCGATAGCCTGCTTTCCGCAGGTGAACGGCCGACCGGAGGGAGGGGCACGATGAGGGTGCTGGGCGTGGACCCGGGCCTGACACGATGCGGCATCGGCGTCGTCGAGGGCACGGCCGGCCGGCCGCTGCGCATGCTCGGCGTCGGCGTCGTGCGCACGGACGCCGACGCGGACACCGCCGAGCGCCTCGTCCTCATCGAGCGCGGCATCGAGGAATGGCTCGACACCCACCGGCCCGAATACGTCGCCGTGGAGCGGGTCTTCAGCCAGCACAACGTCCGTACGGTCATGGGCACCGCCCAGGCCAGCGCGGTCGCCATGCTGTGCGCCGCCCGGCGCGGACTGCCCGTCGCCCTGCACACCCCCAGCGAGGTCAAGGCCGCCGTCACCGGCTCCGGTCGGGCCGACAAGGCCCAGGTCGGCTCCATGGTCACCCGCCTGCTGCGGCTCGATGCGCCCCCGAAGCCCGCCGACGCCGCCGACGCCCTGGCCCTGGCCATCTGCCACATCTGGCGGGCCCCCGCGGCCGGCCGCCTCCAGCAGCTCGCCGCCGCCCAGCGCCGCGCCGGCGCCCCCGTACGACTCCCGAAGGGCACCCGATGATCGCCTTCGTCTCCGGGCCGGTCGCGGCCCTCGCCCCCGACACCGCCGTCGTCGAGGTCGGCGGCGTCGGCATGGCCGTCCAGTGCACCCCCGGCACGCTCGCACAGCTCCGACTCGGCGAACCGGCCCGGCTCGCCACGTCCCTCGTCGTCCGCGAGGACTCGCTGACGCTGTACGGCTTCGCCGACGACGACGAACGCCAGACGTTCGAGCTGCTGCAGACCGCGAGCGGGGTCGGGCCGCGGCTCGCGCAGGCCATGCTGGCCGTGCACAGCCCCGACGCACTGCGGCGGGCCGTGGCGGGTGGGGACGAGAAGGCACTGACCGCTGTGCCGGGCATCGGGAAGAAGGGTGCGCAGAAGCTGCTGCTGGAGCTGAAGGACCGGCTGGGGGCGCCGGTGGGGACGGCGCCGTCCGCCGCTCCTGCGGCCGCCGCGAGCAGTTGGCGGGAGCAGCTCCACGCGGCGCTCGTGGGCCTGGGCTATGCGGCGCGCGAGGCGGACGAGGCGGTGGACGCCGTGGCGCCGCAGGCGGAGGCGGCGGAGGGCACGCCGCAGGTGGGACAGCTGTTGCGGGCGGCGTTGCAGACGCTGAACCGGGCGCGCTGACGGGCGGGTTCTCCCCGCCCCGCCGCAGGCGCACCCGCACCCATGACCAAGCAACCGTGAGGAACCTCGTGAACTGGGACGACGATCGTCTCGTCGGCACCGTCGCCGACGGGGAGGACCGGGCCGTCGAGGCCGCGCTGCGGCCGAAGGACCTGGGGGAGTTCGTCGGGCAGGAGCGCGTGCGCGAGCAGCTCGACCTGGTCCTCAAGGCCGCCCGCGCGCGCGGGGCGACCGCCGACCACGTCCTGCTCTCCGGCGCCCCGGGCCTGGGCAAGACCACCCTCTCCATGATCATCGCGGCCGAGATGGGCGCGCCCATCCGCATCACGTCCGGCCCCGCCATCCAGCACGCCGGGGATCTGGCCGCGATCCTGTCCTCGCTCACCGAGGGCGAGGTCCTCTTCCTGGACGAGATCCACCGCATGTCCCGGCCCGCCGAGGAGATGCTGTACATGGCCATGGAGGACTTCCGCGTCGACGTCATCGTGGGCAAGGGTCCGGGCGCCACGGCCATCCCCCTGGAGCTGCCACCCTTCACCCTGGTGGGTGCCACCACGCGGGCCGGGCTGCTGCCGCCGCCGCTGCGGGACCGTTTCGGGTTCACCGGGCACATGGAGTTCTACGCCCCCGCCGAGCTGGAGCGCGTCGTGCACCGTTCGGCCCGTCTGCTGGACGTGGAGATAGAGGGTGAGGGCGCCGCCGAGATCGCCGGCCGCTCCCGCGGCACGCCCCGCATCGCCAACCGGCTGCTGCGCCGGGTGCGCGACTACGCCCAGGTCAAGGGCGACGGTGTGATCACGCAGCGGACGGCCGCCCAGGCGCTGGAGGTGTACGAGGTCGACGCCCGCGGCCTGGACCGGCTGGACCGTGCCGTGCTGACGGCGCTGCTCAAGCTGTTCGGCGGCGGTCCGGTGGGCCTGTCCACCCTGGCCGTGGCCGTGGGGGAGGAGCGCGAGACGGTGGAGGAGGTCGCCGAGCCGTTCCTGGTGCGGGAGGGGCTGCTGGCCCGTACGCCCCGTGGCCGCATCGCCACACCGGCGGCCTGGGAGCACATGGGAATGACGCCGCCGCAGCAGGCCGGCCCCGGCGGGGGCGGTGCGGGGCAGCAGGGCCTCTTCGGGCAGTGACGGCGCGGGGGCTGGTCCGGTCAGGAACCGGGGTGCCATGCTGGGCGTTGTTCCATTCGTGCGGACTCGCTTAGACTCCGCCGATGCCGTCCGAATAGGAACGGCATTACCACCCCCGTAGACCAGGCCGCACCCCCAAAGCGGTCGTGTGAAGGAAACCCCGTCCCGTGAATATCGTGAGTCTCCTGCCGTTCATCGTGCTCATCGGGGCCATGTTCCTGATGACGCGGTCGGCCAAGAACAAGCAGCGCCAGGCCCAGCAGATGCGCAACCAGATGCAGCCCGGCACCGGTGTCCGGACGATCGGCGGGATGTACGCCACCGTCAAGGAGCTCCACGAGGACACGGTCCTCCTCGAGGTCGCCCCGGGCGTCCACGCCATCTACGCGAAGAACGCCATCGGCGCCGTCCTCGAGGACGCCGAGTACAACCGCATCGTCCACGGCCTGGAGCCGGAGGACACCCCGGTGGTGCCCGACGACGCCTCCTCGCTGACCGAGGCCGTCGAGACCGGTGAGCCCCGGGTCGAGGGGAAGATCGACCTGCACAAGGGCGCCGAGGAGAAGGCCGAGGACAAGGCCGCCGAGAAGCCCGGCGACGCCACCGAGGCGGAGAAGAAGGACACCAAGGGCGACGGCGACGCCAAGTAACCCCTTTCCGGAACCGCGGAGCACCTCCCCGACGGTGCGCCGCGGTTCCGTTACGGTCTAGGCTCCGGCGGGGGGCAGGTCCCCACAACATTTCGTGGCCGCCCGGCGAAACCCGACGCCGGGCGGTTGGACAGGGAGAAACGACAAGGTGGCAGCACCGAAGAAGGGCCGTAGGTCCCCGGGCGGCCAGGGCAGGCCGGGCAGAGTCCTGGCCTTCATCCTGATCGTCATGGTGGCGCTCACCGGGGGGATGTTCGCCTCCGGGCACACCACGCCTCGCCTGGGCATCGACCTGGCGGGTGGCACCAGCTTCACGCTGGAGGCCAAGAACCAGCCGGGCAAGCCCAACGCGATCAACGAGACCAACCTGAACACCGCCGTCGGCATCATCGAGCGGCGTGTCAACGGTCTCGGCGTCTCGGAGTCCGAGGTGCAGCGGCAGGGCAGCAAGCACATCATCGTGAACATCCCGCGAGGGACGAACGCGAAGCAGGCCCGTCAGCAGGTCGGCACCACCGCCCAGCTCGGCTTCCGGCCCGTGGTGACCACGGCCCCCGGCATCAAGGTGCCGCCCACGCCCGCGCCCAGCCCCAGCGCCTCCGGCAACGGCAAGGCCAAGGACAAGGCGGCCGACAAGACCGGCGACAAGGCGGCCGACCAGGCCGGCGGCGACGCCGCGTCCGACGACAAGACCAAGTCGTCCGGCAAGCCCTCCGCCCCGGCGAGCCCGCAGGGCCGCCCCGTGACCGACGCCCTCAAGGCCGACGGCACCCCGTCGCCCAAGGTCACCGCCACCGCCACGGACGGCAAGAAGACCGACGACGGCAAGAAGGCCGGCGACGCCCCGAAGGACGCCAAGCAGACCCCGGCGCCCACGCCCGCCCCGGCCACGGGTGACATGGCCACCCTGCAGAAGAAGCTCGACGCCCTGGACTGCTCCACCAAGGAGAGCCGCGCCCTGGCGAACGAGGCTGCTTCCGGTGCCAAGCCCACCGACCCGATCGTCGCCTGCCGCAAGGACGGCACCGTCAAGGAGATCCTCGGCCCGGTGGCCGTGGAGGGCGTCACCGTCGACAGCGCCAGCGCCGTCTTCGACAGCCAGAGCGGCAAGGGCTGGATCGTCCAGCTGAAGTTCAACTCCACCGGTGCCAAGAAGTTCGCGCAGGTCACCGGCCAGCTGGCCGCCAAGCCGGCGCCGCAGAACCAGTTCGCGATCGTCCTGGACGGCGAGGTCGTCTCCGACCCGTCCGTCAGCACCTCCATCGGTGGCGGCCAGGCCGAGATCTCCGGCGGCTTCACCCAGCAGAGCGCCCAGGACCTGGCCAACGTCCTGTCCTACGGTGCCCTGCCGCTGTCCTTCGACGTCGTCACCGAGACCACGGTCTCCCCGGCGCTCGGCGGCGAGCAGCTGCGCGCGGGTCTGATCGCCGGTGCGATCGGCCTCGCCCTGGTCATCGTCTACCTGGTGGCGTACTACCGCGGCCTGGCCATCGTGGCCCTGGCGAGCCTCGCGTGCTCCGCGGTGCTCACCTACACGATCATGGTCCTGCTGGGCTCGGCCATCGGCTTCGCGCTGAACCTGCCGGCCGTCTGCGGTGCCATCGTCGCCATCGGCATCACCGCCGACTCCTTCATCGTCTACTTCGAACGCATCCGGGACGAGATCCGCGAAGGCCGCACCCTGCGCCCCGCGGTGGAGCGGGGCTGGCCGCGCGCCCGCCGCACGATCCTGGTCTCCGACTTCGTCTCCTTCCTCGCCGCCGCGGTGCTCTTCATCGTCACCGTCGGCAAGGTGCAGGGCTTCGCGTTCACCCTCGGCCTGACCACGCTGCTCGACGTCGTCGTGGTCTTCCTCTTCACCAAGCCGCTCATGACGCTCCTCGCCCGCCGCAAGTTCTTCGCCAGCGGCCACCCCTGGTCCGGTCTCGACCCCAAGCGGCTCGGCGCCAAGCCGCCGCTGCGGGCCTCCCGCCGCCGCCCCTCCGCCACCGTCGACCCGAAGGAGGCGTGAGATGTCGCGACTCGGCACTCTCGGCGCCCGGCTGTACCGCGGCGAGGTCGGCTACGACTTCGTCGGCAAGCGGAAGATCTGGTACGGCATCTCGATCCTCATCACCATCACGGCCGTCGTCGGCCTGGCGGTGCGCGGCCTGAACATGGGCATCGAGTTCTCCGGCGGCGCGGTCTTCACCACGCCCAAGACCTCGGTCAGCGAGGTCCAGGCCCGGCACACGGCGGAGGAGGCCTCCGGCCACACCGCGGTGGTCCAGAAGCTCGGCGACGGCACCCTGCGCGTCCAGGTCAGCGAGCTCAGCACCGACCAGTCGCGCAAGACCCAGGACGCCCTGGCCAAGAAGCTGGGCATCTCCACCAACAAGGTCAACACCGACATCGTCGGCCCCAGCTGGGGTGAGCAGATCGCCAACAAGGCCTGGTGGGGCCTGGGGATCTTCATGATCCTGGTGGTCGTCTACCTCGCCATCGCCTTCGAGTGGCGCATGGCGCTCGCCGCCCTGGTCGCCCTGATCCACGACCTCACCATCACCGTCGGCATCTACGCGCTCGTCGGCTTCGAGGTCACCCCGGGCACCGTGATCGGTCTGCTGACGATCCTCGGTTACTCGCTCTACGACACCGTCGTCGTCTTCGACGGTCTGAAGGAGAGCGCGAAGGACATCACCAAGCAGACCCGCTTCACCTACAGCGAGATCGCCAACCGCAGCCTCAACGGCACCCTGGTGCGCTCCATCAACACCACCGTGGTGGCGCTGCTGCCGGTCGCCGGCCTGCTGTTCATCGGCGGCGGCTTCCTCGGCGCGGGCATGCTCAACGACATCTCCCTCGCCCTCTTCGTCGGCCTCGCGGCCGGCGCCTACTCCTCGATCTTCATCGCCACCCCGCTGGTCGCCGACCTCAAGGAACGCGACCCGCAGATGAAGGCGCTCACCAAGCGCGTGCGCGCCCGCCGTGCCGCCGACGCCGCCAAGGCCGAGGCCGGTACGGGGAGCGCCGAGGGCGGCGACGACGAGGAGCCGCAGGACGTCGCCGGCCTCGTCGGCCAGCGCCAGGACTCCGCCGGCCGGGGCCGCGGCGGCCGCGGCCGTCCGTCGGGCAAGCGCCGATGAGCGCCGCCCGCGCCGAGCAGGGCCTGCGGGAGCTGCTGCTCGGCCACATCCGCGACGTACCCGACTACCCGAAGCCGGGCGTGGTCTTCAAGGACATCGCCCCGCTGCTCTCCGACGCCCCGGCCTTCGCCGCGCTCACCGACGCGTTCGCGGAGCTGTGCGAGCACTACGCGGTGGACAAGGTCATGGGCCTGGAGGCCCGCGGCTTCATCCTCGGCGCCCCCGTGGCCGTCCGCGCCGGCCGCGGCTTCGTGCCCGTCCGCAAGGCGGGCAAGCTGCCGGGCGAGACGCTGTCCCAGGCCTACGACCTGGAGTACGGCAGCGCCGAGATCGAGATACAGGCCGACGCGCTGGCCGCCGGCGACCGCGTGCTGGTCATCGACGACGTGCTGGCCACCGGCGGCACCGCCGAGGCCTCGCTGGAGCTGATCCGCCGCGCCGGCGCCGAGGTGGCGGGCGTCGCCGTGCTGATGGAGCTCGGCTTCCTGGCCGGCCGGCAGCGGCTGGAGCGGTCCCTGGCCGGGGCCCCGCTGCACGCGCTGATCACGGTCTAGCCCCGCACGGGCGGGCTGGAACGGCCCCCCGGAAACACCCCAGGCGGACACCCCAGGCGGGCACCGGGAAACAACCGGTGCCCGCCCGGTGTTTTCCCGGGCAGACCCCTTGCGGGCTCCTGCAGACCCCTTGCAGGAACCCGGCCGCAGCCCGGCGCGGAGCGCCGTGGTGGCCGGGATCGATACCATGGCAGTCCGGACCTGATCGGGGGGCCGGAACGCTTGAGGGAGTGCTCTTGCCAGACGAGGTCCAGCCGCTCACCGCCGCCCAGCCGGACAAGCCGAGCCCCGACGCCGCGGCGTCCGGCGGCACGCCCCCGGCCCGCCCGGACGCCGCCGCAGGCGGCACGGCCGCCCGGGGCGAGCACACGAGCGCGGGCACCCCGCAGTACCGGACCGCGCCGCAGCCGCCCGCCGGCGCACCGGCCCGGCCCTCGGCCACGCCCGGCCCCGCGCCCCGCACCGGCTCCTCCAGCCGGGTGCGCGCCCGCCTCGCCCGCCTGGGCGTCCAGCGGCAGAGCCCGTACAACCCCGTCCTCGAGCCGCTGCTGCGCATCGTGCGCGGCAACGACCCCAAGGCGGACGCCGGCACCCTGCGCCAGATCGAGCGCGCCTACCAGGTCGCCGAGCGCTGGCACCGCGGCCAGAAGCGCAAGAGCGGCGACCCGTACATCACCCACCCGCTGGCCGTCACCACGATCCTCGCCGAGCTCGGCATGGACCCGGCCACCTTGATGGCCGGCCTCCTGCACGACACCGTCGAGGACACCGAGTACGGCCTGGAGGACCTGCGCCGCGACTTCGGCGACCAGGTCGCCCTGCTCGTCGACGGCGTCACCAAGCTGGACCGGGTGCAGTTCGGCGAGGCCGCCCAGGCCGAGACCGTGCGCAAGATGGTCGTCGCCATGGCCAAGGACCCGCGCGTCCTGGTCATCAAGCTCGCCGACCGCCTGCACAACATGCGCACCATGCGCTACCTCAAGCGGGAGAAGCAGGAGAAGAAGGCCCGCGAGACGCTGGAGATCTACGCCCCGCTGGCGCACCGGCTGGGCATGAACACCATCAAGTGGGAACTGGAGGACCTCGCCTTCGCGATCCTCTACCCCAAGATGTACGACGAGATCGTGCGCCTGGTCGCCGAGCGGGCCCCCAAGCGCGACGAGTACCTGGCCACCGTCATCGACGAGGTCCAGGCCGACCTGCGCGCCGCCCGCATCAAGGCCACCGTCACCGGCCGGCCGAAGCACTACTACAGCGTCTACCAGAAGATGATCGTGCGGGGCCGCGACTTCGCCGAGATCTACGACCTGGTGGGCATCCGCGTCCTCGTCGACACCGTCCGCGACTGCTACGCGGCGCTGGGCACCGTCCATGCCCGGTGGAACCCGGTGCCCGGGCGGTTCAAGGACTACATCGCGATGCCCAAGTTCAACATGTACCAGTCGTTGCACACGACGGTCATAGGACCTTCCGGCAAGCCCGTCGAGCTGCAGATCCGCACCTTCGACATGCACCGCCGGGCCGAGTACGGCATTGCCGCGCACTGGAAGTACAAGCAGGAGGCCGTCGCCGGCGCCTCCAAGATCCGTACCGATGTGCCGCGCACGTCCGGCAAGGACAAGGACGCCATCAACGACATGGCGTGGCTGCGGCAGCTGCTGGACTGGCAGAAGGAGACCGAGGACCCGGGCGAGTTCCTGGAGTCGCTGCGCTTCGACCTCTCGCGCAACGAGGTCTTCGTCTTCACGCCCAAGGGTGACGTCATAGCGCTCCCGGCGGGTGCCACGCCCGTCGACTTCGCCTACGCCGTGCACACCGAGGTCGGCCACCGCACCATAGGCGCGCGGGTCAACGGCCGCCTCGTCCCGCTGGAGTCGACCCTCGACAACGGCGACCTGGTGGAGGTCTTCACCTCCAAGGCCCCCGGAGCGGGGCCCTCCCGCGACTGGTTGGGCTTCGTGAAGTCCCCGCGGGCCCGCAACAAGATCCGTGCCTGGTTCTCCAAGGAACGCCGCGACGAGGCGATCGAGCAGGGCAAGGACGCCATCGCCCGGGCCATGCGCAAGCAGAACCTGCCGATCCAGCGCATCCTCACCGGCGACTCCCTGGTCACCCTCGCGCACGAGATGCGCTACCCCGACATCTCCTCCCTGTACGCAGCGATCGGCGAGGGCCACGTCGCGGCACAGGGCGTGGTGCAAAAACTCGTCCAGGCGCTCGGCGGCGAGGACGCGGCCACCGAGGACATCGAGGAGACCGCCCCCATCCGCGGCCGCTCCAAGCGGCGCACCAGCGCCGACCCGGGCGTGGTGGTCAAGGGCGTCGACGACGTGTGGGTCAAGCTGGCCCGCTGCTGCACCCCGGTGCCCGGGGACCCGATCATCGGCTTCGTCACCCGCGGCAACGGCATCTCGGTGCACCGCGCGGACTGCGTCAACGTCGACTCGCTCTCGCAGCAGCCGGAGCGGATCCTCGACGTGGAGTGGGCGCCCACCCAGTCGTCCGTGTTCCTGGTCGCCATCCAGGTCGAGGCCCTCGACCGCTCCCGGCTGCTGTCGGACGTCACCCGGGTGCTGTCCGACCAGCACGTCAACATCCTCTCGGCGGCCGTGCAGACCTCCCGCGACCGGGTGGCCACCTCGCGCTTCACCTTCGAGATGGGCGACCCCAAGCACCTCGGGCACGTGCTCAAGGCCGTCCGCGGCGTGGAGGGCGTCTACGACGTCTACCGCGTGACGTCGGCGCGCAGGCCGTAACGGCGGGCACCAGGTGGGCATGAGTAAGGGGCTCCGGCACTAGCCGGAGCCCCTTACTCATGTGGGCTCGTGCGGGCTCGGTCAGCCGCCGAACTCCTCAAGACCCTTCAGGGCCTGGTCCAGCAGCGCCTTGCGGCCCTCCAGCTCCTGCGCGAGCTTGTTGGCCTTGGCCTCGTTGCCCGCCGCACGCGCCTTGTCGACCTGCTCCTGCAGCTTGTCGACGGCCGCCTGCAGCTGGCCCGTCAGCCCCGCCGCACGCGCCCGCGCCTCGGGGTTGGTGCGCCGCCACTCGGCCTCCTCGGCCTCCTGGATCGCGCGCTCCACCGCGTGCATCCGACCCTCGATCCGCGGCCGGGCGTCCCGCGGCACGTGGCCGATGGCCTCCCAGCGCTCGTTGATCGACCGGAATGCCGCCCGCGCCGCCTTCAGGTCCGTCACCGGGAGCAGCTTCTCGGCCTCGACGACCAGCTCCTCCTTCAGCGACAGGTTGCCCTGCTGCTCGGCGTCCCGCTCGGCGAAGACCTTGCTGCGGGCCTGGAAGAAGACGTCCTGCGCGCCCCGGAACCGGGCCCACAGCTCGTCCTCGGACTCCCGCTGCGCCCGCCCGGCGGTCTTCCAGTCCGCCATCAGCTCGCGGTAGCGCGCGGCCGTCGGACCCCAGTCCGTCGAGCCCGAGAGCGCCTCGGCCTCGGCGACCAGCTTCTCCTTGATCTTGCGGGCGTCCTCGCGCTGCGCGTCCAGCGAGGCGAAGTGGGCCTTGCGGCGCTTGGAGAACGCCGAGCGGGCGTGCGAGAAGCGGTGCCACAGCTCGTCGTCGGTCTTGCGGTCCAGCCGCGGCAGGCCCTTCCAGGTGTCGACCAGGGAGCGCAGCCGCTCGCCGGCCGACCGCCACTGCTCGCTCGCCGCCAGCTCCTCGGCCTCGGCGACCAGCGCCTCCTTGGCCGTACGGGCCTCCTCGGTCGCCTTGGCCTTGGCCGCCTTGCGCTCCTCGCGGCGCGACTCGACGGCGGCGACCAGCTTGTCCAGCCGCTCCCGCAGCGCGTCGAGGTCGCCCACCGCGTGGTGCTCGTCGACCTGGGTGCGCAGATGATCGATGGCGGTCATCGCGTCCTTGGACGACAGATCGGTGGTCCTGATCCGGCGCTCGAGGAGGCCGATCTCGACGACCAGGCCCTCGTACTTGCGCTCGAAGTAGGCCAACGCCTCCTCGGGAGACCCCGCCTGCCACGAGCCGACGACCTGCTCACCGTCGGCAGTACGCACGTACACGGTCCCCGTCTCGTCGACGCGGCCCCACGGGTCGCTGCTCACAGCGCCTCCTCCACATGATGCCGGGGCCGTGTGCGGCCCGCGCGCATCGTCCACAGTTGTTCCGGGCAGAGCCGCGCCCTGGCCGGTCCGACGGCTTGATCATCCGGGTGCGCAAAGGCCGTCGGAGCAGGCACCCTACACAACGCCAACATAGGCGAACGGCGGCCCGGCTGTCCGTATCCCGCGCGACCGAAATTTCGCCGTCCGGGCGTCAGCTTCTGGTCACCGTCGCCTTGTCGATCACGACGGTGGCGTTCGGCGCGCCGTCCCCGGCGCCCGAGTTCTCGCCCGCGTCGGCGATCTTCTTCAGCGTCTTCATGCCCTCGGGGCCGATCGTGCCGAACGGCGTGTACTGCGGCGGCAGCTGGCTGTCCTGGTACACGAGGAAGAACTGGCTGCCACCGGTGTGCGGCTGGCCGGTGTTCGCCATCGCGACGGTGCCCGCGGGATAGACGTTGCCCTTGAGCCTGGAGTCCTTGAGGTTCTCGTCCTCGATGGTGTAGCCCGGGCCGCCCATGCCGGTGCCCTTCGGGTCACCGCACTGCAGCACGTAGATGCCGGCGGTGGTCAGGCGGTGGCACTTCGAGTGGTCGAAGAAGCCCTCCTTCGCCAGGAAGTCGAAGGAGTTGACCGTATGGGGGGCGTTCGCCGCGTCCAGCTTGAGGTCGATCGTGCCGCAGGTCGTCTTCAGCTCCATCGCGTACGACGCGGACTTGTCGACCGTCATCTCCGGCTCCGACTTCCACGTCTTCGCCGACGGCGAACCCGGAGCGGGCTTGGCGCACGGGTCCGGGCCCTTCTTCGCGGACGGCAGGGCGTCGGGGGAGGCGTCGGCGGCCGTGTTCTTCTTGCCGTCGCCGGAGAACGCCCCGGCCGCGTACGCCCCCGCTCCCGCGGCCAGCACCGCGGCGAGCCCGCCGGCGATCACCGCGTTCCGCAGGCGGGCCTTGCGCCGTGCCGCCTCGCGGCGCTGCTGCTGCCGCTCGAACTTCTCCCGGGCGAGCTGGCGCCGCCGCTGCTCGTTAGTGACCACCGGGTCCTCTCCTCGTGCCGTCTCGTCGCATGTCATGAGCCGCGAATCGCGAGTATCGCCCGTACCGTATACGGGTTCGCGGCGGCAGGAGTGCCGCCGGTAGGCTGCATCCACGACGATCCGGACCGATGGTCCCCGCGCACGGGGGCCGCGGACCGGTCAACCGCCTGTCAGACTTGCCGATCATTAAGGACGAACGTGCTCATTGCCGGGTTCCCCGCCGGAGCCTGGGGGACCAACTGCTACCTGGTCGCCCCGGCCGCCGGCGAGGAGTGCGTGATCATCGACCCGGGCCACCAGGCGGCCCCCGGCGTCGAGGAAGCACTGAAGAAGCATCGGCTCAAGCCCGTCGCCGTCGTCCTCACCCACGGCCACCTCGACCACGTCGCCTCGGTCGTCCCGGTGTGCGGCGCCCACGACGTCCCGGCCTGGATCCACCCCGACGACCGCTACATGATGAGCGACCCGGAGAAGGCCCTGGGCCGCACCATCGGGCAGCCGCTCATGGGCGAGCTGACCATCGGGGAGCCCGACGACCTCAGGGAGCTGTCCGACGGCAGCACGCTGCAGCTCGCCGGCATGGAGCTCACCGTCGCGCATGCGCCCGGCCATACCAAGGGGTCGGTGACCTTCAGGCTGCCGGAGACCTCCGAGATCCCCTCGGTGTTCTTCTCCGGCGACCTGCTGTTCGCCGGCTCCATCGGACGCACCGACCTGCCCGGCGGTGACCACGGCGAGATGCTCCGGTCGCTGGCACGCGTGTGCCTGCCCCTGGACGACTCGACCGTGGTGCTGTCCGGCCACGGCCCCCAGACGACCATCGGCCGTGAGCGCGCCACCAACCCTTACCTGCGTGAGGTGGCCGCCGGCTTCGGAGCCGGATCCCCGGCTCCGCGACGAGGAATGTGACGAGAGTTCCGTGAGCACCTTCAAGGCCCCCAAGGGCACCTACGACCTCCTTCCCCCCGACTCGGCGATCTACCTCGCCGTGCGCGAGGCGATCTCCGCGCCGCTCAAGCGGGCCGGCTACGGCTACGTGGAGACCCCGGGCTTCGAGCAGGTCGAGCTGTTCTCCCGCGGCGTCGGCGAGTCCACCGACATCGTGACCAAGGAGATGTACACCCTCACCACCCGCGGCGGCGACCAGCTCGCCCTGCGCCCCGAGGGCACCGCCTCCGTCCTGCGCGCCGCGCTGGAGGCCAACCTCCACAAGGCCGGCAACCTGCCGGTCAAGCTCTGGTACTCCGGCTCGTACTACCGCTACGAGCGCCCCCAGGCCGGCCGCTACCGCCACTTCTCCCAGGTCGGCGCGGAGGCCATCGGCGCGGAGGACCCCGCCCTCGACGCCGAGCTGATCATCCTGGCCGTCGACGCCTACCGCTCGCTCGGCCTGAAGAACTTCCGCCTGCTGCTGAACTCGCTCGGCGACCAGGAGTGCCGCCCCGCCTACCGGGCCGCCCTGCAGGACTTCCTGCGCGGCCTGGACCTGGACGAGGACACCCGCCGCCGCATCGACATCAACCCGCTGCGCGTCCTCGACGACAAGCGCGAGGCCGTCCAGAAGCAGCTCGTCGGCGCCCCCATGCTGCGCGACCACCTGTGCGAGGCGTGCAAGGAGTACCACGAGCAGGTCCGCGAGCTGCTGACCGCCGCCGGTGTCGCCTTCGAGGACGACCCCAAGCTGGTCCGCGGCCTGGACTACTACACCCGCACCACCTTCGAGTTCGTCCACGACGGCCTCGGCTCGCAGTCCGCGGTCGGCGGCGGCGGCCGCTACGACGGCCTCTCCGAGATGATCGGCGGCCCCGCGCTGCCGTCCGTCGGCTGGGCGCTCGGCGTCGACCGCACGGTGCTGGCCCTCAAGGCCGAGGGCATCGAGCTCGAACTGCCCGCGGCCACCCAGGTCTTCGCCGTGCCGCTGGGCGAGGAGGCCCGCCGGGTGCTCTTCGGCACGGTCACCGAGCTGCGCCGGGCAGGCGTCGCCACCGACTTCGCCTTCGGCGGCAAGGGCCTGAAGAACGCCATGAAGTCCGCCAACCGCTCGGGTGCCCGCTTCGCGCTCGTCGCCGGCGAACGGGACCTGGCCGAGGGCGTGGTGCAGCTGAAGGATCTGGAGAGCGGCGAGCAGAAGGCCGTGCCCCTCGAGACCGTTGTGAGTGAAGTCCTTTCGGCCCAAGGCTGATTCACAGGCTGCTGGTGCAGAATGGGCGGCAACGGCCTACTGATGGGATCGACAGCGCTATGACCACTTCGGCACTCGACCGCTCCGACACCGACGACGCGGGGCCGGACGTCCCCGCCACCGGAGCGGTGGGCGCCAGCCGTGCGTTCGCGTGGTTGCTGGTGATCACCGGTGCCGCCGGGCTGCTGGCCTCGTGGGTCATCACGATCGACAAGCTCAAGATCCTCGAGGCCAAGGTCGCCGGTACGACCTTCACCCCCGGCTGCAGCCTCAACCCCATCGTCTCCTGCGGAAACATCATGGAGAGCGCCCAGGCCAAGGCGTTCGGGTTCCCGAACCCGATGATCGGCCTGGTCGCCTACTCCGTGATCATCGCGGTGGGCATGGGGCTGTTCGCCGGGGCCCGCTACCGCCGCTGGTACTGGCTGGGCATGGAGGCCGGCTGCCTCTTCGGCGTCGGCTTCGTCACGTGGCTGCAGTACCAGTCGCTGTACGTCATCGGCTCGCTGTGCCTGTGGTGCTGCCTGGCCTGGGTCGCCACCATCGTCATGTTCTGGTACGTCACGCTGCAGAACATCCGGCACCGCTTCATCCGGGTGCCCGAGGGCCTGCGCCGCGGCCTGCTGGAGTTCCACTGGGTCGTGCCGGTGCTGTGGATCGGCGTGATCGGCATGCTGATCCTCACCAAGTGGTGGTGGTTCTGGACGGGCGGCACCGCCTGATCGCCGGGCACCTGGCGCGATCGGGCGGTGGTGTCAGAGGCAGGGCTTAGGGTTTCGGTGTGGAGCCCGACCTGTTCACCGCAGCCGCAGAGGACCGCCAGGAGAAGGACCCGGCGGCCAGCCCCCTGGCCGTCCGCATGCGTCCCCGCACCCTCGACGAGGTCGTCGGGCAGGGGCATCTCCTGCGGCCCGGCTCGCCGCTGCGCCGCCTTGTCGGGGAGGGCAGCGGCGGCCCCGCCGGCCCCTCCTCGGTGATCCTCTGGGGCCCGCCCGGCACCGGCAAGACGACCCTGGCCTACGTCGTCAGCCAGGCCACCCACAAGCGCTTCGTGGAGCTCTCCGCGATCACCGCGGGCGTCAAGGAGGTCCGGGCCGTCATCGACGGCGCCCGCCGCGCCTCGGGCGGCTACGGCAAGGAGACCGTCCTCTTCCTCGACGAGATCCACCGCTTCAGCAAGGCCCAGCAGGACTCCCTGCTGCCCGCCGTGGAGAACCGCTGGGTCACCCTCATCGCGGCCACCACGGAGAACCCCTACTTCTCGATCATCTCGCCGCTGCTCTCGCGCTCCCTGCTGCTGACCCTGCAGGCCCTGACCGACGACGACCTGCGCGGCCTGATCCACCGCGCCCTCACCGACGAGCGGGGGCTCGGCGGGGCGGTCACGCTCCCCGAGGACACCGAGGCCCACCTGCTGCGCATCGCCGGCGGGGACGCGCGCCGGGCGCTGACCGCCCTGGAGGCGGGCGCCGGCTCGGCCCTCGCCCAGGGCGAGGCGGTGATCACCCTGGAGACGCTGGAGGCCGCGGTCGACCGCGCGGCGGTGAAGTACGACCGGGCCGGTGACCAGCACTACGACGTGGCCAGCGCGCTGATCAAGTCCATCCGCGGCTCGGACGTCGACGCCACGCTGCACTATCTGGCGCGCATGATCGAGGCGGGGGAGGACCCGCGGTTCATCGCCCGCCGACTGATGATCTCCGCCAGCGAGGACATCGGGCTGGCCGACCCCACCGCGCTGCAGACGGCCGTCGCGGGGGCCCAGGCCGTGGCGATGATCGGCTTCCCCGAGGCGCGGATCATCCTGAGCCAGGTCGCGGTGGCGCTGGCCCTGGCCCCGAAGTCCAACGCCGCGTACCTGGCGATCGACGCGGCGCTGGCGGACGTACGGGCGGGCCTGGCCGGCCCCGTCCCCGCGCACCTGCGGGACAGCCACTACAAGGGCGCCCAGAAGCTGGGGCACGGGCAGGGGTACGTCTATCCGCACGACGTGCCGGGCGGGATCGCGGCGCAGCAGTACGCGCCGGACGCGGTGCACGGCAAGCGGTACTACGAGCCGACGCGGTACGGGGCGGAGGCGCGCTACGCGGACGTGGTGGAGCGGGTCCGCTCCCGCCTGCGGGGCGAGCCGCAGGGGGAGTAGCCCGGCCCCGGCCGCCGGCGCCGCTACAGGCCGGCGGAGGCGAAGAGGCGGTGCATCTCGGTGCGCAGGGCGCGGATGTCGCCCACGGGGTGGGGGAACTCGAAGCGGGCGTCCACGTGGCCGCTGCCGCCCGCGAAGGTGAAGCGCACCCGCAGGCCGAAGCGGTCCAGGGCCAGCGGCACCGCCGAGGCGCACCCGGGCATGTCCAGCAGCGCGGCCAGCGCCCGTACCTGGTCGTCGTGGCCCACGTGCAGGTGCTGCAGCAGTTCCGCCTCGTACGCGGCCAGCGGGTCGGCCGAGGCGCGGGCGAAGTCCTCGGGGGCGACGGATTGCGCGCCCCACAGGTCGTCGACGTACGCTGCGGTCGGCTCCAGCCGCAGGACGCCGTCGGCGCAGGTGAGCCGGCCGGTGATGCGGGCCCGGCCGCGGATGCGGTCGCGCACGGCGACCGGGGCGACGTCGACGAGTTCGAGCACCGCGGTGGTGGTCCCGCCGAGGTGGCCACTGCCCAGCAGGATCTCGCCGCTGCGGCCCACGGAGCGCGGCTCCAGCACGTGCAGCGCCTCCGCCGCGGGGGCCCCTGGAATCAGCAGGGCCGCGGAGCATGTACTCTGTACGAGAGTTCGTGTGCGTTCGGCTGCTGACGGCATCCGGGCGATCTCAAGTCCGCTGGGACGCGGCTGACCACGATCTGATCGGACCTCCGTCACGTTGACGCCCTCTGGAGCGTCGGATCCCTTTGTGGATCCCTTCGTGCTGTCCGTGATGTGACTGGTGTTCCCCGGACGAGACATGCGATCTCCTTGAGTAAGGTAAGCCTAACCTAACTTATCAACGGAGGTCTGGAGAACGTGCCTAACCAGTCGCGTCCCAAGGTCAAGAAGTCTCGTGCGCTCGGCATTGCGCTGACCCCGAAGGCCGTCAAGTACTTCGAGGCCCGCCCCTACCCGCCGGGCGAGCACGGCCGTGGCCGCAAGCAGAACTCGGACTACAAGGTCCGTCTGCTCGAGAAGCAGCGTCTGCGCGCCCAGTACGACATCAGCGAGAAGCAGATGGCGCGCGCCTACGACCGCGCCAAGAAGGCCGAGGGCAAGACCGGCGAGGCGCTGGTCGTCGAGCTCGAGCGTCGTCTCGACGCCCTGGTCCTGCGTTCGGGCATCGCCCGCACCATCTACCAGGCCCGCCAGATGGTCGTCCACGGCCACCTCGAGGTCAACGGCAAGAAGGTCGACAAGCCGTCCTTCCGCGTCCGTCCGAACGACGTCGTGATGGTCCGCGAGCGCAGCCGCGCCAAGGCCCTCTTCGAGACGGCCCGCGCCGGTGGCTTCGCCGCCGACGGCGAGACCCCGCGCTACCTCCAGGTCAACCTGGCTGCGCTGGCCTTCCGCCTGGACCGCGAGCCGAACCGCAAGGAGATCCCGGTCATCTGCGACGAGCAGCTGGTCGTCGAGTACTACGCCCGCTGACGCGGACGTAGGGACTTCCTTCTTCGCCCTGCCCGCCGACTTCGCCCGCCCCTGCGGCGGCGAGCCGGCGGGCTTGCGCGTTCACGGAGCCGGACGCGCCTACGGCCCGGTAATGCGGTACGGGCCGGTGCGCCCGGCGCGATAAGGTCGGTACGACCAGTAGTGACGTGCAACAGCTAGGGAGCGGTGCAGCGTGTCCGGTGGAGAGGTGGCCGGGATCCTCGTGGCCGTCTTCTGGGCGATCCTCGTGTCGTTCATCGCGCTGGCCCTGGTGCGGCTCGCGCAGACGCTCAAGGCCGCCACCCGGCTGGTCTCCGACATCTCCGAGCAGGCCGTGCCCCTGCTCGCCGACGCCTCCGCGACCGTCCGCTCGGCGAACCACCAGCTCGCCCGCGTCGACTCGATCACCGCGGACGTCCAGGAGGTCACCGCGAACGCCTCCGCGCTGTCCTCCACCGTCTCCACCGCCTTCGGCGGGCCCCTGGTCAAGGTCGCCGCGTTCAGCTACGGCGTGCGCCGCGCGATCGGCCGCAAGGCCGCGCCCGAGGCACAGCAGCAGAGCACCGTTCTCGCCGGCCGGACGCTCCCGTCCGCCCGGCGCGGCGGCCGCCGTACCCGTGGGAAGGGCTGACCCAGAAATGTTCCGCCGCGCCTTCTGGTTCACCACCGGTGTAGCAGCCGGTGTGTGGGCCACCACCAAGGTCAACCGCAAGCTGGCCAAGCTCACTCCGGAGAGCCTGGCCCTGCAGGCGGCGGACCGGGCGGTCGTCGCCGGCCGCAAGGTCAAGCTCTTCGCACTCGACGTGCGCGACGGCATGGCGCACCGTGAAGAGGCGCTCAAGGAGGCGCTCGGTCTGAACGCCGCGCCCCCCGAGCCCCATGCACTGCCCGAGCAGCGCCGCCTGGTCGCGCTCGAACCGCCCCACCCCCACCACACGCTCACCCGGAAAGAGGACCACTGATGGAGTCGGCTGAAATCCGCAGGCGCTGGCTGCGCTTCTTCGAGGAGCGCGGGCACACCGTCGTGCCGTCGGCGTCGCTCATCGCGGACGACCCGACCCTGCTGCTGGTCAACGCGGGCATGGTGCCCTTCAAGCCGTACTTCCTCGGCGAGGTGAAGCCCTCCTTCAGCCGCGCCACCAGCGTGCAGAAGTGCGTGCGCACGCCGGACATCGAGGAGGTCGGCAAGACCACCCGGCACGGCACGTTCTTCCAGATGTGCGGCAACTTCTCCTTCGGCGACTACTTCAAGGAAGGCGCGATCAAGTACGCCTGGGAGCTGCTGACGACTCCCGTGGCGGACGGCGGCTACGGCCTGGAGCCGGAGAAGCTCTGGATCACCGTCTACCTGGACGACGACGAGGCCGAGCGCATCTGGCGCGACGTCGTCGGCGTGCCCGCCCAGCGCATCCAGCGCCTGGGCAAGAAGGAGAACTTCTGGTCCATGGGCGTGCCCGGCCCCTGCGGCCCGTGCTCCGAGATCAACTACGACCGGGGCCCGGAGTTCGGTATCGAGGGCGGCCCGGCCGTCAACGACGAGCGCTACGTGGAGATCTGGAACCTGGTCTTCATGCAGTACGAGCGCGGCGCCGGCGAGGGCAAGGAGGACTTCCCGATCCTCGGCGACCTGCCCGCCCAGAACATCGACACCGGCCTCGGCCTCGAGCGCCTGGCGATGATCCTGCAGGGCGTGCAGAACATGTACGAGACCGACACCCTGCGCGTCGTGATCGACAAGGCCACCGAGCTGACCGGCGTCCGCTACGGCGCCACCAAGGACACCGACGTCTCCCTGCGCGTGGTCGCCGACCACCTGCGCACCTCGACGATGCTCATCGGCGACGGCGTCACCCCCGGCAACGAGGGCCGCGGCTACGTGCTGCGCCGCATCATGCGCCGCGCCATCCGCAACATGCGCATGCTGGGCGCCACCGGCCCGGTCGTCGCCGAGCTGCTCGACGTCGTCATCCGCACGATGGGCCAGCAGTACCCGGAGCTGATCACCGACCGCTCGCGCATCGAGACCGTCGCGCTCGCCGAGGAGGCCGCCTTCCTCAAGACGCTCAAGGCCGGCACCAACATCCTCGACACCGCCGTCACCGAGACCAAGGCCGCCGGCGGCACGGTCCTCGCCGGCGACAAGGCGTTCCTGCTCCACGACACCTGGGGCTTCCCGATCGACCTCACCCTCGAGATGGCCGCCGAGCAGGGCCTGAAGGTGGACGAGGACGGCTTCCGCCGCCTGATGAAGGAGCAGCGGGAGCGGGCCAAGGCCGACGCCAAGGCCAAGAAGACCGGCCACGCCGACCTGTCCGCCTACCGCGAGGTGGCCGACACCGCCGGTGCCACCGACTTCACCGGCTACACCCTCACCGAGGGCGAGTCGACCGTCGTCGGCCTGCTCGTCGACGGCCTGCCCTCGCCGGCCGCCTCCGAGGGCGACGAGGTCGAGGTCGTCCTCGACCGCACCCCCTTCTACGCCGAGGGCGGCGGTCAGCTCGCCGACACCGGCCGCATCAAGCTGGACAACGGCGCCGTCATCGAGATCCGCGACGTCCAGAAGCCCGTCCCGGGCGTCCACGTCCACAAGGGCGTCGTCCAGGTCGGCGAGGTCACCGTCGGTGCCTCGGCCTACGCCGCGATCGACGTCCGGCGCCGCCGCGCCATCGCCCGCGCCCACAGCGCCACCCACCTCACCCACCAGGCGCTGCGCGACGCCCTGGGCCCGACGGCCGCCCAGGCCGGTTCGGAGAACTCCCCGGGCCGCTTCCGCTTCGACTTCGGCTCGCCGACCGCCGTGCCCGGCAGCGTGCTGACCGACGTCGAGCAGCGCATCAACGAGGTCCTCTCCCGCGAGCTGGACGTCCAGGCCGAGGTGATGAGCCTGGAGGACGCCAAGAAGCAGGGCGCCATCGCCGAGTTCGGCGAGAAGTACGGCGAGCGCGTGCGCGTGGTGACCATCGGCGACTTCTCCAAGGAGCTGTGCGGCGGCACGCACGTGCACAACACCTCCCAGCTGGGTCTGGTCAAGCTGCTGGGCGAGTCCTCCATCGGCTCGGGCGTCCGCCGTGTCGAGGCCCTCGTCGGTGCCGACGCCTACAACTTCCTGGCCAAGGAGCACACGGTCGTCGCCCAGCTCACCGAGCTGGTCAAGGGCCGCCCGGAGGAGCTGCCGGAGAAGATCTCGGGCATGCTCGCCAAGCTCAAGGAGGCCGAGAAGGAGATCGAGCGCTTCCGCGCCGAGAAGGTCCTGCAGGCCGCGGCCGGCCTGGCCGAGGGCGCCAAGGACCTCCACGGCATCGCCTTCGTCGCCGGCAGGGTGCCGGACGGCACCGGCGCCGACGACCTGCGCAAGCTGGTGCTGGACGTGCGCGGGCGCATCACCGGCGGCCGCCCGGCCGTCGTGGCCCTGTTCACCGTGGCGAACGGCCGCCCGCTGACCGTCATCGCCACCAACGAGGCCGCCCGCGAGCGCGGCCTGAAGGCCGGCGACCTGGTCCGCACCGCGGCCAAGACCCTCGGCGGCGGTGGCGGCGGCAAGCCGGACGTCGCCCAGGGCGGCGGCCAGAACCCCGAGGCCGTCGACGAGGCCGTCGCCGCCGTCGAGCGCCTCGTCGCAGAAGCGGCCTGAGGCCGTGCGACGCGGCAGGCGCATCGCCGTGGACGTCGGGGACGCCCGGATCGGGGTCGCCTCGTGCGACCCCGACGGGATCCTCGCCACCCCGGTCGAGACCGTGCCCGGACGCGACATCCCGCAGGCCCACAAGCGGCTGGTGGCGATCGTCGCGGAGTACGAGCCCCTCGAGGTCGTCGTCGGTCTGCCCCGCTCCCTCAAAGGGGGGGAGGGGCCGGCCGCGGCCAAGGTCCGCACCTTCGCCAAGGAGATGGCCCGGCGCATCGCGCCGGTGCCCGTCCGGCTGGTCGACGAGCGGATGACGACGGTCACCGCGACCCAGGGGCTGCGTGCCTCGGGCGTCAGCTCGAAGAAGGGGCGCTCGGTCGTCGACCAGGCGGCCGCCGTGGTGATCCTGCAGAACGCCCTGGAGACCGAGAAGGTCTCCGGGCGTCCGCCGGGGGAGACCGTCGAAGTGGTCATCTGATCGCAATACGGTAACGTTCCGCGCGACATGGCAGCTGTTCGAATGCCTTCCGGGCAGGACCAGGCATCGGACTCTCGCGCTCACCGAGCGCCCAACGGCTGCCGCTGTGCGGCTCTAGGGGACAGATGACTGAGTACGGCCGGGGTTCCGGCTCCCAACCGTGGCACCCCGAGGATCCCCTGTACGGGGACCAGGGGTACCACGGGCAGCAGTACGGGCAGCAGCCGGCGCAGCCCCACCACCCCGGTCCGCAGCAGCAGTACGGCGGCTGGGACCCCTCGCAGGGCGCGGGGGGTCCCTACCCCGCCGGCCACGGCGACCCCTACACGAGCCACGGCTCCAACACCACCACGTACGACGGTCAGCAGGGCGCCTATTACGACCAGGCGAACTCGGCCGGCCAGCCCGGCGGTTACCCCCAGCAGCACATGCCTCAGCAGCACATCCCCCAGCAGCCGCACGCCCCCCAGCAGGCCCATGTGCCCCAGCAGCCGTACGCCGGGGAACAGCACGGCCCGCATGACACCGGGGCGCACCCGGCACCGGTCCCGCCCGCGCAGGAGCCCTGGCACACCGAGCCCGGCGAGGAGCGGATCTCCCTCTTCGACGACCCCGCCGACGAGCCGGTGCCCGGCGACGAACCGGAGCCCGCCACCGAGGAGCGCGGCCGCGAGCGCCGCGGCAAGGGCAAGGGACGCGACAAGGGGCGCGAGAAGAAGAACAAGCGCCGCAGCGGTACCGCCTGCCTGCTGGTCGCCGTGGTCCTCGTCGGTGGCGTGGGCGGTGGCGGCTACCTCGCCTACGACTACTGGCAGACCCACTACGGCGCCGCGCCCGACTACGACGGCGAGGGCACCGGCCAGGTCCAGGTCGAGATCCCCAAGGGCGCCTCCCTGACCCAGATGGGCCAGGTTCTGGAGAAGGCCGGCGTGGTCAAGAGCGTCGGCGCCTTCACCGAGGCGGCGGCCAAGGCGTCCATCCAGCCGGGCACGTACAGCCTGCACAAGGAGATGTCCGGCAAGGCGGCCGTCGCGATGATGACGAACTCCGCCAACTTCCTCGTCATCGCCGAGGGCCTGCGCGCCGGCGAGGTCTACGCGACGATCGACAAGAAGCTGGGGATCCCGGCGGGCACCACCAAGAACGTCGCCCGCAGCCAGGCGAAGAACCTCGGCCTGCCCGAGTGGGCGGGCGGCGAGTCCAGCATCAAGGACCCCCTGGAGGGCTTCCTCTTCCCCTCGCAGTACAGCGCGGGCAAGGGCACCAAGCCCGAGGACGTCCTGCGCCAGATGGTCGCCCGGGCCAAGGAGAACTACGACAAGCAGGACGTCGTCGGCAAGGCCCAGCAGCTCGGCCTGAAGTCGCCGCTGCAGGTGATCACCGTCGCCAGCCTCGTCCAGGCCGAGGGCCGCTACAAGCACGACTTCGACAAGGTCTCCCGCGTCATCTACAACCGGCTCAAGCCGGACAACAAGGAGACCTACGGCCTGCTCGACTTCGACTCCACGGTCAACTACGCCAAGAACACCAGCACGCTGGACACCGGCGCCGTCAGCGACCTGCGGAAGTTCAACGACCCGTACAACACCTACAAGATCAAGGGCCTGCCCCCCGGCCCCATCGACAACCCGGGCCTGGAGGCGCTGAAGTCCGCCCTCAACCCGGCGGCCGGCCCCTGGTACTACTTCGTGTCGATCAACGAGAACGAGACGCTGTTCGCCGTGACCAACGAGGAGCACAACAAGAACCGGCAGCGCTACGAGCAGGAGAGCAAGCAGAAGAAGGCGGCCGCCCGATGACAGCCCGGCGCCGGGCCGCCGTCCTCGGCTCGCCCATCGCGCACTCGCTCTCGCCCGTGCTGCACCGTGCCGCCTACGCGGAGCTGGGCCTGGCGGAGTGGACGTACGACCGCTTCGAGGTGGACGAGGCCGCCCTGCCCTGCTTCGTCGAGACGCTCGACGACACCTGGGCCGGGCTGTCGCTGACCATGCCCCTCAAGCGGGCCGTCATCCCCCTGCTCGACGAGATCAGCCCCACCGCCGAGGCCGTCGAGGCCGTCAACACCCTCGTGCTCACCGGCGACGGCCGGCGCCTGGGCGAGAACACCGACATCCCCGGCCTGATCGCGGCCCTGAGCGAGCGGGGCGTGGAGAAGGTGGAGTCCGCCGCCGTCCTCGGCGCCGGCGCCACCGCCTCCTCCGCCCTCGCCGCCCTCGCCCGCATCTGCACCGGCGAGGTCACCGCGTACGTCCGCAGCCCCGAGCGCGCCGCCGAGATGCGGCACTGGGGCGAGCGGCTCGGCGTGCCCGTCCGCACGGCGGACTGGTCCCGCGCCGGCGAGGCCCTGGGCGCCCCGCTGGTCGTCTCCACCACGCCGGCCGGCGCCACCGACGCCCTGGCCGTAGCCGTGCCCGAGCGGCCCGGGACGCTCTTCGACGTGCTGTACGAGCCCTGGCCCACCCCGCTGGCCGCCGCCTGGAGCGCCCGCGGCGGCGCCGTCCTGGGCGGCCTGGACCTCCTGGTGCACCAGGCCGTGCTGCAGGTCGAGCTCATGACCGGCCGCGCCCCGGCCCCCCTGGCCGCCATGCGCGCCGCCGGCGAGGCGGCGCTGGCGGCGCGGGGGACCTGACGGATCCTGCAGCGGACGCCCGCATTCCGTACCGATCCGTCCGTACCGTGGACCTGTGCCGGGACCACCGGCGGCTCGTGGGAGGATCGGAACGAGCATTTCGCATGGCCATGGCTACTGAGGAGCACCGTTGAGCAGGTTGCGCTGGCTGACCGCGGGGGAGTCGCACGGCCCCGCACTGGTTGCGACGCTGGAGGGTCTGCCCGCCGGCGTGCCGATCACCACCGAGATGGTGGCGGACCACCTGGCGCGGCGGCGACTGGGCTATGGACGCGGTGCTCGCATGAAGTTCGAGCGCGACGAGGTCACCTTCCTCGGCGGCGTCCGGCACGGCCTGACCCTGGGCTCCCCGGTGGCGGTCATGGTGGGCAACACCGAGTGGCCCAAGTGGGAGAAGGTCATGGCCGCCGATCCGGTGGACCCGGCCGAGCTCGCCGACCTGGCACGTAATGCGCCGCTGACGCGGCCGCGTCCGGGGCATGCGGACCTGGCAGGCATGCAGAAGTACGACCTGCAGGATGCCCGCCCGATCCTGGAGCGCGCCTCCGCCCGGGAGACCGCCGCCCGCGTCGCGCTCGGCGCCGTGGCCCGCTCCTTCCTGAAGGAGACGGCCGGCATCGAGATCGTCTCCCACGTCGTCGAGCTCGCCTCCGCCAAGGCTCCCTACGGCGTGTACCCCACCCCCGCCGACGTCGAGCGGCTGGATGCCGACCCGGTGCGCTGCCTCGACCAGGACGCGAGCAAGGCGATGGTCGCCGAGATCGACCAGGCCCACAAGGACGGCGACACCCTCGGTGGCGTCGTCGAGGTCCTCGCCTACGGCGTCCCCGTCGGCCTGGGCTCGCACGTCCACTGGGACCGTCGCCTGGACGCGCGCCTCGCGGCCGCGCTGATGGGTATTCAGGCGATCAAGGGCGTCGAGGTCGGCGACGGCTTCGAGCTGGCCCGCGTGCCCGGGTCCAAGGCGCACGACGAGATCGTCGCCACCGAGGACGGCATCCGCCGCGCCTCCGGCCGCTCCGGCGGCACCGAGGGCGGTCTGACCACGGGCGAGCTGCTGCGCGTCCGCGCCGCCATGAAGCCCATCGCCACCGTCCCGCGCGCCCTGCGCACCGTGGACGTCACCACCGGCGAGCCGGCCGCGGCCCACCACCAGCGCTCCGACGTCTGCGCCGTACCGGCCGCCGGCATCGTCGCCGAGGCCATGGTCGCCCTCGTCCTGGCCGACGCGGTGGTCGAGAAGTTCGGCGGCGACAGCGTCGGCGAGACCCGCCGCAACGTCCGCGGATACCTCGACAACCTGGCCATCAAGTGACCCCGCCGCCGCTCGTCGTCCTGGTGGGCCCGCCCGGCGCGGGCAAGTCCACCATCGGCGCCCTGCTCGCCGAGCGGCTGGGCACCGGCTACCGGGACACCGACGCCGACATCGAGGCCACCGCGGGCAAGC
Source organism: Streptomyces sp. NPDC049585 (assembly GCF_040675615.1). Classification (NCBI taxonomy): domain Bacteria; kingdom Bacillati; phylum Actinomycetota; class Actinomycetes; order Kitasatosporales; family Streptomycetaceae; genus Streptomyces; species Streptomyces sp. NPDC049585. Next base: position 5,036 of record NZ_JBFAPE010000011.1, on the reverse strand, counting down.
CCATCCCGGAGATCTTCATCGACGAGGGCGAGCCGCACTTCCGCGCACTGGAGCGGCAGGCCGTGCGTGCCGCCGTGGCCGAGCACCCCGGCGTGCTCGCCCTCGGCGGCGGCGCCGTCATGGACGAGGGCACCCGGGCCCTGCTCAAGGGCCTGCCGGTGGTCTTCCTCGACGTCGACCTGGCCGATGCCGTGCGCCGCGTCGGCCTGGACGCCCCGCGCCCGCTGCTGGCCGTCAACCCGCGCAAGCGCTGGCGCGAGCTGATGGAGCAGCGCCGGCCGCTGTACACCGAGGTGGCCACCGCCGTCGTCACCACCGGCGGGCGCACCCCGGACGAGGTCGCCGACGCCGTCACCGAGGCGCTGGCGCTGCGGCCCGCGCCCACCACCGACACCACTGAATCCCCGCAGTGAGGAACGCATGACCGACGCCCCCACCCGCATCCAGGTCGCCGGCAGCGCGGGCACCGACCCGTACGAGGTCCTGGTCGGCCACCAGCTGCTCGGTGAGCTGCCCGGCCTGATCGGGCCGCAGGCCAAGCGCGTGGCCGTGCTGCACCCCGAGGCCCTCGCCGCCACCGGCGAGGCGCTGCGCGAGGACCTCGCCGCGCAGGGCTTCGAGACGATCGCGATCCAGCTGCCCAACGCCGAGGAGGCCAAGACCGCCGAGGTCGCCGCCTACTGCTGGAAGGCGCTGGGCCAGTCCAAGTTCACCCGCACCGACGTCATCGTCGGCGTGGGCGGCGGCGCCACCACCGACCTCGCCGGGTTCGTGGCCGCCACCTGGCTGCGGGGCGTGCGCTGGATCGCGGTGCCGACGACCGTTCTGGGCATGGTCGACGCCGCCGTGGGCGGCAAGACCGGCATCAACACCGCCGAGGGCAAGAACCTGGTCGGCGCCTTCCACCCGCCCGCCGGTGTGCTGTGCGACCTGGCCGCGCTGGAGTCGCTGCCCGTCAACGACTACGTCAGCGGCCTCGCCGAGATCATCAAGGCCGGCTTCATCGCCGACCCGGTCATCCTCGACCTCATCGAGGCCGACCCGCAGGCCGCCCGTACGCCGCACGGCCCGCATGCCGCCGAGCTCATCGAGCGGGCGATCCGGGTCAAGGCCGAGGTCGTCTCCGGCGACCTCAAGGAGTCCGGCCGCCGCGAGATCCTCAACTACGGCCACACCCTCGCCCACGCCATCGAGAAGAACGAGCGCTACAACTGGCGCCACGGCGCCGCCGTGGCCGTCGGCATGGTCTTCGCCGCCGAACTCGGCCGTATCGCCGGGCGCCTGGACGACGCGACCGCCGACCGGCACCGGGCCGTCCTCGCATCCGTCGGCCTGCCGGTGACCTACCGCGGCGACCAGTGGCCCCGGCTGCTGGAGACCATGAAGGTCGACAAGAAGTCGCGCGGCGACCGCCTGCGCTTCATCGTCCTCGACGGCCTGGCCAAGCCCACCGTGCTGGAGGGCCCGGACCCGGCCATGCTGCTGGCCGCGCACGCGGAGATCGCGGCGTGAGCGCGCGCCGTGTTCTCGTCCTCAACGGCCCCAACCTCGGGCGCCTCGGCTCCCGCGAACCCGACGTCTACGGCTCGACGTCCTACAAGGGACTCGTCGAGGCGTGCACCCGGCTCGGCGCCGAGCTCGGCTTCGAGGTCGAGGTGCGCGAGACCAACGACGAGGGCGAGATGGTGCGCTGGCTCCACGAGGCGGCCGACGGCTCCGTGCCGGTCGTCATCAACCCCGGGGCGTTCACGCACTACTCGTACGCGATGCGGGACGCCGCGGCGCAGCGGACGGCACCGCTGATCGAGGTGCACATCTCCAACCCCTATGCCCGGGAGGAGTTCCGTCACACGTCGGTGATCGCGGCGGTGGCGAGCGGTACGGTGGCCGGGTTCGGGATCGGCTCCTACCGCCTCGCGCTGCGCGCGCTGGCGGAGGAACTCGCCGCCTGACGCGCTCGTTGTCCTCGAACGCCGGACGGGCTGACACGTCAGCCCGTCCGGCATGTCGGGACCGGGTCGCAAGGAACCACCGCACGAAAACGGAGCGTGCCACAGAGATGCAGCAGCCCGTGGGGCCGTCGTTGCCTCCCGCCCATCCGCCGATGCCGGCCGTGCCGCCGGCGGACGCGACCACCGCCGCCGTGGCGGTGCTGCTCATCGGGCCCGCCGGGGCGGGCAAGACCACCGTCGCCCGGTACTGGGCGGACACCCGCCGGGTGCCGACGGCCCACATCAGCCTGGACGACGTCCGCGAGTGGGTGCGCTCCGGTTTCGCCGACCCGCAGTCGGGCTGGAACGAGCACTCCGAGGCGCAGTACCGCCTGGCCCGCCGCACCTGCGGCTTCGCCGCCCGCAACTTCCTGGCCAACGGCATCTCCTGCATCATCGACGACGCCGTCTTCCCCGACTGGCCCGCCGTCGGCCTCGGCGGCTGGAAGCGGCACGTGGGCCCGGGCCTGCTGCCGGTGGTGCTGCTGCCGGGCCTGGAGGTGGTGCTGGAGCGCAATGCGGAGCGCACCGGCAACCGCCGCCTCGGCGACGAGGAGGTCGCCCGGATCCACGGCCGCATGGCCGGCTGGTACGGCTCGGGGCTGCCGATCATCGACAATTCGCAGCAGGACGTCGCCACCACGGCCCGCCTGATCGACGAGGTCGTGGCCCGGGCGCTGACCACCTGGTAACCGCTCGTCCGGAGGCGCTGGAGGAGCCGGACGGCGCCGCCGAACGTACGCTCGGAGGCATGTCCGAGGTGTACGCGGCCCGGCGCGCCCGGCTGCGCGAGCGCTGTGCCGCGGGCGGCAGCGAGGCCGCCCTGGTCACCGGCGGCGCCAACGTCCGGTATCTGACGGGCGGCGCTCCGCCCGGCGCCGCGCTGCTCCTCGTTCCCGGGCACGATGTGCTGGTGTGCGCGGGGGATCCGTTCGCCGACGTCACCGGTGCCGGCAGGCCCGCCGACGACCTGCCCGTCCTGGTGCTTCCCTCGCCGGAGGGCGATCCGGCGGTGGCCGCCGCCGAGCGGGCGGTGGAGAGCGGGGTGCGGTCACTGGCCGTGGAGGAGCACCATCTGACCGTCTCCCGGCACCGTGCCGTGGTCTCCGTGGCGGCCCGGACGCGCCTGGTGGACCTGGGCCCGGCCGTGGAGCAGCAGCGGGTGGTCAAGGACGACGAGGAGATCTCCTCCCTGCGTATCGCGGCGGAGATCGCCGACCAGGCGCTCGGCGAGCTGCTGGAGTCGATCCTGGTGGGCCGCACGGAGCGGCACCTGGCGCTGGAGCTGGAGCGGCGGCTGATCGACCACGGCGCGGACGGGGCGGCCTTCGCCACCTCGGTGGGCAGCGGCCCGCACTCCGGGCGGTGCGGCCATGTGCCCACCGACCGCAGGGTGGAGGAGGGGGATTTCCTGAGCGTCTGCCTGGGGGCGGACTATCGTGGATACCGGAGCGAGATCGCTCGTACGTTCGTCATCGGCGCCTCGCCGGCGGACTGGCAGATCGAGCTGTACGAGCAGGTCTTCGCCGCCCAGCGCGCGGGTCGTGAGGCCCTGGTGCCGGGCGCGGCCTACCGGGATGTGGACCGCGCGGCGCGTACCGTGCTGGAGGCCGCAGGCCACGGGGAGCGCGTGGGGCCCCGCATCGGCCACGGCGTGGGACTCGAAAACGACGAGGACCCTCGGCTGGCACCGTCGGCCATGGGTAAACTGGACGCTTGCGTGCCGGTCACCGTAGATCCGGGAGTCCACCTCCCGGGGCGGGGCGGCGTCCGGATCGATGACACGCTCGTCGTCCGCCCCGAGGCGGACGGCGGACCCGAGCTACTCACCATCACGACCAAAGAGCTGCTCGCGCTCTAGCGGGGCGCACCGCACTTTCTGGTTCCACCAGTCCAGGAGATTCCGCAACCGTGGCATCCACGAACGACCTCAAGAACGGCATGGTGCTCAAGCTCGAAGGCGGCCAGCTCTGGTCCGTCGTCGAGTTCCAGCACGTCAAGCCCGGCAAGGGCCCCGCCTTCGTCCGTACGAAGCTGAAGAACGTGCTCTCCGGCAAGGTCGTCGACAAGACCTTCAACGCCGGCGTCAAGGTCGAGACGGCCAACGTCGACAAGCGCGGTATGCAGTTCTCGTACATGGACGGCGAGTACTTCGTGTTCATGGACATGGACACGTACGACCAGCTGCACATCGACCGCAAGACCGTCGGTGACGCCGCCAACTTCCTGATCGAGGGCTTCGAGGCCGTCGTCGCGCAGAACGAGGGCTCCGTGCTCTACGTCGAGCTGCCGGCCGCCGTCGAGCTGGTCATCCAGGAGACCGAGCCGGGTGTCCAGGGCGACCGCTCCACCGGTGGCACCAAGCCCGCCACGCTGGAGACCGGCTACGAGATCCAGGTCCCCCTCTTCATCACCACGGGTGAGAAGGTCAAGGTCGACACCCGTACCGGCGATTACCTCGGTCGGGTGAACAGCTAACCGTGTCCGCCCGTAGCAAGGCCCGTAAGCGCGCCTTCCAGATCCTCTTCGAGGCCGACCAGCGGGGCAGCGCCGTGCGGGACGTCCTCGCGGACTGGATCCGGCACGCGCGGTCCGACGACCGCCAGCCGCCGGTGAACCCGTACACGATGCAGCTGGTCGAGGGGTACGCCGAGCGCGCCCCCCGCATCGACGAGCTGATCGCCACCTACGCGATCGACTGGGACCTGGACCGGATGCCGGCCGCGGACCGCAGCATCGTGCGGCTCGGCGCGTACGAGCTGATCTGGGAGGACGAGACCCCGGACGCGGTGGCGATCGACGAGGCCGTGGAGCTGGCCAAGGAGTTCTCGACCGACGAGTCGCCCGCCTTCGTCAACGGTCTCCTCGGCCGCTTCAAGGAGCTCAAGCCGAGCCTGCGGCGCGACGGCAGCTGACCCGCGCGCACACCGCACACACACCAACGCCGTGGGGGGGGGAACCCGGTGGTTTGACGCCCCCCCGCGGGGGGGTGTGTGGTGTGTTTATGCCAATGGTAAGGGGGCCGCGTGGGGGTCGGCGCCGATC
>NZ_JBFAPE010000010.1:0-199587 GCF_040675615.1 Streptomyces sp. NPDC049585 | reverse complement strand
GAAGCGCGGCACCCCATCTGCGGGCGCGTCGTGGCTTGTCGCGCAGTTCCCCGCGCCCCTGACGGGGCGCCGTGGTGGCTGCGTGACGAAGATCCGCCGGACACGGCCTAGGCGCGGCCGGCGGTCTTCTGGGTGCGCCGGGAGACGGAGTCGATCACGACGGCGGCGAGCAGCACCGCACCGGTGATCATGTACTGCACGGCCGAGGCGATGCCCAGCAGCGCCATCCCCGAGGCGATGGACTGGATCACCAGCACGCCCAGCAGCGCCGACCAGGTCTTGCCCCGGCCGCCGAAGAGGCTGGTGCCGCCGATGACGGCCGCGGCGATGGCGTTCATGAGCAGGCTGCCGGCGCCGGAGGACTGGTTGGCGGCGTTGATCTGGGAGGCCAGGAACATGCCGCCGAGCGCCGCCATCGTGCCCGAGAGCGCGAAGACCGAGATCCGTACCGCCGCGACGTTGATGCCGGCCCGGCGGGCCGCCTCCACGCTGCCGCCCAGGGCGAAGACCTTGCGCCCGTAGGACGTGCGGCGCAGCACCAGGTCGAGGGCGACCACGACGCCGAGGAAGATCACCACGGCCAGCGGCAGGCCCTTGTACTGGTTGAAGAGCCAGGCCACGACGAAGGCCGGCACCGCCAGGGCTGCTGTGCGCAGCACGACCTCGCTGATCGGGCGGCTGGGCACCCCGGCGGCTTCCCGCCGTTTGCTGTCGCGCAGGGAGGCGAGGAAGAAGACCACCACACTGAGCGTGGCCAGGCCGTAGGCGGCGGAGACGTCGGCGAAGTAGTGGTTGGTCAGCGCGGCGACCAGCCCGGAGTCGTCGAGGTTGATGGTGCCGTTGGAGCCGAGCACCTGGAGCATCAGCCCGTTCCAGCCGAGCAGACCGGCCAGGGTGACGACGAAGGCGGGCACGCCGATGCGGGCGAAGAAGAAGCCGTGCAGCGCGCCGATGAGGGTGCCGGAGAGCACCGCCGCGACCAGGGCGAGCCATTCGGGCACGCCGTGGTTGACATTGAGCACGGCGAGGACGGCGGCGGCCAGGCCGCTGACGGAGCCCACCGACAGGTCGATCTCGCCCAGGATCAGGACGAAGACGATGCCGACGGCGATCAGGCCGGTGCCGGCGGCGGTGACGAAGAGGTTGGAGAGGTTCTCGGCCCCGAGGAAGGCGGAGTCCCGCAGCTGGAAGACCAGCGCGATGACCACCAGCCCGATCACCACGGGCAGCGAGCCGAGCTCGCCGCTGCGCAGCTTGCGGCGGAATTCGCTCCAGTAACCGGCGAATCCCTCCTCGCGGACCAGCAGCCGGGGGTCGACGGCCGTGACGGCGTCCCCGGCGGCGGGCGGGGTGTCGCGGGGCTCCTCGGGGGCGCCGGCGTCCTTGGTGAGGTCGGCGGTCATCGGCCGCCCTCCTCTCCCGCGCCGTCGGCGAGACGGGCCCGGCGACGGGTCACGGCGTTGTCGGTGGCTCCGGTGATGGCGGAGATGATCTCTTCCTGGGTGGTCGTGGCCACGTCGAAGGTGCCGTTGTTGCGGCCCAGGCGCAGCACCGCGACCCGGTCGGCGACGGCCTTGACGTCGGCCATGTTGTGGCTGATGAGGATCACTCCCAGGCCGCGCTCGCGCAGCCGCTCGACGAGGTCGAGGACCTGCGCGGTCTGCTCGACGCCGAGGGCGGCCGTGGGCTCGTCGAGGATGACGACCTTGGGCTCGCCCAGCAGCGACCGGGCGATGGCCACGGTCTGCCGCTGGCCGCCGGAGAGGGAGGCGATGGGGATGCGGACGCTGGGGATGCGGATGGAGAGGGTGGCGAGCAGCTCCCGGGCGCGGCGCTCCATCTCGACCTCGTCGAGCACCCCGGCGCGGGTGATCTCGCGGCCGAGGAAGAGGTTGCCGACGACGTCGAGGTTGTCGCAGAGCGCGAGGTCCTGGTAGACGGTCGCGATGCCGAGCTCCTGGGCGGCGTGCGGCCGGTCGACGGTGACCGGCCGGCCCTCCCATTCGATGGCGCCCTCGTCGGCGGGGCCGACTCCGGCGATGGTCTTGACGAGCGTGGACTTTCCGGCGCCGTTGTCGCCGACGAGGGCGACCACCTCGCCGGCATGGATCTCCAGTTCTACGTCGGTGAGGGCCTGGACGGCGCCGAACCGCTTGGAGATTCCGCGCAACGCCAGCACGGGCGTAGCGGACATGTGCGTCATCCCCCTACTTCAGTCCGGCCGCGTCGCACTGCGCCTTGTACTTCTCGGTGCAGATCTCGTCCTTGGTGAAGAAGCCCTCCTGGCCCACGTACTTGGCGATGTCGGCCTTGGTCAGGGAGAAGGGGGTCACGATGACGGCGGGGACCTTCTTCTGGGTGCCGCTGTCGACGGTGGACTTGGCGACCGAGGCGGCGTCCTTGCCGCGGGCGAGGGCGACGGCCAGCTCGGCGGCGGCATCTGCCTCGGGCTTGTAGGGCTTGTAGACGCTCATGAACTGCTCGCCCGTCAAGATCCGCTGGACGGCGGCGAGCTCGGCGTCCTGGCCGGTGACCGGCGGCAGGGTGTCGAAGCCGGCGCTGTGCAGGGCGGTGATGATACCGCCGGCCATGCCGTCATTGGCGGAGTAGACGCCGACGATGTTGTCCTTGCCGAGTGCGGAGACGGCGCCCTTCATGTTCTCGTTGGCGTTCTCCGGCTTCCACTCCTTGGTGTCGTACTCCTTGCCGATCTTCACCTTCCCGTCGAGCACGGAGTGGGCGCCGTCCTTGTACATCTTGGCGTTGGGGTCGGTGATCGAGCCGTTCATCATCACGATCTGGCCCTTGCCGGCGTTGTCGCCGAGCGCCTGGAGCAGGGCCTCGCCCTGGATCTTGCCGACGCGCTCGTTGTCGACGGAGGTGTACCCCTTGATCGGGCCCTCGGCGAGGCGGTCGTAGGCGACGACCGGAATGCCCTTGTCGCTCGCCTTCTTCACCGAGCTCGCTATCGACTTCGCGTCCACCGCGTCGACGATCAGCGCATCGACCTTTTTGGTGATCATGGTGTCGACCTGCTGCTGCTGGACGGAGGCGTCCTGCTTGGCATTGTCGTAAAGAATGACGGCGTCGGAGCCGGCGAGTTCCTTGATCTTCTTTTCGATCAGCGGCCGGTCGAAGCGCTCGTACCGCGCGGTCTGATTCTCCGGCAGCAGCAGGCCGATGGTCATCGGGCCTTTCTTGTCCGCCTTCTTCCCACCGCCACCGGCTTCCTTGGCGCTGCCGCAGGCGGCCATTCCCAGGGCCAAGGACACGGTGGCGGCGGCGACGGCCGCGCGACGCAGGTGTGCGTTCACTTGCAGATACCTCCCTGACGAGGCCGCGTCGTTGCGGCCGAGGTGGCTGGAAGTCAACTCGGACGCCAAAGAAGCGTCAAGAAGTAAATCCTTAACGAGATGGCAACGATGCCATTCGTTATCTGCGTGAACTCAACAGGCGCGCGGTCCGGATGGGGATCCGGCTCAGGCCGGCTGCGGCGCCTGCGCGGGAGGAGTGTCGTCCAAAAGGGAGGAGTCACCCATTTCGCTGAGCACGAGTGCCAGCGCCCCGAGCACCTCGGCGCGCCCGCCCAGGGCTCCGGGGACGACCTCCACCTGCCGGGCGGCGCTGGGGATCGCGTACCGCGAGACCGACTCGCGAATCGGTGCGAGCACCAGCTCGCCCGCCTCCGCGAGGTCGCCGCCGAGGACGACCCGGCGGGGATTGAGCAGGTTGCACAGGTTCGCCACGCCGCTGCCGATGTGCCGCCCGACGTCGGCGATCACCCGGCGGCAGCCGGGATCGCCGTCCTTGGCGAGCTCGACCACCCGCGGCACGGTCAGGTCGGGGCCGTGGGCCGAATGGAGCAGCGGCAGGATGTAGCGGGCGGCGGCGAAGGTCTCCAGGCAGCCGCGGTTGCCGCAGCGGCACACCGGCCCGGACTCGTCGAGGGTGATGTGGCCGATCTCCCCGGCGGTGCCGCCCGGGCCCCGGTAGATCTGCCCGTTGATCACCAGCCCCGCGCCCACACCGCTGGCCACCTTGATGTACGCCAGGTCGCTCGCGCCCCGGCCCGCGCCCCACACCAGCTCGCCCAGCGCGCCGAGGTTGGCGTCGTTGTCGACGTGGACGGGCACGCCGAGCCGCGCGGTGAGGTCGTCGCGGGGGTTGGTACCGGCCCAGCCCGGCAGGATCGCGGTCGAGCCCAGCACGCCGGACTCCACGTCGATGGGGCCGGGGACACCGAGCCCCACGCCAATGATCTTGGACGGGTCGATGCCGGCCTTGGTCATCAGCAGCCCGACCAGGTGCTCGGCCCGGGCGAGGCCCGCTTCGGCGGAGGCGTCCACGTCCAGCGGCTCGGCGTCCTCGGCCAGCACCCGGTGGGCGAGGTTGCCGATGGCCACCCTCAGGTGGGTGTGCCCGAAGTCGACGCCGACCACGATGCCGGCGTCGCCCGCCAGCGAGACGCTGCGGGCCCGCCGGCCGCCGGAGGAGGTCGGGGTGACCTCGACCGTGCCGCCGTCCTTGAGCTCGCGGACGATGTTGGAGACCGTGGCGGCCGACAGCCCGGTGGTCCGGGCGATCTCCGCCTGGGTCAGCGAGCCCGCCATCCGTACGGCCCGGACCACCCGCTCCAGGTTGGCCCGGTGCAGCGACGACTGCGACCCCGGAGTCTCCACGCCCATCCACTCCCGCCTCGCCGGGGCCGGCACGACCGCCGCCCCCGGGGCCGGGCTACGACTGTGGAGCCCGGCCATCCCTACAACATGTGAACTCTAAGCTCAGCCGCCGGGCGCTCAACCCGTCAAGGGCTTGACGTCACAGCGTAAGGGCTGGGCCACGCCCCGGCCATGCCGGGGGCGGCCCGGGGACGGACGTCCCCCGGCGGGGGATCACTTCAGGGCACCGGCCGTCAGCCCCGCCTGCACCTGGCGCTGGAAGACGATGTAGGCCGCCAGCACCGGCAGCATCGCCATGACCAGGCCCGCGAAGAGCCCGGACCAGTCGCCCTTGTACCCCTGGCTGACGGCCAGCGCGACCAGGCCCTGGGGCAGCAGTTTCATCCGGTCGTCGCCGACGTTGAGCACGGTGGGCAGCAGGTACTGGTTCCACTGGCCGAGGAAGTTGAAGATCCCGACACTGATCAGCCCGGGCTTGGCCATCGGCAGCATGACCTGGAAGAAGGTCCGGGTGTGCGAGGCCCCGTCGATCATCGCCGCCTCCGCCACGGACGTCGGCAGGGTCCGGAAGAAGCCGCTGAGGAAGAAGATCGTGAACGGCAGCGAATAGGCGATGTAGACCAGGATCAGCCCGGGATAGGTGTTCAGCAGCTGCAGGTTCTTCATGACGAAGAACAGCGGCACCAGCGCCAGGATGACGGGAAAACTCATCCCGCCGACGAAGAGGAAATAGATGAAACGGTTTCCCGGGAAGGTGAACCGGGCCAGCACATAGGCCGCCATCGAGCCGAGCAGCATCGTGCCGAAGAGCGAACCGGCCACGACGATCAGCGAATTGAGGAAGTACTCGCCCATGTGCGCCTCGGACCACGCCCGGCCCCAGGCGTCGACGTGCAGACCGCCCGGCAGCGACCAGGGCGAGGTGAAGATCTCCTTGTCCGTCTTGAAGGCGCTCATCACCGCCCACAGCAGCGGCAGGGTCACCATCAGCGCCCACAGCAGCAGCACGCCGTGCGAGAAGACGTTCAGCACGCCGCCCTCGCCGTCCCTGCGCCGGCGCGCCACGTCGCTGCTGCCCGCCGGCTCCCGGGTCGTGCCCGCCGGCTCACCGGCCCCGTTGGTGGTGACGGCCATCAGTACTCCAGCCTTTCGCGCCGGCCGATCTTGAGGACGATGCCCGCGAAGAGGAGGGTGACGATGAGCAGCGCGACGCCGAGCGTGGTCGCGTAGCCGGCCTGCCCGTCGCGGAACGCCTTGGTGTACAGGTAGAAGGAGAGGACCTCGGTGGAGTAGTCCGGCCCGCCGGGCCCGATGGTCATGATCTGGACGACGGCGAAGGAGTCCAGCGCCATGATGCCCATGTAGACCCAGCCCGTCTGCACGGTGTCCCACAACAGGGGCAGGGTGATGCGGAAGAAGGTCTGCAGGCGGTTCGCGCCGTCCAGCAGCGCGGCCTCGTAGAAGTCCCGGGGAATGGCGCTCATGCCGGCCGAGAACAGCACCACGTAGAAGCCGACGTTGCTCCAGACCATCACCACCATCACGCACCACAGCGCGAGATCCGGGTCGCCCAGCCATTCCGGGCGCACGGAGTCCAGGCCGATGGCGCCGAGGAAGGAGTTCAGGGCGCCGCTGTTGGGGTTGTAGGCGAACTGGAAGAGCAGGGCGACGATGGCGATCGAGAGAACCTGCGGGAAGAAGTAGACGATTTTGTAAACGTTCGAGCCGCGCACGCCGGCGATCGCCGCGTTCCTCCTGCGGCGGCCGCCGACGTTGAGCATGAAGGCGAAGAACAGCCCCAGCCCGAGCGTCACCAGCGGCAGCACCAGCAGCAGCACGACGTTGTGCCCGACGGCCGTCCAGAAGATGTCGTCGTTCCACAGCCGCCGGTAGTTCTCCAGCCCGGTCACGTCGAAGTCGGGGCTGAGGCCCGTCCAGTCCGTGAAGGAGTAGTAGAGGGCCTGGAGGAAGGGCGAGACGACGAAGACGCTGTAGATCGCGAGCGGCAGGACGAGGAACCCCGCGATGAAGCGGTACTTACCGTGCTGCATGGCTGCCGCCGCTCACTTGTGCCGGTACTTCTTGACGGAGCTGTCCTTCGCGGTGTCGTCGGCGAAGCGCTGGATCTTGACGATGGCCTCGTCGGGGGTGAGCCGGCCGGCCATCATCTCGCCGAGGGCCGCCACCCCGATCTTCTCCTTCTGCAGGGCGACGTACCAGTCCTGGATGCGGGGGTTGACGACGTTCCTGCCGGCCTTGGCCAGGGCCTCCTGCGAGGAGGCGAGGCCCGGCGGCAGGGCCAGGCCCTCGGTGCCGCCGTTGAAGGAGGTCAGGGAGGAGACGGACTTGATGAAGTTCTGCGAGGACTGCCTGCTCAGCATCATCCGCAGCAGTTCCATGCCGCCCTGCGGGTTCTTCGCGTTCTTCGGCACGATGAACGGCTCGCCGCCGGAGGCCCAGATGGTGCCGAACGGCATCTTGTCGCTCTTGTCGAGACCCGACGGCGCGCCGACGGCCATCCGGAAGTCCTCGGGCGTCGTCTTCTGCGACTCGTGCTCCACCCAGGACCCGTTGGGGATGAACAGGGCCTTGCCCTGGTTCCAGGCCGTCTGCGACTCGATGTGGGTCAGGCCCGGGGAGCCCTGGAGGATGTACCCCTTCTTGTACAGCTCGTAGTACGCCTCGAAGGCCGCCTTGACCGCCGGATCCTTCCAGGCGTTCGGCTCCAGGTTGTCGATGCGGTTGAGCACCTCCACCCCGCCGATCTTCGCAATGAACGGGTAGAGGCTGAAGGGAACGTAGTAGGGGTACTTCCCGGCGTACGTCCAGCCGGCGATGCCCTTCTTCTTCGCCGCCTCGCAGACCTTGAGCATCTCGTCCCAGGTCTCGGGGTACTGCGCGTCGAGCCTGGCGAGATTGGTCTTCGAATACCAGACGCCGTAGACGGTGTAGGCGTAGTAGAGGATCCACGTCTCGTCGCCGTCGAACCGGCCCATTTCCACGACGCCCGGGCGCAGGGTGTCGCGCACCTTCTTCGACGGGTCGTCGTAGGAGGGCGCGTCCAGCAGGGCGTTGAGGTCGGTGAGCTGTTTCTTGGCGACCAGGGTGCCGCTGTCCATCTGCTTGGCACCGGAGTTGTCGATGAGGTCCGGCGGGGTGCCGCCGTTGAAGCGGGGCTGGAGCTGGGTCTGGATCTCCTGGGTGGCGGAGTGCTTCACCTGGGCCTGGGGAAAGGCCTTTTTGTATGCGGCCTCGGCGTCCTTGGCGTACTGCTGCCCGAACCCGCCGTCGAAGATGACGACTTCCAGCGGTGCGGACTCGTTGACGGCGAGCGGATTGCGCGCGCTCTTCTTCCCTTTGTCGACCTGGTTGCCGCTTCCGCTGTCACCGCTGGCGCAGGCGGTCAGCAGGCTCACGGTGGGCACCGCGACGATTCCCAGGGCCGCGGCCCTGCGAATGAGGTCGCGCCGGCTGAATGCGGGGGTGGGTCCCATGCTCAAGTCCTCGCCTTCTTGGCGACTCAGGCGGTGCAGCGGTCTCCCTTGTGCATCTCACCACCGCCGAAGGGCCGGACACCGCGGATCGGTTGAAGCCTGGTGCTGGGTGTGCGCCGGGGAATCCCCCGCGGCACATCCGCCCGCCGCTCTCCCCCGGGGTCCGCGGGGCGGCCGATGCACCGCCCCGGACTGTTCGACAGGTATAGTCCACTCCGATCAACTGGGCAAGATCGTAAGCAGTTTCGACCGTGACTCTTTCCCGAGTTGAGACCTCGCGCCGGCCTCCCCGGACCCTTGACACCTCTGGCCCCTCACGCCCTACTTGTCTCTGCGCACGACGACTGACAACGTTGTCCGACGGCGGAGAGGCATGGGATGCCCCACAGACCCCGCAGACCCGGCAGACCCCGCAGACGCGACCGGCACGACAGAACCACCCGCCCCCTTGCTCTGCTCGTCGCCTCCCTCGCGGTGATGACGTCATTGCAGGCCCTTCCCGCGAGAGCCGACGAGCACACCGCCACCGAACGCTTCGCCTCGTCCTTCGAGCCCGGCGACCCGCAACCCGACTGGCTCGACACCGTCGAGACCGGCCCGGACGGCCGCCCGCGCGCCTCGGGCGTGAACGGCGACGACGCGCACGGCATACCCGGCAACGTCACCGACAAGGTCGTGGCGGTCCGGGCCAGCGGCGAGAACGCCGAGGCCGGCGAGGTGAAGGAGAACCTCGTCGACGGCGAGCCCACGACCAAGTGGCTCGTCTTCCAGCCCACCGCCTGGCTGGAGTTCGACCTGGGCGAGCCCGTCGCTGCCGTCCGCTACGCCCTGACCTCCGCCAACGACGCCCCCGGCCGCGACCCGCGCGCCTGGACACTCGCCGGATCCGACGACGGCCGGAGCTGGACCACCCTGGACTCCCGCCACGACGAGACCTTCGACAAGCGCCTGCAGACCCGGGAGTTCACCGTCACCGACGGCTCACCCCGCCACCCGTACCGCCACTACCGCGTGGAGATCACCCGCAACGGCGGCGAAGCGCTCACCCAGCTCGCCGAGGTGCAGCTGGCCACCGACGCCACGGGCACCCCGCCGCCCGCCGACATGCGCACCCGCCCCGACCGCGGCCCCACCGGCTCCCCCACGGCCAAGGCCCGGGCCGGCTTCACCGGCACCCACGCCCTGCGCTACGGCGGCACCCACCTGGCCACGGGGCGCGCCTACTCGTACAACCGCGTCTTCGCCGTACACACCAAGGTGACGGCGCGCACCGTGCTGTCGTACAAGATCTTCCCGGCCATGCCCGAGGCCGACGCCCGCTACCCTGCCACGCACGTCGCCCTCGACCTCGCCTTCAGCGACGGCACCTACCTCAGCGACCTCGGCGCCGTCGACCGGCACGGCGCCCCGCTGACCCCGCAGGGCCAGGCGGCCTCCAAGACGCTCCACCCCAACCAGTGGAACAACAAGGAGGCGCACATCGGCGCCGTCGCCGCCGGCAGGACGGTCGAGCGCATCCTGCTCGCGTACGACTCCCCGACCGGCCCCGCGACGTTCCGCGGCTGGGTGGACGACATCGTGCTCGCCCCCGCCCCCACCGAGCGGCCCCCGGCCCACCCGGCGGACTGGGCCCTGACCACGCGCGGCACCAACTCCGGCCCCAACTTCTCCCGGGGCAACACCTTTCCCGCCACCGCCGTGCCCCACGGTTTCAACTTCTGGACCCCGGTCACCAACGCCGGTTCCACCGACTGGCTCTACCAGTACGCCGCCGCCAACAACGCCGACAACCTGCCGACGATCCAGGCGTTCGGCGCCAGTCACGAACCCAGCCCCTGGATGGGCGACCGGCAGACCTTCCAGGTCATGCCCTCGGCCGCCGCGGGCACGCCACCCGCCGGCCGCACGGCCAGGGCCCTGCCCTTCCGCCACGAGCGCGAGAGCGCCCGCCCCCACCACTACGGCGTGACCTTCGACAACGGCCTCAAGGCGGACATCGCCCCGACCGACCATGCGGCGATCATGCGCTTCACCTTCCCCGGCGACAACGCGTCCGTCCTGCTGGACAACGTGCGCAACCAGGGCGGGCTGACCCTCGACCCCGCCCACGCCTCCTTCAGCGGCTGGTCGGACGTCCGCAGCGGCCTGTCGACGGGTGCCGGCCGGCTCTTCGTGTACGGCGTCTTCGACGCGCCCGTCTCCGCCGGGGGCATGCTGCACGGCGACGCGGGCGACGGCGTCACCGGCTACCTGCGCTTCGCCCCCGGCCGGGACCGCACCGTGACGCTGCGCATCGCCACCTCCCTCATCGGCCTCGACCAGGCGAAGGCCAACCTCCACCAGGAGATACCCGCCGGCACCGCCTTCGCCGCCGTCCGCGACCGGGCCCGCGCCGCCTGGGACGCGCTGCTCGGCCGCGTCGAGGTCGAGGGCGCCACCCGCGACCAGCTCACCACCCTCTACTCCGGCCTCTACCGCCTGTACCTGTATCCCAACTCCGGATCCGAGAACACCGGCACCCCGGCCCGCCCCCGCCCGCGCTACGCCAGCCCCTTCTCCCCACCGGCCGGCGAGCCCACCCCGACGCGCACCGGCGCGAAGGTCGTCGACGGGCAGGTCTACGTCAACAACGGCTTCTGGGACACCTACCGCACCACCTGGCCCGCCTATTCCCTGCTCACCCCGCGCCGGGCCGGGCAGCTCGCCGACGGCTTCGTCCAGCAGTACAAGGACGGCGGCTGGATCTCCCGCTGGTCCTCCCCCGGCTACGCCGACCTGATGACCGGCACCAGCTCGGACGTCGCCTTCGCCGACCTCGCCGTCAAGGGCGTGCCCTTCGACGCGGAGGCGGCGTACGAGGCGGCCCTGAAGAACGCCACCGTCCTACCCACCGATCCCGGCACCGGCCGCAAGGGCATGGACACCTCCCCCTTCCTCGGCTGGACGAGCACCCGCACCCGCGAAGGCCTGTCCTGGGCGCTGGAGGGCTACCTCAACGACTTCGGCATCGGGCGCATGGGACAGGCCCTGTACGCGCGCACCCACAAGGAGCGCTACCGCGAGGAGTCGGAGTACTTCCTCGGGCGGGCACGCAACTACGTCCACCTCTTCGACCGGCGCATCGGCTTCTTCCAGGGCCGCGACGCCTCCGGCGCCTGGCGGCTCGCGCCCGAGGCGTACGACCCCCGCGTATGGGGCCACGACTACACCGAGAGCAACGGCTGGAACTTCGCCTTCGCCGTCCCCCACGACACCCGGGGACTGGCGAACCTGTACGGCGGCCGCGCCGGCCTCGCCGCCAAGCTCGACGCCTACTTCGCCACCCCCGAGACCGGCGCACCGGAGTTCGCCGGCTCCTACGGCGGCGTCATCCACGAGATGACCGAGGCCCGGGACGTCCGCATGGGCATGTACGGCCACAACAACCAGGTGCCGCACCACATCGCGTACCTCTACGACGCGGCGGGACAGCCGTGGAAGACCCAGGAGAAGGTGCGTGAGGTCCTCTCCCGCCTCTACCTCGGCAGCGAGATCGGCCAGGGCTACCCGGGCGACGAGGACAACGGGGAGATGTCGGCCTGGTACGTCTTCGGTGCGCTGGGCTTCCACCCGCTGGTGATGGGGCAGGGCGAGTACGCGATCGGGGCACCGCTGTTCACGAAGGCCACCGTCCACATGGACAACGGCCGCACCCTCGTCGTCCGCGCCCCGCACAACAGCGCCCGCAACCTCTACGTCCAGGGCCTGCGCGTCAACGGCCACCCGTGGAACTCCACGGCCCTGCCCCATTCCGTGCTGGCCGCGGGTGCCGTCCTGGACTTCACCATGGGCCCGCGCCCGTCCCACTGGGCAACGGCCCCGGAGGCGAGCCCGACGTCCCTGACGCGAGGGAACGAACCCCCTGTGCCACCGGTGGACGTCATGGTGCCGGACGGCTCGGCGCTGACGGACAACACGTCG
Source organism: Streptomyces sp. NPDC049585 (assembly GCF_040675615.1). Taxonomy (NCBI): domain Bacteria; kingdom Bacillati; phylum Actinomycetota; class Actinomycetes; order Kitasatosporales; family Streptomycetaceae; genus Streptomyces; species Streptomyces sp. NPDC049585. The sequence goes on along the minus strand of NZ_JBFAPE010000010.1, from coordinate 187,454 downwards.
CGCACGGAGGCGTCGTTCACGGTGGCCGATTTCACGGTGCGGGAGGGTGCGCGGGTCACGTCGTACACCCTGACGTCGGCGGACCGGGCGAAGGCCCCGCGGGGGTGGGCGCTGGAGGGCTCGGCGGACGGTGCGAGGTGGACGGAGGTCGACCACCGCACGGCGGAGCCCTTCACCTGGGACCACCAGACGCGCGTCTTCGCCCTGCGCACACCGGCCGCGTACCGCCACTACCGCCTGCTGCCGGAGGGCGGCACACCGGCACGGCTGGCGGAGGTGGAGCTTCTGGGGCGTTAGAAGGATCGTGGTGTTCTCCCATCGCCTGCGGGCTTCCCATCTTCGCGCTCATACCAGCAGGATCACCAGGCCGCGGATGAAAACCACAGACCAAGCCCGCCCGCAATCACCAGCGACAATGAAAGCTGGACACGCAGCCCTACAGGCAGCTTTACATCCTCGTTCTTGTCCTGACCCTGAATAACTTTCAGCAACGTCTTCCTGTGCCCTACGACCCCCAAGACAAGCCCCAGCACCGCTGTCCCATAAAGCGGATAAATTTCTGGCGCATCAGATGCCGCCAGCGCACCAAAAAGCATCATCATGGCCGGCGCTACACACACTTGGACCTTATAGGCACGAGTGGGCATGAGGGTAACGAAGAAGACAAGGAATACTGCGGTCGAAACAACACAGAAAGCCCACCACACAGACAGGGGGAGAGAGGGGGGATGCATGCGCTAGCTCCTCGTCGGCGGAGGCCCGCACAGGCGGGCCTCCGCAGCCACTCGGCATGTACTACCAGTGGAACAGCTTTCCGATGTTCGAGCGGAAGCTAATTCCCTTGCTGGTGATGTCAGTTATTCCCTTGGCAATCCACTGTCCCGAGGTGAATCCTCGCGTGTACTTTTGGATTTCCTCGGCCTTCTTGCCTATATCACCGGCAGCCTTAATGCCCTTGCCGATGAACTTGAATGTCTGACCGAGCCCGAGCTTGGCCACCGACTGCTGGAACTCGCTGCTGGTCCAGCCGTACGTGAACCCGGTCAGTCCGGCATTGACGACACCCAGGGCGGTTCCGATGCCCGCTGTGACTCCTGCCCCTCCTTGGAGACCTGGGATGTAGCTCATACCCGTGGCGGCGAGACCCACCCACTTACTGGCCTCGCCAGTGTACTTGGCCCACTTACAGGCATCCGGATGCGCGTCACACTTGGGATCCTTACTGACTGCCTTATCCGACGTGTCGATAGAATCGTTCTTGGCGTCATTAGCCGGATTGACACCTTTTGCGGCATTCTCCTTGGCGGCCTGAGCCGCCTTTGCCGCTGCGGCGATCTGCTCCAGTTGACGTTTCTCACTCGCGATGGCCTGAGCCTGACTTGCTGCGGCAGAGGCTGCCTGGGCATCACGACCGGCAGCTGCCGCGGAAGCACTGGCATACTCGGCCGAGGCCTGCGCACTGGCAGCAGACGCCGCCGCATCGCTGGCAGAAGCAATGGCCTGACTGGCTGAATAGTTCGCCTGGCGGCTTGCCTGCTGGGCAGTGGCCGCCGCAGCCTTGGCCTTTTCTGCGGAAGCTGCGGCAGCAGCAGCCGATGCGTCAGCCTCTCGCGCCTTCTTCTGTGCCTCCTCGGCGTACCCCTTGGCTTCCTTGGCCGAGTTTTGGGCCTTGGCGGCCCACTCGCCTGCTTCCTTTGCCTTTTCCCGCGCCTTCAGAGCGACCTCGTACGCGAGAGCGGCGTCCTTGTTTGCCTCTGCAGCGTTGCCCGCAGCATTGGCGATCAGCGAGCGAACCGATGCCACGTGGGTAGCGGTGTCCTGATCCAGCTGGGCAGCCTTGTACTGGACGCGGGTGACGAAATCGTGCAGCATCCAGTCGGGACCGGACATTGCGATCTGGGCAGCGGCCTTGACGTTGGGACCGCCGGCATTCATGACCTTGAGAGTCTGAACCCGGTCATCCTCGACGAGGGCCGCACGGTAGCCATCGACGAGGAAGGCGCTCAAGGCCTTGACGCTGCCGTCCTTCAGGGCAGCATCACCAGCCTCGTTGACCGACTGGCCTGCGCCGTTCATGAGCTTGAGCACCTGCAGTCGATAATCCTCGACCTGAACGTTGTATGCGCCTTCATTCAGGAACTTTTCCAGCTGAGCGGCGTCCCTGCTCTCCAATACCTTTCGAGCCGCCTCGGCCAGGTCAGGCCCACCGATCTTGGCAAGGTAGAGCACCTTCTCCCGCTGGTCCTGCTCCAGGGCTCGCTGATACTCCGTCTTCACCCAGGTCACGACATCGGTGTCCGTGCCGGCGGCAGCAGCTTGGGCGGCCTGGCTGGTCCATACACCGGTATTGTCCATCAGATTCACAGCGGCCTTACGGCCAAGGCGGGCTGCAGTCTTCAGGTCGGATGTGGCAGCGGCATCGACGAGCAGCTGCTTGGTTGCCTCGTCAGCGGCGCTTGCCTGCTTCTGCATGTTCGTCAACCGCTTGACCGAGTCTTGATCGCTCTTCTTGAGCGCCTTGGCATCCTCGATGGCGATCTTCGTCTCACCCTCGAGCTGACTCTTCTCGGTCTCTCGGGCGAGCTTCTCGATGTTCTGAGCCTGCGCCACGGCATCGGAAGCAGCCTTGGCTGCCTCGATGGCCTTGTTGGCATGGTCGGTGGCCTTGTTCGCCCAGTCCTGGGCCTTACCTGCCTCGTCAGCTGCCTTGTCGGCGGCAGCAGCGGCCTTCTCTGCATGGTCGGCGGCACTATTGGCAGCGTTGTGCGCCTCACGTGCGGAAGTGGCAGCCTGAGCAGCAAGCGACACCGCCCGACCAGCCGCCCAAGTTGCCGTCTCTGCAGCGCTACGGGCCTCATCAGCGGCGTCACGGGCTCGTTGGGCTTGGGCACTCGCCTCACCAGCAGAGCTGCTGGCCTCGGCTGAAGCAGCAGCCGCCTCGGCGGCGTTCTGTGCTGCATGGGCTGCAGCCAAGCCAGAAGAACCGGCTTCGGCGCTCGCCGACGCAGCCTGATCGGCGGCTGCGGCGGCAGTGCGAGCTCCCTGCGCGGCGTCACGCGCCGCCTGGGCGGCTTCTCGAGCAGCTGCAGCCTGGCTGGCATCGCCGGCCGCAGCTGACGCAGCGGAGTAGGCGCGTGCTGCAGCCTCTCCCGCAGCAGCTGCAGCAGAAGCAGCGGCCTGCGCCGCCTCAGCGGCTGTACGCGCCGCGGACACCGCCGTATTGGACGCCTGAATCGCCGTACGCGCGGCCGCAGCAGCGCCTTCGGCTGCAGCTGCGGCCCTGTTTGCCGCCCTGCCCGCACGTTTGAGGTCGTCCTTCGCCGCGGCGGTCTGCTTGGCCGCCTCCAAAGCGGCTTCCTTGGCTTTAGCCGCGGCAGCGTCCGCACGCTTGCCGGCCACCTTGGCAGCCTCGGTCTCGACCTTTGCCCGGTCGCCGGCGTCCTTCGCCACTTGAGCCAGCTGCGAGACCGTCAAGCGTTCCTGATCCCGCGAACGAGCAAGATGCTGACCCCTTTCGAGGAAAGCCGTAACATCCTCCGCCGAGCCCCGCAGAGCGCGGTCACCCAGCTTCTTCACCTCGGGACCGCCGGCATTCATGACCTTCAAGGCCTGAACACGATCATCCTCTTCTTGAGCCGCGGCCAGCCCCTTCGAGAGGAACTCGTCCAAGGCCTGAGGCGAACCGTCTTTGAGTGCCTGATTCCCCGCCTCGCGAACCGAGTCCCCTGCACCGTTCATCGCCACGAGGATGGTGAAACGCCGATCCTCTTGCAGTGGCTCCTTGAAACCGGACTTCACGAACTCGTGAATATCCGCGTCCGATCCGCTCAGCGCCTTGGAGGCCGCCTCCCGGACACTGTCCCCGGCAGTGCTCATCATCTTCAGGACGGCGAAACGCTCGTCCTCGGCCTGGGCCCGGTCGCGGCCTACTCGCAGGAACTCTTCGATGTCGGCGTTCGAGCCCGTCAAGGCCTCAACAGCTGCGTCCTTCGTCGATGTTCCTCCGAACCGCCACGCCTCGACCACTTGCGCACGGGCATTGGCAGGAAGCGAAGGTCCATCCACGTCAGCAGGCACAGCCTGAGCGACCGAAGCCCCCAAAACAACGACCGACAGCCCCAAGGAAGCCCCGGCGAGGAGTCTTTCATGCCTCTTACGCCAGCACCGGGGGGGTCGTACAGGTCTCTTCTTGATCATATCCCCTCAAACCATGCACAGGTCAACTGACCCCGCTGCGCTACGGAGTCATCGCAATGTGTGCATGATCATAGGGCTCGAAACCGTCGGGATGGTATCTTTCAGGCCAGGCCGCCTGGGGGCGGACATGCCCCGCTTGCCGGACACCAAAGGTCAACCACGCTTACCCACCCAAGACCCACAAGTGGTATCAGTGCACCCCGAGCTGGAGTTAGGCTGCCCGACCGTCGCAACGGCGACTGCCGACGCCGCCCGCCTGTTCGGTCAGACCATGCACAATAAACCGCTTGACCGGTTTCATATTCTGAGGGGACTATCCATGCGGCTGCATGCCCGCATCTTGATCACCGGGTTTATCACCACGATCGCAGCGCTCGCCGGATCCGCCACAGCGACAGCAGAGGGAACGGATGGGCAGAGCTCAACGGTCGAGTATTTGGACTACCCCCAAGCGGAGAAGATTTTCCAGGAGCGCGGCATAAAGCTCAAGCGCGGCGACGGACACATCACTCTTGTGGCTTGCGGCAGCCGGCCGGGGCTCATCGAGATCTACGCACGTGCGATGCAGAATCTCGACCCAGTCGGTGGGGGGAAATACTGCTTCCGAGTGACCAGCAAAAGCGGCTATCTGAGCATGGAAGTACCTCGTGTGTACGGCGCCATGGGAAACGATTATGACGTAACCCTCAACATGGCAACCGCCGATGAGCAGAAGCCCTTCAAGCTGAACAAGGGTGCATGGACCCCCGTCGGAAAGTCAGCGGATGAAGCAAACCGCGAGTTTACCCTTCTGGAAATCGTGGCCAAGAAGTAGCCGATACCAATCACCGTACGACCGCCCCAGCATTTATCTACTTCTCAAGGAAAGCGATGTCCGGTAGAAATCAACGAGCTGCATGGGTAGCAGGGTTCCTGGCAACTTCGGTCACCGTCGGCCTATTCGCTGGTTCCCCAGCTCAGGCTGTGGTGGGTGACGAGGCCAAGGATGGCCAGTACCCTTTTACCGCAAAGCTTTACATCGGCGACGGCGCGCGGGCATGCTCCGGCGCCTTGGTGGACCCGCGTTGGGTGCTGACCGCTGCCAGCTGCTTTGCGGAGACCCAAGGAAGCAAGATCACCGCCGGCGCACCCAAGATGAAGGTGAAGGTCGCCGTAGGGACTGCGGACCTTTCGGAACGGGACCCCGTGATGGCGGCCGAACTGGTCCCTCACGAGAATCGTGATCTGGTGATGGTCCGGTTGGTTCGTTCACTTGCAGACAAGTTCGGCTCCGCGCTCAATCCGCCGATCAAGAACTCGCAGCCAATCTCCATCTCTGCAACTCCCCCCACCCAGGGGGACACTCTGAAGGTCAGTGGGTTCGGTCGAACCAGCGACGAGTGGGCACCCGAACGAATGCACGCAGCCGGCTTCTCCGTCGACTCGGTGCAGGGAGGAAGCTTCACTCTCAAGGGCAAAGACCAGGCCGCGAGTATTTGCCCAGGCGATGCCGGCAGTCCCGCCTTTCGAGAGAAGGACGGGCGGTATGAGCTCGTCGGTATAAACGTCTCGTCCTCACAGACAGGCTGCTTTGGTTCCGCGACCAACGGCGACAGCAAGGCAACCGAAGTCCGCGTCGACGACATCAATAGCTGGGTACAACGGGTCCGTATGGCATCGATGTACAGATCTGCCACCGACCTCGTCGCTTCGGCTGACTTCAATGGTGATGGGCGTTCCGATATAGCGGGAGTCCTCGACGACGGCAAGCTGTACGCGTTCTACACGGCTGCAGACGGCAAACTGGAATATGGACGTACACTGTGGCGGCAGCCTGACCCGAATTTGATTCTGGCGCAGAAGATCATCGGCGGCGACTTCAACGGAGATGGTAAGGCAGATGTCGCTGCCTTGACCAAAGACGGCCACCTGCTTCTCTATCCGGGGACCGCGGAAGAGTCGCTGGGCACTCCGATCGACATGTGGAAGGACGCCTCCTGGGGCGGGATGGCGCATATCGCCCGTTTCAAGGCCGACAACTCCGGCCGGGATGGGGTGATTGCAGTTGCCAAGGACGGTTCACTGTATGCCTACCGGTCTGCGCCCGACGGCAAGCTCCTTGACTCAAGGCGCGAAATGTGGCGCGACAAGACCTGGTTCAAGAAGCAGATCACCACTGGTGACTTCAACGGCGACGGTCGTGATGACATCGCAGCCGTAGCAAACGATGGCGCATTGCACTTGTATCGAGGCAATGCGAAGGACATGTTCGACGACGGCACCTACATGTGGCGCGACAACACCTGGGATGCTTTCCAGACCATCGTGGGTGGCGACTTCAATCGGGACGGCAAGAGTGACGTGGCTGCTCTAAGAGGGGCGCCGCGACCGGAGGGCCCCCACATCCCCACTACTGACGGCAGGGCCGTAGATCTGTTCCTCTACCCCGGCCAGTCGGACGGCACACTCGGGGAACGCAGCCTCATGTGGCCGATCAACGCATAATTCGATACTGCCTTAGTCCTTGAGGGAAGGTTTCGGAGCCCCGTCGCCCTGACGGGGCCCCGAGTTTTCTCCCTGCTGGCAGCATGCCAGGCCAAGGCCATCAGGGGGCATGCACTGAAGGCGGCTGTACAACGGGCCATCTGAAAAGATCAAGGGGAACCCCGCACCGTTCCTCTCGGACGTTGCGTCTCGCCACTTTTTCAAGGAGCACTTCGTGGCCCACACTTCCGGCCGTAAGGGCGGACGCGCCCTCTCGCGCCTCACTGTCACGGCGATAGTCGCAGCCCTGACCAGCATCACGGTGGGTACTGCCGTCGCTGCAGGGCCGGCCTCCCTGCCGGCCAGGACAGCCGCCAAGGCCGCCGGGAAGGCGGTCGCCGCGCAGCCCAAGGCGGTACCGCGCAACGGCGTCACCGCCCTCCGTTCCGTCGCCGAGCCCACGGCCGAGGCCCCTCTCTACAAGCTGTTCGCCGCCGACAACGCGGGCTACCTCTACGCCTATAAGCCCAATGGCACGGGCAACTTCGAGGATGCCGAGTACGTCATCAACGGGTGGCAGTACATGACCGCCGCCATACAGGTCGACCACGACCGCAACGGCGTCTCCGACGGGCTCTACACCCGGGAGACGGACGGCTCGCTGTGGTTCAACGACAAGGACCTCAACGAGAAGCGTATCGGCGGCGGCTGGGACATCTACGACCGTCTGCTGTCCGTCGGTGACGTCGGTGGTGCCGGCGAGTCCGACATTCTGGCCCGGGACAAGGCCGGAGTCCTGTGGGTCTACCTGGCGCACCCGGACGGCACTCTCAGTGACCGCTTCCGTGTCGGCCGGGGATGGGACCAGTACACCGACATCGTCGGCAAGGGCGACCTCAACGGTGACGGCAAGGCCGACATGCTCGCGAAGGACCGCAACGGCGACCTGTGGTTCTACAAGGGCACCGGCGACTACAAGGATCCCTTTGCCAGCCGGGTGAAGGTCGGCGGCGGCTGGAACACGTACAACATGCTCGTCGCCACCGGCGACGTCGATCGCGACGGTCGCAGCGACCTGCTCGCGCGCGACAAGTCCGGCGTCCTGTGGCTCTACCGCGGCAACGGCAACCAGACCGACCCCTTCGAGAACCGCACGAAGATCGGCGGTGGCTGGGACCAGTACGTCACGATGTACTGACCGGCATCCCGACCTGCTCACGGGCCGCGTCCCCGCTTCGGGGGCGCGGCCCTGCGCGCAGGGCCGGACCTACCCCGGGTGGGTGGCAGGTCTCAAGAGGGCCCATGTAATGATCTGGACGAAAACGCGACAACAAACGACTGTTTCGCGTCACTTTCTTCTTCAGGAGCACTACGTGGCCCACACCTTTGGCCGTAAGGGCGGACGCGCCCTCTCGCGCCTCACCGTCGCGGCGATAGCCGCGGCTCTCACCGGCGTCCTGGCCGGTACCGCCCAGGCCGCCCCCTCGCCGGACTACCGGCCGACGCCCGCCGCACCGCTCTTCCCGCTGTACGCGACGAAGTCGACCGGTGAGGTCTTCCTCTACGAGCCCAGCGGCCAGGGCGGCTTCGGGGACCGTGAGCGGGTCGCCGAGGCCGACTCGCGGGACGTCACCGCCCTGGTGAACGTCGACCACGCCCAGAACGGGTACTACGACAGCGCCTATTTCCGGTCGCCCGACGGCACGATGCACTACGTTCCCGCTGCCAAGAGCGACACGGACGACCCCGATCCCGTCCGGATCGGCAGCGGCTGGAACATCTACGACCGCCTCCTGTCCCCCGGCAACCTCGGCGGTACCAAGGAGGCCGACCTCCTCGCCCGCGACAAGTCGGGTGTGCTGTGGCTCTACCTGGCCCGCACCGACGGCACGCTCGGCGACCGCATCCGCGTCGGCGGTGGCTGGGACACGTACACCGACATCGTCGGCAAGGGCGACCTCAACGGTGACGGCAAGGCCGACATGCTCGCCCGGGACCGCAACGGCGACCTGTGGTTCTACAAGGGCACCGGCAACACCGGCGACCCCTTCGCCAGCCGCGTCAAGGTCGGCGGCGGCTGGAACATCTTCGACAAGCTCGTCGCCACCGGTGACGTGAACCTGGACGGCCGCAGCGACCTGCTCGCCCGCGACAAGTCCGGCGTCCTGTGGCTGTACAAGGGCAACGGCAAGCAGACCGACCCCTTCGAGAGCCGCGTGAAGATCGGGCCCGGCTGGGGCCAGTACAACGACCTGTTCTGATTTTCCGGTCCCGACGGACGGAACACCTGGGCCGCATCCCTGACGGGGTGCGGCCCCCCGTCTTGTCGGACCCGTGTGCAAAGATCCTGAAACCAACTCACAGAAGGAGTACGCACCATGACCAGGAGTCCCGGCCGCAGGCACAGACGTACGCTCTCGCGCCTCGTCACCGCGGCGATAGCCGCCGCAGTGGTCGGCACCACCGCCGGAACCGCCACCGCCGCGCCCGGCGAGGCGCGGGCAGAGTCTCCCCACTTCCCGCTGATGGCCGCCAAGAGCAACGGTGAGCTCTACAGCTACTGGCCCGACGGCCGCGGCGGGTTCGAGGACCCGAAGAAGGAGACGGACAACTGGCGGTACATCACCGCCGTCACCCAGGCCGACCTCAACCAGGACGGCTGGCGGGACAGCCACTACTTCCGCACGCTCGACGGCGTGCTGCACCTCACCGTGGGGGGCAAGACCAAGGAAGACGTGGTCCACACCCGGATCGGCGGCGGCTGGAACATCTACGACCGCATCTTCAACCCCGGCAACCTCGCCGGCGCCAAGGAGCCCGACCTCCTCGCGCGTGACCGCGACGGCGTGATGTGGCTCTACCTGGCGTACCCCGACGGCACGCTCACCGACCGCGTCCGCGTGGGCGGCGGCTGGGACCAGTACACCGACATCGTCGGGCGCGGTGACCTGAACGACGACGGGCGTACGGACGTCCTCGCCAAGGACCGCAACGGCAATCTGTGGTTCTACAAGGGCACCGGCGACAAGAACGACCCGTTCAAGAGCCGCGTCAAGGTCGGCGGCGGCTGGGACATCTACAACACCCTCGTCGCCACCGGTGACGTGGACTACGACGGCCGCAGCGACCTGCTGGCCCGCGACAAGTCCGGCGTCCTGTGGCTCTACCGGGGCAACGGCAACGAGACGGACCCGTTCGCCAACCGCACGCGGATCGGCGGCGGCTGGGACCAGTTCGTCAACCTGTTCTGAGACCGACGGGGCCGCGCCCTCCTTCGAGGGTGCGGCCCCGATTCGCCCTACGGGCCGGGTCCCTCGGGGCTACGCTCGGCGAAGTGAGCAAGCCCAGCAGCATGGACCCGTTCAGTGACGCCCGCGCCTTCTACGGCGCGGAGCTGCGCCGCCTGCGCGAAGAAGCCGGACTGACGCAGGATCGGCTGGGCGAGCGGGTCTTCTGCTCCGGCTCGTACATCGGCCAGTTCGAGTGCGCGATCAGACGGCCGCAGCTGGAGCTGTCGAAGATGCTGGACGGCGTGCTGGGCAGCGGTGAGCACTTGCAGCGGCTGTGCCGGCTGGCTCGGACGGCAAAGGTGGCCGACTACTTTGCGGACGCCGCAGAGCTCGAGCAGCAGGCGAAGACGATCTGCGAGTACGCACCGGTGTTCGTGCCCGGCGTCCTGCAGTCCGAGGCCTACGCGCGGGGACTCATCCGCGAAGCACAGCGGTTCGCACCGCAGCAGGTGGTCGACAAATTCGTCGGAAACCGGCTGGAGCGCGCTCAGTTGCTGGACGGTCCTACGGCGCCGGTCTTCTGGGCGATCCTTCACGAGACGGCACTGCGCGTGCCCATCGGAGGCCCCGCCGGGATCGGTGAGCAGCTTGCCCACCTCGCTGCCATGGTGCATACACGGCCCAACGTCGTGTTGCAGGTGATGCCGTTCGCCGCCGGGGCGCACCCGTTCCTGAACACCATGGTGTCCTTGATGCACTTCCATGACGCCCCACCGGTCGTCTACACCGAAAGCGCCTACACCGGCCAGCTCGTCGAGGACCCGGCTCTGGTCGCCCAGTTCCAATGCGCCTACGATCTGGCCAGGGCTGCCGCACTGTCGCCGGCGGCTTCCCTGTCCATGATCGAGTCGGTGGCAAAGGAATGGGCGACACATGAGCACCGCACCTGACTTAAGCACGTGCTGGCGCAAGTCCTCGTACAGCAATGGTGACAACGGTAGTTGTCTCGAGGTTGCCGACGGCATCCTCGGCATGGTGCCCGTCCGGGACAGCAAGACCACCCCCGGGGGCCCCGTCCTCCGCTTTCCCACCGCCGCCTGGGCCGGCTTCGTCCGCGCCCTCAAGCGGCGCGACGCGTGACGCGAAGGGCCGCACCCCGTTGCGTACGGGGTGCGGCCCTCGCCGCGTCAGCGGTGCCGCTTACTTGCGGATCAGCGAGCGCAGCACGTACTGCATAATGCCGCCGTTGCGGTAGTAGTCCGCCTCACCGGGGGTGTCGATGCGGACGACCGCGTCGAACTCCACGCCGGTGTCGGTGGTGACCTTGACCGTGCGCGGGGTGGTGCCCTCGTTGAGCTCGGTGACGCCGGTGATGGAGAAGGTCTCCTCGCCGGTCAGGCCGAGGGAACCGGCCGAGGCGCCCTCGGGGAACTGCAGGGGCAGCACGCCCATACCGATGAGGTTGGAGCGGTGGATGCGCTCGTAGGACTCGGCGATGACGGCCTTGACGCCCAGCAGCGCGGTGCCCTTGGCGGCCCAGTCGCGCGACGAGCCCGAGCCGTACTCCTTGCCGGCCAGGACGACCAGCGGGATGTTCTGCTCGATGTAGTTGCGCGAGGCGTCGTAGATGAACGACACCGGCGCGTCGGGCTGGGTGAAGTCGCGCGTGTAGCCGCCCTCGGTGCCCGGCGCGATCTGGTTGCGCAGGCGGATGTTGGCGAACGTACCGCGGATCATGACCTCGTGGTTGCCGCGGCGGGAGCCGTAGCTGTTGAAGTCGCGGCGCTCGACGCCGTGCTCCGTGAGGTACTTGCCGGCCGGGGTGTCGGCCTTGATGGCACCGGCCGGGGAGATGTGGTCGGTGGTGACCGAGTCGCCCAGCTTGGCCAGGACGCGGGCGCCGGTGATGTCGGTGACCGGGGCCGGGTCCATGGTCATGCCCTCGAAGTACGGGGGCTTGCGGACGTAGGTGGACTCGGCGTCCCACTCGAAGGTGTTGCCGGTCGGGATCGGCAGAGCCTGCCACTGGGCGTCGCCCGCGAAGACGTCGCTGTAGGACTTGTTGAACATGTCCTCGCCGATGGCGTTCGCCACGACGTCGTTGACCTCGGCCTCGGACGGCCAGATGTCCTTGAGGTAGACCGGGTTGCCGTCCTGGTCGGTGCCCAGGGCGTCCTTGGTGATGTCCACCTTCATGGAGCCCGCGAGGGCGTACGCGACGACCAGCGGCGGGGAGGCCAGGTAATTCATCTTGACGTCGGGGTTGATCCGGCCCTCGAAGTTGCGGTTGCCGGAGAGCACCGAGGTGACGGCCAGGTCGTGGTCGTTGACGGCCTTGGAGACCTCCTCCGGCAGCGGGCCGGAGTTGCCGATGCAGGTGGTGCAGCCGTAGCCGACGAGGTTGAAGCCGACCTTGTCGAGGTAGGGGGTCAGGCCCGCCTTGTCGAAGTAGTCGGTGACGACCTTCGAGCCCGGGGCGAGGGTGGTCTTGACCCACGGCTTGCGGGTCAGGCCCTTCTCGACCGCCTTCTTGGCCACGAGCGCGGCGGCGACCATGACGTAGGGGTTCGAGGTGTTGGTGCAGGAGGTGATCGCGGCGACGGTGACGGCGCCGTGGTCGATCTCGTAGGTCGAGCCGTCGGGGGCGGTCACGGTGACCGGCTTCGACGGGGCGCCGGTGGAGATGGCCGGGGCGTCGGAGGCCGGGAAGGACTCCTTGCCCGCCTCGTCGACCTCGTCGACGTAGTTGCGGACGTCCTGCGCGAACTGCGCGGCGGCCTCGGCGAGGACGATGCGGTCCTGCGGGCGCTTCGGGCCGGCGATGGAGGGGACGACCGTGGAGAGGTCGAGCTCCAGCTTCTCGGAGAAGTCCGGCTCGGCGGCCGGGTCCAGCCACAGGCCCTGCTCCTTGGCGTACGCCTCGACGAGCGCGACCTGCTGCGGGGAGCGGCCGGTCAGGCGCAGGTAGTTCAGGGTCTCGTCGTCGATCGGGAAGATCGCGGCGGTGGAGCCGAACTCCGGCGACATGTTGCCGATGGTGGCGCGGTTGGCCAGCGAGGTGGCGGCGACGCCCTCGCCGTAGAACTCGACGAACTTGCCGACGACGCCGTGCTTGCGCAGCATCTCGGTGATCGTGAGCACCAGGTCGGTGGCGGTGGTGCCGGTGGGCAGCTCGCCGGTCAGCTTGAAGCCGACGACGCGCGGGATGAGCATGGAGACCGGCTGGCCGAGCATCGCGGCCTCGGCCTCGATGCCGCCGACGCCCCAGCCGAGGACGCCGAGGCCGTTGACCATGGTGGTGTGCGAGTCGGTGCCGACGAGGGTGTCGGGGTAGGCCTGGCCGCCTCGGACCATGACCGTGCGGGCCAGGTGCTCGATGTTGACCTGGTGGACGATGCCGGTGCCCGGGGGGACGACCTTGAACTCGTCGAAGGCGGTCTGGCCCCAGCGCAGGAACTGGTAGCGCTCCTTGTTGCGGCCGTACTCCAGCTCGACGTTCTGGCCGAAGGCGTCGGGCGTGCCGAACTTGTCGGCGATGACGGAGTGGTCGATGACCAGCTCGGCCGGGGCCAGCGGGTTGATCTTCGCCGGGTCGCCGCCGAGCTCCTTGACGGCCTCACGCATGGTGGCGAGGTCGACGACGCAGGGCACGCCGGTGAAGTCCTGCATGATCACGCGGGCCGGCGTGAACTGGATCTCCTGGCTCGGCTGGGCCTGGGAGTCCCAGCCGCCGAGCGCGCGGATGTGGTCGGCGGTGATGTTCGCGCCGTCCTCGGTGCGGAGCAGGTTCTCCAGCAGCACCTTCAGGCTGTAGGGAAGGCGCGCGGAGCCCTCGACCTTGTCCAGCCGGAAGATCTCGTACGACTCGTCGCCCACCTGCAGCGTGCTGCGGGCGTCGAAGCTGTTCGCCGACACGACAGTCTCCTTCATGCATGAAATCGCGTACTGCGGCCATCCTGCCGCTCACACGCCGCGCTGATCCGCTAAGGTGAGCCTTAGTTAGGGTCGCCTTACTGGAGCGGCAGCGGTACGCCTCTCGGCAAATATCTCGATGTCGAGATAACTCTAGTACATGGCGGCCTCGCGGTCATGCCCGGATGGGCCGTGCGGGGCGCGACGCCCGGTTTACGGGCCTTTCGGCCGGTTGACTCCGCCTCGACCCGCCTGGAGGATCAAGCAGCAATCCGGACCGGACTCTTCCAGAAGAGGAGAGAACAGGCATGACGGAATCCGCATCCGCCGGCTTAGGCACCCCCGACGCCGGCACCGACGACGGCCGCCGCGCGATCATGCAGTGGGTCTTCGGCGCACGCGCCACCGAGACGGTGGCCCTCGCCGTGAGACTGGGCCTTCCCGACGCCATCGGCGACGGCACGGCACGGGCCGAGGACCTCGGCCGCAGGCACGGCTTCCCACCACGACAGATGACCCGGCTGCTGCGGGCCCTGGCCAGCCTCGGGCTGTGTACCGAGCCCTCCCCCGGCACCTTTGCGCTCGCCCCGGCCGGGGCGCTGCTGCGCAAGGACCACCCCGACTCGCTGTACGACTTCGCGCGCTTCCACACCGCGCCGCAGACGCTGCAGCCGTGGACCCGGCTGGAATCCAGCCTGCGCAGCGGCCGCACGGCCTTCGAGGAACACTTCGGCGTACCGCTGTACCAGTACCTCGCCGGCGAACCGGAACTGTCGGCCGTCTTCAACGCGGCCATGAGCCAGGAGACCCACCGCACGGCGCAGACGCTGCCCGGGGCGTACGACTTCGGCCGGTTCCGCACGGTCATGGACGTCGGCGGCGGCGACGGAACGCTCCTGGCCGCCATCCTCGGCCACCACCCGGCCCTGGAGGGGGTGCTCTTCGAAACCGTCGAGGGCGCGGCCCAGGCGGCGGACACCTTCAAGACCGCCGGGCTCGACGGCCGCGCCACGGTCGCCACCGGCGACTTCCTGGCGAGCCTGCCGCAGGGCGCCGACCTGTTCCTCATCAAGAGCGTCCTGCACAACTGGGACGACGAACACGCCACCACCATCCTGCGCAACTGCCGCGCCGCAATGCCGGCGCACGGCCGGGTACTGATCGTGGAGGTGGTCCTGCCCGAGAAGGCGGCCCCGGACGACGCCGCCGAACTCGACCCGTACCTGAAGGACCTGCAGATGCAGGTCCTCGTGGGCGGCCGCGAACGCACCCGGACCGACTTCGACCAGCTGTGCACGGCAGCGGGCCTGACGGTCACGGACGTCGTCCCGCTGCCCCCGCACATCGGCTTCTCCCTGATGGAGGCGGCGCCGAACTGATCGGGCCGCACCCTGTCCATGCGGCCGGCGGGCTCGGCCCGCCGGCCGCCACGGCGCGGACACGGGCACGGGCCGCCGGGCAGTATGTGGGCTAAGCGAGTGCGGTTCACCTGTTCGAGTGGCGGATCGGCTCAAGCCCGCCGATTCCGGGACTGATTGCTGTAGACCCGTGGAGTCGTCATGCTGCAGTCACGACGCCCGCAGGAGGAGCCATGAGCACGCAACCGATCGACTCCGGACCGCACACGTACTCAGCCGACGACCCCGAATCCGCGCTCAAGTACGCGATCCAGCACATCCAGGGAGACCGTGTGCAGATCGTCGAGGGGGTCATCCAGCCCATGTCGCCGACCTGGGGGCACGAGAAGGCGATCACCAAGATCCGCAGGCAGGTGGATCCCACGGCCGACAAGCTGGGGTGCGTCATCGGCGCCGGCAATGTCGACCTCCCGGGCACCCCCAACTGGTTCGTGCCGGACCTGGCAGTCATCCCCGAAGAGCTCGAGGAGGCCGAAGCCGTCACCCCCGACCAGACGCTGCTGGTCGTCGAGGTCACCTCCGACTCCAACGGCGACACCGACCGGGTCGTCAAGCGTCGCCGCTACGCCGAGTACGGCGCACCGCTGTACCTGCTCGTGGATCGCCAGGAGCGCTCCTGCACCCTGTTCAGCCGACCGGGCCAGCTCGGCTACACCGCGGTACGCGGCCCCCTCCCGTTCGGTGCCCCCATCCCCCTCCCCGAGCCCTTCGGACTCGAACTGGACACCACCGAGTTCTGAGCCTCTGTCGCCGCCTCTTCGCAATCGTTGCCGTCTTCCGCGCATTCCTTCCCCTGCCTCCGGATAGCCGAAGAAGACGTGGAAGACCCATGGCGTGCACGGCGAAAATCTCATATCTGAGATACGGTCTGCTTATGACAGATGCCTACCTCGGCCGCATCGGCAAGCTCATCCGCGATGCCCGCCAGCACCGTGGCTGGACTCAGTCGCAGCTTGCGGACGCTCTCGGGACCAGTCAGAGCGCGGTGAACCGCATTGAGCGGGGAAATCAGAACATCAGTCTTGATATGATCGCCCGCATCGGGGAGGCGCTCGACAGCGAGATCGTCTCGCTCGGGTACGCCGGGCCGATGCATCTGCGGGTGGTCGGCGGGCGCCGGCTGTCCGGGGCCATCGACGTCAAGACCAGCAAGAACGCCTGCGTGGCACTGCTGTGCGCGACGCTGCTGAACGCCGGCCGCACGACGCTGCGGCGCGTGGCGCGGATCGAGGAGGTCTACCGGATCCTCGAAGTGCTCGGCAGCATCGGTGTGCGCCACCGCTGGATCAACGACGGCAACGACCTGGAGATCGTGCCGCCGGCCGAGCTGGACCTGGCAGCCATGGATCTGGAGGCGGCGCGCCGCACCCGCAGTGTGATCATGTTCCTGGGGCCGCTGCTGCACCGGATGGACCTGTTCAAGATCCCCTACGCGGGCGGCTGCGACCTGGGCACCCGTACGGTCCAGCCCCACCTGACGGCGCTGCGCCACTTCGGGCTGGAGATCACGGCCACGGACGGCATGTACCACGCGCGGGTGGATCGTTCCGTCGCCCCCCAGCGCGCCATCGTGCTGACCGAGCGCGGCGACACCGTGACCGAGAACGCCCTGCTGGCCGCCGCCCGGCACGACGGCGTGACCGTCATCCGCAACGCCAGCTCCAACTACATGGTCCAGGACCTGTGCTTCTTCCTGGAGGAGCTGGGCGTACGGGTGGAGGGCGTGGGCACCACGACGCTCACCGTGCACGGCGTGGCCACCATCGACCGCGACGTGGACTACGCGCCGTCCGAGGACCCGGTGGAGGCCATGAGCCTGCTGGCCGCGGCCGTGGTGACCGAGTCGGAGCTGACGATCCGCCGGGTACCGATCGAGTTCATGGAGATCGAGCTGGCCGTGCTCGAGGAGATGGGCCTGGACCACGAGCGCAGCGCCGAGTACCGGGCGGACAACGGCCGCACGCGACTGCTGGACCTCACGGTGCGGCCCTCGAAGCTGCGGGCGCCGATCGACAAGATCCACCCGATGCCGTTCCCGGGCCTGAACATCGACAACGTCCCGTTCTTCGCGGCCATCGCCGCCTCCGCCCAGGGCCAGACCCTCATTCACGACTGGGTCTACGACAACCGCGCCATCTACCTCACCGACCTCAACCGCCTCGGTGCGGACGTCAAGCTCCTCGACCCGCACCGGGTCCTGGTGGAGGGCCCCACCCGCTGGCGTTCCGCCGAGATGATGTGCCCGCCCGCCCTGCGGCCGGCCGTGGTCGTCCTGCTGGCGATGATGGCCGCCGAGGGCACCTCCGTGCTGCGCAACGTCTATGTCATCAACCGCGGTTACGAGGACCTGGCCGAGCGCCTGAACTCCGTGGGCGCCCAGATCGAGACCTTCCGCGACATCTGATGAGCGCATGCCGCCGCACCACGTCCGCCCTGCGACGGAGCGGGTCGGGAAGGGGTGCGGCGGCGGTGACGGGCACGACGGCCGCGTCGACCGCGTCGACCGGCCGCCCTCCACGCGAAATCGCCCCCCGGGGTGGCTGTCCTTTCGGCTAGTGCCGACTGACCGAAAGGCTCGTAGGGGGAGCCAGGCCCTTCACTACGATGCACATATGGTGTATGCGGACTGGGGGGTCCCGCAGCGCATGCTGGCTGTGGCCAAGGAGTTGATGCGGGCGCCCCTGAAAGAGATCCTGTCCACGCTGTCGGAAGGCCTGTCCGACCGCATTCCGCACAAGGCCCTGGTCATGCTCACCGGCGACTGTCCGAAGTCGGCGACGTGGAACCACGGCGACAGCCCACTGATCCAGGACATCACGGCCACGGAGCTGGCCGCGCTCGCCACCCACGTCGACGTCGGCAGACCCTGGCTCGGCGAGGCCCCGTTGGCCGGCGCGCCGCGCCCGGTGCTGGCCGTCGCCTCCGCGCCGCCCGGCTCCGCCGGCGCGCTGCTGGCCCTGCTGCCCGCCGACGGCGTGACCCCCGAGCCCGCGGCGGTCGCCCTGGCACAGCAGTTGTGGGACCTGGCCACCATCCGGGTGATCGAGCTGATGCCCGAGGCCGTGCCCGTCAACATGGCCGGCCCCTGGATCGCCAACAGCGAGCGGGCCCGGGTGGTCGCCAATCTGACCGAAGCCCACACCACCACCCTCACCACGCTGCTGGGCGTGCTGCGTTCCCGCGGCCTCGACGACGCCGCCGCGCGCCGGACCGCCACCGATCTCGCCGTCTCCGCGCTGGTGGAGCTGCGCGCGAGCGGGGCGGACGAGCAACTGCCGCCGGAGGAGACCGTCGAGGACGCCTTCGGGCGGCTGCGCGACATGCTCGGCCTGCTCTCCCGCTACAGCAACGTGACGCTGGAGTTCTCCCCGCCCGACGCCCGCCGGCGGCTGATCCCGGCCGACATCGCGCGGGCCGCGCTGACCACCGCGCGCGGCATGGTGCTGACCATGCTCGAGCAGGGCGGCGTCAGCCGCATCCGGGTCGGCTGGCACGTTGAGGACACCGAGCTGCGCACCACCATCCGGGACGACGGCCCGCGCACGCTGGCGGCGGAGGCACTGGCCGTGCACCGGCTCACCGACCGCGTCGCCGTGCTCAACGGCGCCCTGCACGTCGACGCGGTGCCCAAGTGGGGCACGATCGTCACCGTCCGGCTGCCGCTGACGGCGCCCGAGCGGCCGAGCAGCGACCCGCTGACCACCCTCAACCCCCGTGAGCTGGACGTCCTGGAGCAGTTGGTGCACGGTCACCGCAACCGGGCCATTGCCTCCCGGCTCCAGATCAGCGAGCACACCGTCAAGTTCCATGTCGCCAAGATCCTCAAGAAGCTGGGGGTCAACTCCCGTGGCGAGGCCGCCGCCCTCGCCCGTTCCTCCGGTTTCCCCACCGCACTGTCCCTGGTCAACTGAGGTCCCTGGTCAACTGGGGCCCACTGAAAGCGGGTCGGACGGTCCGACGGCCGCAACGGGGGCAGGTGGCGGCGACCGTCGGTCCGCGCCCCGCGCTGCTCTTCCCGCACTGGGGCGGCTTTGTCACCGGCGACCTGGCGGGACGAGGGCATCGTCTTCGCCCACCGGCTGATCCAGGCCGGCGTGAAGACCGAGGTGGTCCACTACCCGGGCACCTTCCACGCCGCGATCGGCTTCGCGCACGCCGCCGTGTCGCAGCGCATAGTGACCGACCGGATCGGCGCGCTGCGGCGGGGGCTGGGGACGTAGGGCGGACGAACGCCTGACGGGCCGACAACGTCGGCCCGTCAGGCATGTGTGGTGAAGGACCGGGGCCCCGGGACGGGGCGCCCCGGAAGACTAGGCGGCCGCCTGCCGCGCGCGCCGCAGCAGGTGGGCGTGCTCGGCGACGCGCTGCCCGAGGTGCGAGCCGGTGAGCAGGTCGGACTTCTGCATCTCGTCCGGGCCCTGGCCGCCCGGCGACTGGGCCATGGCGCCGAGCCGGCCGCCGAGCCGGTTCAGGTCGCTGTCCTGCTGCCCGGGCAGCAGGTCGAGGTTGATCCAGTGCATGCCGTGCTGGGCGGCCAGCACGGTGAAGTACTGAAGCGTGTGCAGCTTGTCGCCGCTCTTGCCGCTGGAGACGGTGAAGCCGGCGGCGACCTTGTTCCGCCAGGCCTGCTGGTACCAACGACCGGCGGTGTCATGGGCGAAGGTGTGGAAGGCCGGGCTCGCGGTGCCCATGTAGGTCGGCGAGCCGAATATGATCGCGTCGGCCGCGTCCAGCCGCGCCCAGTCGTCGTTGCCGAGCTCGTCGACCGAGATCAGCACGGCGTCCGTGCCGGAGACCCCCGCCGCGCCCTCCTTGACCGCCTCGGCCAGCTTGGTCGTGTGTCCGTGGCCGCTGTGGTAGGCGATGACGACGGACACCGCAGTGTCGGGCATGTGCATTCCCCTCGTGTGTTCCTCGGCGTTTCCGAGCGGACGCCAGCCTCACAGCTCTTGCCGTACAGGCGCACTACCCTTTCGGGCGGTTCCGCCCGGCCGAAGGGGCAGCAGGCTGCGACACGCCGTTCCCGCCGCGCGGCGGGACGGTCAACTCGCCGGAGTAAGGGTTCGGTTACGGCCACTGTCCTGCCCGGCCGGCCGCGGGGCGGCCATGGCGGCGCTCCGACCTGGAGGGAAGACCGAACCGTGACGGGCCTTTTGCAGGACCTCTGCCGTGGCCGGCGACCAGCAATTCGGGCAGGAAGAATGCATGACACCCACCCATTGGATCAGTGTGATGCAGTGCACAATTTGCTTGGCGGGCATGCGGGGTAGCGCTCGGATACCTTGCGAGAACCGCCAAAAGTACATCCGTGCCCCAAGGGACGAATGGGACCGGCAGACGCGAAATTTGGGGGAACACCGCGTCGAGAACATGGATCGTTCACGGGGGAAAACAGTGAAGTTCAATCTGCTCGGCCAGTTCGAGATCGTGGCCGCCGACGGCTCGTCGCTCATTTTGAGCCGATCCAAGGTCAGCCAGATCATCGCGCTGCTGTTGATCCAGAACGGCGAGACGGTCGGCGTCGACACACTGGTCGAGGAATTATGGGCCGAAAACGTCCCGCGCAGTGCGCTGACCACGCTCCAGACGTACATCTACCACGCACGCAAAATCTTCGCCGGCATGTCCGACGGGGAGGACGTGCTCATCACGAGGCCCGCCAGTTACGCGATCCGGGTGCCCGAGGACGCGATCGACGTGACCGTCTTCGAGCGCCTCGTCCAGCAGGCCAGGAAGCTCCTGGACGAGGGGCGTCCGGAGGCCGCCGTGGACCGTCTCGACGAGGCGCTCACGCTCTGGCGGGGCCCGGCCCTCGTCGGCATGATGACCGGCGCCGTCCTGGACGCCCATCTCACCTACATCAACGAACTCCGGTTCTTCGCCACCGACCTGCACATCAAGGCCAGTCAGCGCCTCGGCCGGCATGAAGAGATCATTCCACACCACCGCCGACCACGGCGACGTCCGTCGCGGCGCCTAGCGGTGTCGTGACGGGCTCGCGGGCTTTCGGTCAGGGAAGGAGCGCGACCACGCGCGTCCATCCTGCGCCGGCACCCGCGACGGACACCGGGAAGCAGGAGACGGTGAAGCCCGTCGCCGCGGGCAGCTCGCCGAGCCGTGCCAGCTTCTCCAGCTGCAGGTACTCGCGGGTGCGACCGTAGATGTGCGCCGGCCAGAGGTGTCCGCGGTCGCCGGTGCGGCGGTAGTCCTCGATCATCGACCGCATCGGGCGGTCCAGGCCCCAGGCGTCGATGCCGATGACCTTCACCCCGTTCTCCACCAGGAATCGGGTGCCCTCGCCGCTGAGTCCGGCGTAGTCGGTCAGGTACCGCGCCGAGCCCCACAGGGCGTCGGCGCCGGTCCACAGCAGCACGATGTCGCCGGGGCTCAGCTCGTGCCGGGCCTCGGCCAGGGCGTCGCGCAGGTGGTCGACCGTGACGGCCTCGCCGGCCGGCACGTGCCGTACGTCCACCCGGACGCCGGGGCCGAAGCACCACTCGAGCGGGACCTGGTCGATGCTCCTGGCCGGGGCACCCCCGCTCACGGGCCCGTAGTGCAGCGGGGCGTCCATGTGCGTGCCGGTGTGCGTGGTGAGCGTGACCGTCTCGTTGGATATCGCCATGCCGTCCGGGAAATCCTCGGGGGCGAGGCCGAGGACGGCGGCGGCCGCCTCGTGGTCGAGCAGGTCCACCGTGACGGGGGTGGCCTCGCTGTCGGTGTCGCGCGTGGCGACGCTCAGATCGACGAAGCGGCTCACTGCGCCGGCGGGCGGGTGCTCGGTGCGGGACATGGCGTTTCCTTCCCGGGGGACGTGGTGGGTCATCAGCATCGGGTATGCCAATGGAATGTCGCTTGAAAATGCCTTGGCGCGCTCCTTGCGGGACACTGCCCGAGGAAAACGGAATCGTATTTTTCATCAGCGGGTTCATGATGAGGAACCGCTTGGAAAGCGTCTGACGCTGCGCAAGAATGCACGGCATTCGCACGACACGGGGGCCGGGTGCGGCATTTGCCGAAACCATGCCCGGAAGGGGAGTCGAACCACATGCAAGCCGATCAGCAATTCCGGTCGGAGGCCACGACGGTGTTCGGGCCTGCGACCGTCGGGCGGAAAGACCGCCGCCCGACGTCGGCGTCGGCGGCCATGCGCAGGGCGGCGGCCACGGCCTGCTCTCGCGGCAGTTCGGCAATGTCTGCGAACTGATCGAGGCCGTCGAGATGGTGGTCGTCGACCGGCACCGCAGGGCGCGGGTCGTCGTCGCCTCGCGCGAGGACCCGGGCGGCCTGCGGGATCTGTGGTGGAGCGTCTCGGGCGCCGGCGGCGGCAACTTCGGCGTCGTCACCAAGTTCTGGTTCCGCTCGATCGACGCCCAGGGCGAGGACCCCTCGGCCCAGCTGCCCCGGCCGCCCCGTGAGGTGCTGATCAACACCGCCTTCGCGTCGTGGGACCGGATGGACGAGCAGACGTTCACGCGGCTGGTGCGCAACCAGTGCCAGTGGTACGTGGAGAACAGCGAGCCCGGTTCGCCGGCCGAGGCGCTGTGCGGCCTGCTGTTCGTCCAGCACGTCTCGAGCGGCGGCATCGGCATGCTGACCCAGGTGGACGCGGACGTGCCGCATGCGCAGAAGGTGCTCGACGACTACCTGACCGCGATCACCACCCACACCGGCGTGACGGTCCTGCCGACCCGACGCCTGCCGTGGCTGGCCTCGACCGAGACGATCGCGCTGCTCGTGACCGACCCGTTGGAGAGAAAGCGCCACATGCCGAGCCCCACCACCCCCGTCACACTCGTCACTGGTGCCACCAGTGGCATGGGCCTGACCATCACCGAGCGCCTGGCCGAGCTGGGCCATCACGTCTACATCTGCGCGCGCCGCGAGGACGTGCTGGCCGACACCATCAAGAACCTGCGCGGCAAGGGCCTGGAGGTGGACGGCACCCCGTGCGACGTGGCGAAGCCGGAGCAGATCCAGGCCTTCGTGCAGTCCGCCGTCGCGCGCTACGGCACCGTCGACATCCTGGTCAACAACGCCGGGCGCAGTGGCGGCGGCGCCACCGCGGAGATCCCGGACGAGCTGTGGTTCGACGTCATCAACACCAACCTCAACAGCGTCTTCCTGATGACGAAGGCCGTCCTCACCACCGGCGGGATGCGGGACAAGGACTGGGGCCGCATCGTCAACATCGCCTCCACCGGCGGCAAGCAGGGAGTGGTGCACGCCGCCCCCTACTCCGCGTCCAAGCACGGCGTGGTCGGCTTCAGCAAGGCCCTGGGCCTGGAGCTGGCGACGACGGGCATCACCGTCAACGCCGTCTGCCCGGGCTTCGTGGAGACCCCGATGGCCGAGGCGGTGCGCGAGCACTACGCCACGATCTGGAACGTGTCGACGAGCGAGACGTTCGACCGGATCACGACGCGTGTCCCGATCCGCCGCTACGTGGAGACGGACGAGGTGGCGGCGATGGTGGAGTACCTGATCGGCGACCGCGCGGGCGCGGTGACCGCGCAGGCGCTCAACGTCTGCGGCGGCCTGGGCAACTACCAGATCTTTTCGAGTACCGGATCTTTTCGAGAGGAAACACATGTCCAAGGGACAGCACCAGGGCGAGGTGGCCCTGGTGACGGGAGCCAACAAGGGCCTCGGCAAGCAGATCGCCCGCCGGCTGGCGGCCGAGGGGATGACGGTCTACCTGGGCGCCCGTGACACGCAGCGCGGCCGGGAGGTGGAGAAGGAGCTGAAGGCGGCCGGGCACGACGTCCGCTTCGTCCACCTGGACGTGACCGACCAGGCGCAGGTCGACGCGGCGGCGAAGCGGATCGAGGCGGAGTCGGGCCGCCTGGACGTGTTGGTCAACAACGCGGGCATCGTCGTGGAATGGGGCGTGCCGGTGGCCGACATCACGGCGGAGCGCATGCGGAAGGCCTTCGACGTCAACGTGTTCGGCACGGTGGCGGTGACGCAGGCCTGCATCCCCCTCCTCCGCCGCTCCGCGGCCCCCCGCGTCGTCAACATGTCGAGCCCCCTGGGCTCCCTCACCTTCCTCAGCGACCCCGAACACCCCATCTCCACCCGCGGCCTCCTGCCCTACAGCGCCTCCAAGGCCGCCCTCAACGCCATCACGCTCGTCTACGCCCAGGCCCTCCGCGAGGAAGGCATCCGCGTCAACGCCGCCAACCCCGGCCTGGTGGCCACCGACCTCAACGCCGACTCCCCCTTCAGCCGCGGCACCCGCTCCCCGGAAGAGGGCGCCGACACCCCTGTGTGGCTCGCCCTGACGGGCCCTGACGGGCCGACGGGAACGTTCAGCGGCGGCATGGACGGGACGGTGGACGAGATCGTGCCCTGGTGAGGGAGCGCGGCCTGCGAACGGCCCCCGTGCCGGGTGATTCACCCGGGCACGGGGGCCGTTGGCGTGTGCGGGGGCGCCGTGCGTAGACTCCTGACCGATCGGTCAGACCATTGACCGACTGGTCAGGAGCAACGGGAGGGACGGGACATGGAACGCACGACGTGCGCCGTCGTGGGCGGTGGGCCGGCCGGGGTGATGCTGGGGTTGTTGCTGGCACGGGCCGGGGTGGAGGTGACCGTGCTGGAGAAGCACAAGGACTTCCTGCGCGACTTCCGGGGGGACACCGTCCACCCGTCCACCCTGCGGCTGCTGGACGAGCTCGGCCTGGGCGAGCGGTTCGACCGGCTGCCCGCCACCCGGCTGGGCGAGGTGCGGATGCACATCGGCGGCACCGCCCTGACGCTCAGCGACTTCCGGCGCATCCCCGGCCCGCGCAACTACATCGCGATGGTTCCGCAGTGGGACTTCCTCGACCTGCTCGCCGACGCCGCCGCCGAGGAGCCCTCGTTCACCCTGCGCATGAGCACTGCGGTGACCGGGCTGCTCACCGAGGGCGGACAGGCCACCGGTGTGCGCTACACCGACGAGCACGGGGAGCCCGGAAAGCTCGCGGCCACGCTCGTCGTCGCCTGTGACGGGCGGGACTCGCTGGTGCGCGAGGCCGCGGGGCTGCGGCCCGAGTACGTGGAGGTGCCCATGGACCTCTGGCAGGTGGGCGTGCCCGCACAGCCGGGCAGCGCCCGGGACGGGCGGATCTTCATGCGGTCCGAAGGCCGGCAGTTCGCGGCCACGATGGACCGCGGGGAGTACTACCAGACCTCCTACCTCATCCCCAAGGGCTCGGACGCGCAGTTGCGCGCCCAGGGCGTCCAGTGGTTCCGCGACCGGCTCGGCGAACTCTTCGGCTGGGGGCCCGAGGTGACGGAGGCGGTCACCTCGTGGGACGACGTCAAGCTGCTGGAGGTGACGATGGGGCGGCTGCGACAGTGGTACCGGCCGGGGCTGCTGTGCATCGGGGACGCGGCGCACATCATGTCCCCCACCGGCGGCGTCGGCGTCAACCTCGCCGTGCAGGACGCGGTCGCGGCCGCACGGATCCTTGCGGGGCCGCTGCGCAGCGGCAGGGTGGACGTACGCGAGCTGGCCCGGGTGCAAAGGCGCCGGCTGATGCCCGCGGCGGCGGTGCAGAAGGCGCAGGTGAGCGAGCACGAGGCGGTGCTGCGCCCGGCCCTGACGACCGGCCTGGACCCGCACCGGCTGCCGGTGCCGCTGCGGATGATGCGGCGCGTGCCGGGGCTGCCCTCGCTGCTGGGGTACGTCGGCGGGGTGGGGCTGCGGCCCGAGCGCGCCCCGGACTTCGCCCGGCGCTGACGCCGGTGGCTGCGGCCGGGGTCAGTCCCGGGCGCCGACCGCGCCGAGGGTGAGGGCCACGAGCTCGTCGGCGGCGGCGTCGAGGTCGTAGTCGGGGTGGACGAGCCAGTGCGAGACGACGTTGTCGATGGCGCCGCCGATGGCCAGGGCCGTGGTGCGGGTGTCGGACACCCGCAGCCGGCCGGCCTGCCGGCCGGCTTCCAGCAGTCCGGCCAGGTGCTGCCAGCGGCCGTGGGTGTCGTGGGAGCCGGGCGTCTTCAGTTCGGTGCCGCCCTTGTCGTCGAGCAGCATCTCGGTGATGACGCGCACGTGGCGGCGGTTGGCCTGCTGGTAGCCGATCATCGCGCGGACGTAGGCGACGAGCGCCGCCCGCGGGTCGCTCTCGCGCTCGACGCGCTCGGTGACGTGGGCGCGGAAGCGTTCCAGCACGTGCTGGAACGTCGCCTGGGTGAGGTTGTCCTTCGAGGAGAAGTGGTAGAGGACGGCGGCCTTGGAGATGCCGGCCTCCTTGGCGATCGCCGCCAGGGAGGTGGCGGGGTAGCCGCGCGTGGAGATCAGGTCGATGGTGCACTCGATGATCTGGCGGCGCCGGGCCTGTTCGGTGAAGGTCGGCGTGCCGGTCCTTGTGCCGGTGCCCGTGGGGGTGCCGCTGTCCGCGTCGGCGCCGCGCCGGGGAGCCATCGAAGCGCCACCTCTCCCTGTCCTGTCCGGTCCGTCGGCCGGCTCCTCACCGTACACCGGCGCGGCGTCACGGCAGGACCGCGAGGCCGTCCAGCTCCACCAGCGCCTCGGCGTCCCACAGCCGCACCACGCCCACGACGGCCATGGCCGGATAGTCGCGGCCGGCCAGGCGCCGCCAGACGGCGCCCAGTTCACGGGAGCACGCCCGGTAGGCGGCGACGTCGGTGGCGTAGACGGTGACCCGGGCCAGGTGGTGCGGTGCGCCGCCGGCGGCGCGCAGGGCGGCCAGCAGGTTGGCCAGGGCCGCCTCGAACTGCGCCACCAGGTCGCCGGGCACGACCCGGCCGCCGGCGTCCAGGGCGGTCTGGCCGGCCAGGAGGACCAGGCGGGAGCCGGTGGCCACGACCGCGTGGCTGAAACCGCGCGGCGGGCCCAGCCCGGCAGGGTTGATGCGCTCGATGCCGCCGCCGCTCACCGGAAGAGCTCCTTCGCGATGATCGTGCGCTGCACCTCGGTGGCCCCCTCGTACACCCGCGGTGCCCGCACCTCGCGGTAGAGGTGCTCCAGGAGGTGGCCCCGGCGCAGGGCGCGGGCGCCGTGGATCTGCACGGCCGCGTCGACGACGTACTGGGCGGTCTCGGTGGCGAAGAGCTTGGCCATGGCGGAGCGGCGTACGACGCCGGGCTCGCCCGCGTCGTACGCGGCGGCGGCCGCGAGGACGAGCAGGGCGGCCGCCTCGGTACGGGTGGCCATCTCGGCGAGGGTGTGGGAGACGGCCTGCAGGTCCTTCAGCGGTCCGCCGAAGGCCCGGCGCTGCGCGGCGTGGGCGAGGGCCGCATCCAGCGCGGCGCGGGCCATGCCGACGGCGAAGGCGCCGACGCTGGGCCGGAAGAGGTCCAAGGTGGCCATGGCGATGCGGAAGCCGCCGCCCACGTCGCCGACGACGTCCTGCGGGCCGACGCGGACGCCGTCGAAGGTGAGCGTGCCCAGGGGGTGCGGGGCGAGCATGTCGAGGTGCTCGCCGCCCAGTCCGGGCCGGTCGCCGGGGACGAGGAAGGCGGTGACGCCACCGGCGCCGGCCCCGGGGCCGGTGCGGGCGAAGACGGTGTGGACGTCGGCCTCGGGGGCGTTGGAGATCCAGCACTTCTCGCCCGTCAGGCGCCAGCCGTCGCCGTCGGGTTCGGCGCGCAGGGCGAGGGCGGCGGCGTCCGAGCCCGCGCCGGGCTCGCTGAGCGCGAAGGCCGCGACGGCGCGGCCGGCGACGACCTCGGGCAGCCAGCGGGCGCGCTGGGCGTCGGTGCCGGCGCGCAGGACGGGGTGGAGGCCCAGGGCCTGCAGGGCCAGGGCGGTGTCGGCCTCGGTGCACTCGCGCGCCAGGGACGCGCGCAGCAGGCACAGGTCCATGGCGCGTACGGGGCCGCGGGCGGGCAACGCCCGTGCGATCAGGCCGTGTTCGGCGAGGGCCGCGAGCAGGGGCCGGTTGACGCGGCCGGGTGCACCGGCGCGGACGAGGGGGCGCAGGTGGTCGGCGGCGACCCGGCGCACCTCGGCACACCACTTGCGCTGTGCGTCGTCGAGTGTGAACGGTGTGCCCATCCGACCCACCCTTCTCCCGCGCGGTTTATCGCGCTCCGTTGACTGCCGTCACCGACTCGTTACGCTGACAGTGGATCCGTGGCGCTGGCAAGACCCCCGTTCACCTCCCATTCCTCTTCCTCCGGCGCGAGGGGGCACATCCGCGATGGAGCTCAAGCCGTCGGCCCACATCGACACCTTTGCGCGCGAGCACCTTCCCCCGGCCGACCAGTGGCCGCTGCTGCGCAGCGCCGGCACCGACGAGGGGGCCGGGGCCGCCCCGCCCGTCCATCCCGACCGCCTCAACTGCGCGGCCGAGCTGCTCGACGGCACGATCGGCCGCCTCGGCGCCCGCCGTGCCGCCACCGTCAGCGGCGCCGGCACGGTGTGGTCGTACGGGTTGCTGCGCGCGCACGCCAACCGCATCGCCCACGTGCTCACCGACGACCTCGGCGTCGTGCCCGGCAACCGGGTGCTGCTGCGCGGCCCCACCACGCCCTGGCTGGCCGCCTGCTGGCTGGCGGTGCTCAAGGCCGGCGCGGTGGCGGTCACCGTCCTGGCCGCCCAGCGGCCGCACGAACTGGCCACCATCTGCCGGCTCGCCCGCATACGGCACGCGCTGTGCGACGCCCGCTCCGCCGACGACCTGCTGGCCGCCGGCATACCCCGGTTGAGGACGACGCTGTACGGCTCCGACGCCGACGACGACCTGCTGCGGCTGGCCGCGCGCAAGCCCGCCGCCCACACCGCCGTCGCCACCTCCGCCGACGACGTGGCCCTCATCGCCTTCACCTCCGGCACCACCGGCCGGCCCAAGGGCTGCGTGCACTTCCACCGCGACGTCCTGGCGATCGCCGACACCTTCTCGGCCCACGTCCTGCGCCCGCACCCCGACGACGTCTTCGCCGGCAGCCCGCCGCTGGGCTTCACCTACGGACTCGGCGGCCTGGTCGTCTTCCCCCTGCGCGCCGGCGCCCGCACCCTGCTGACCGACTGGGGCGGACCCCGGCAACTGCTGGCCGACATCCGGCGCCACCGCGTCTCCGTCCTGTTCACCGCCCCCACGGCCTACCGCGCCATGCTCGGCGCGCTCGACGGCCACGACGTCTCCTCGCTGCGCAGATGCGTCTCGGCCGGCGAGCACCTGCCCGCCGCCCTCTGGCACGACTGGCGGCGCGCGACCGGGCTGCGTCTGATCAACGGCATCGGCGCCACCGAGATGCTGCACATCTTCATCTCCGCCGCCGACGACCGCATCCGCCCCGGCGCCACCGGCCTGCCCGTCCCCGGCTACGAGGCCCGCGTCGTCGGCCCCGACGGCACCGACGTGCCCGACGGCCGGCCCGGACTGCTGGCCGTGCGCGGCCCCACCGGCTGCCGCTACCTGGCCGACGAACGCCAGCGCGCGTACGTGCGCGACGGCTGGAACCTCACCGGCGACACCTACATTCGCGACGCCGACGGCTACTTCCACTACGTGGCCCGCGCCGACGACATGATCGTCTCCGCCGGGTACAACATCGCCGGACCCGAGGTCGAGGAGGCCCTGCTGCGCCACCCGGACGTCCTGGAGGCCGCCGTCGTGGGACGGCCCGACGCCGAGCGCGGACAGGTCGTCGTCGCGCACGTCGTACTGCGCGACGGGGTGCCGCGCGGACCGGAGACCGTCACCGCGCTGCGCGAGTTCACCAAAAAGGAGATCGTTCCCTACAAGTGCCCTCGCGAGATCGTGTTCCTCGACGCGCTGCCGCGCACCCCCACCGGCAAGTTGCAGCGTTTCCGGCTGCGTTCGGGGCCCGCCGGGCCCTTTACAGTTTCCCCGTGACTGACCAGCACACCCCTCGGTCCCTCATCGTCACCTTCTACGGCGCGTACGGACGCGGCACCGGCGGCGCCCCCGCCGGGCCCGTGCCCATCGCCGCCCTCATCCGGCTGCTCGCCGCCGTCGGCGTCGACGCGCCGTCCGTCCGCTCGGCCGTCTCCCGGCTCAAGCGGCGCGGACTGCTCGTCGCCGACCGCACGGCCGGCGGCGCCGCCGGCTACGGCCTGTCCGACGCCGGACGGCAACTGCTGGAGGACGGCGACCGGCGCATCTACGGGCACCCCACGGCCCGTACCGGACAGGGGTGGCTGCTGGCCGTCTTCTCCGTCCCCGAGGAGGAACGCCACAGACGGCACCTCCTGCGCTCCCGCCTGGCCCGGCTCGGCTTCGGCACCGCCGCCCCCGGTGTGTGGATCGCCCCCGCCCACGTCCACGACGAGACCCGCCACACGCTGCAGCGGCTGGGGCTGGACGCGTACGTGGACCTCTTCCGCGGCAACCACCTGGGGTTCGAGCCGACCGCGGAGGCGGTGGCCCGATGGTGGGACCTCGAAGCGCTCGCCGCGCAGCACCGGGCGTTCCTGGACGCCCACGAACCCGTGCTGCGGCGGTGGGGGCGGCGCAAGGCCGTGCCGCGCCCGGAGGAGGCCTACCGCGACTACCTGCTGGCGCTGGACTCGTGGCGGCGGCTGCCGTA
This sequence comes from Streptomyces sp. NPDC049585, assembly GCF_040675615.1. NCBI lineage: Bacteria > Bacillati > Actinomycetota > Actinomycetes > Kitasatosporales > Streptomycetaceae > Streptomyces > Streptomyces sp. NPDC049585. Next base: position 156,733 of record NZ_JBFAPE010000010.1, on the reverse strand, counting down.
CGCGGATCCGGGGCTGCCGGTGGGGTTGCTGCCCGCGGAGTGGCCCGGGGGGCGGGCGGCGCGGTGCTTTGCGGGGTTGCATGCGCGGCTGCGCGATGCGGGGGCGCGCTACGTCACGCCGGTGTTGGCGGGTGCGCCTGCGGGGGGCTGATCCCCGGCCCCACCTCCCCCGGCTACCGCTGGGAGGTGCCCCCGGACGGGCTGGAGGGGCACCCGCTCACGCACGGCGGCCCGTGGGGGGTTTGCGGCTGCCGGCTCGGTAGGGGGTGGGCCAGGGGGCGCCCGGGCCCGTGTAGGACTGGTCCGCTGCTGCGTGCAGGGTCCAGTGGGGGTCGTACAGGTGGGGGCGGCCCAGGGCGCACAGGTCGGCCCGGCCCGCCAGGATCAGGGAGTTGACGTCGTCCCACGAGGAGATGGCGCCGACCGCGATCACCGCGACGCCCGCCTCCTTGCGGATGCGGTCCGCGAACGGCGTCTGGTACGAGCGGCCGAAGTCCGGGCGTTCGTCGGGGACGACCTGTCCCGTCGAGACGTCGATGGCGTCCGCCCCGTGGGCGGCGAAGGCGCGGGCGACGGCGACCGCGTCGTCGGCGGTGGTGCCGCCCTCGGCCCAGTCCGTGGCGGAGATGCGCACGGTCATGGGCCGGTCGGCGGGCCAGGCGGCGCGGACGGCGTCGAAGACCTCCAGGGGGTAGCGCAGCCGACCCGCCAGGTCGCCGCCGTAGGCGTCGTCGCGGTGGTTGGTGAGGGGGGAGAGGAAGCCGGAGAGCAGGTAGCCGTGGGCGCAGTGCAGTTCGAGGAGGTCGAAGCCGGCGCGGGCGGCGGCCTCGGCGGAGCGGACGAACTGCTGCCGTATCTCCGCGAGGCCGTCGGGGGTCACGGGGTGCGGGGTCTGGTTGACGCCGGGCCGGTAGGGCAGGGGCGAGGCGGCGACGAGGGGCCAGTTGCCGTGGGGCAGGGGCTGGTCGATGCCCTCCCACATCAGGCGGGTGGAGCCCTTGCGGCCGGAGTGGCCGAGCTGGATGCCCAGCGCGGTGCCGGGGGCCTGGTCGTGGACGAATCCGGTGATGCGGGCCCAGGCGCGCTCGTGCTCGGGCGCGTACATCCCGGTGCAGCCGGGGGTGATGCGGCCGGTGGGGCTGACGCAGACCATCTCGGTCATCACCAGGCCCGCTCCCCCGAGCGCCCGGGCGCCGAGGTGGACGAGGTGGAAGTCGCCGGGGGTGCCGTCGACGGCGGAGTACATGTCCATCGGGGAGACGACGACGCGGTTGCGCAGGCGCAGGCCGCGCAGCCGGAAGGGGGTGAACATCGGGGGCGTGCCGGGCGGGATGCCGGCCTCCTCCTCGACGGCGGCGACGAAGGCGGTATCCCGCAGGCGGAGGTTGTCGTGGGTGACACGGCGGCTGCGGGTGAGGAGGTCGAAGGCGAACCGGTGCGGGGGGCCGCCGGTGTGGACGGCGAGGTCCTCGAACCACTCCATGCTGGCGCGGGCGGCGCGCTGGGTGGAGGCGACGACCGGGCGCCGTTCGGCCTCGTAGGCGGCCAGCGCCGTGGGCACGTCGGGGGCGTCGTGGAGGTGGGCGGCGAGGGCGACGGCGTCCTCGACGGCGAGCTTGGTGCCGGAGCCGATGGAGAAGTGGGCGGTGTGGGCCGCGTCGCCGAGCAGGACGATGTTGCCGTGCGACCAGTGGGCGTTCACGACGGTGCGGAAGGCGGTCCAGGCGGAGTGGTTGGTGCGCAGGGGGCTGCCGTGGAGGGTGGCGGCGAAGCGGTCGGCGCACTGGTCGAGGGCGCTCTTCTCGTCGCAGCGGTCGAGTGCGGCGCGCCGCCAGACCTCCTCGCGCATCTCGACGATGACGGTGCCGGCGGTGCGGGAGTAGGGGTAGGCGTGCAGTTGCATGACCCCGTGGGGGGTCTCGGCGATCTCGAAGCGGAAGGCGTCGAGCGCGAGGTCGGCGGCGAGCCAGATGTAACGGCAGCGGTGTGTGGTGACGGTGGGGCGGAAATGCGCCCGGTGGGCGTCGCGGGTGCGGCTGTTGACGCCGTCGGCGGCGATGACGAGGTCATGGGTGCGGGCGAGTGCGGCGGCCGGCGGGGCCGGGGTACGAAAGCGCAGCGTCACGCCGAGGGCGCGGCAGCGCTCGTGCAACAGGTGCAGCAGCCGGTGGCGGCCGAGGGCGGCGAAGCCGTGGCCGCCGCAGGTGAGGGTGCGGCCGCGGTGGACGACGTCGATGGCGTCCCAGCGCACCATCTCCCGGGCGAGGGCCGCGTGCACGTCCGGGTCGGCGCTGCCGATGCCGCCAAGGGTCTCGTCGGAGAGGACGACGCCGAAGCCGAAGGTGTCGTCGGGAGCGTTGCGCTCCCAGACGGTGACCTCGCGGTCGGGGGCGAGGCGCTTGAGGAGGACGGCGGCGTACAGGCCGCCGGGGCCGCCGCCGACGACCGCCACGCGCCGGGCGGTGACCGCGGGCACGGTGGTCACCGCCCCTGCCACTCGGGCGGGCGCCTGGCACGGAAGGCCGCGTGGAACTCGGCGTAGTCGGCGCTGGTCATCAGCAGCGCCTGGGTGGCGGCGTCCAGTTCGAGGGAGGCGGCCAGGGGCATGTCGAGCTCGGCGGTCAGCAGGGCCTTGGTCTGGGCGTGGGCGAGGGCGGGCCCCGAGGCCAGGCGGCGGGCGAGGCTGCGGGCGGCGGCGTCGGCGCCGCCCTCCTCGACCAGCTCGCCGACCAGGCCGATGCGCTCGGCCTCGGCGGCGGCGACGGGCTCGCCGAGCATGAGCAGGCGGGTGGCATGGCCGAGACCGACGACGCGGGGCAGCAGGTAGGCGGCGCCCATGTCGCCGCCGGACAGGCCGACCTTGGTGAAGAGGAAGACGAAGCGGGCGGTGGGGTCGGCGATGCGGAAGTCGGCGGCGAGGGCGAGGACGGCGCCGGCCCCGGCGGCCACCCCGTGCACGGCGGCGACCACGGGGAACGGGCACTCCCGCAGCGCCCGCACCACGTGGCCGGTCATGCGGTTGAACTCCAGCAGGCGGCCGGTGTCCATCCCCAGCGTGGCGCCGATGATGGCCTCGACGTCACCGCCGGAGCAGAAGCCGCGCCCCTCGCCGCCGAGCACCAGGGCCCGTACGGAGCCGTCGCGGGCGAGCTCGGGCAAAAGGTCGCGCAGGTCGGCGTAGGCGCCGAAGGTCAGCGCGTTGAGCCTGTCGGGCCGGTCGAGGGTGACGGTGGCGACGCCGGCGTCGAGGGACAGGCGCAGGTGCCGCCATTGCTGGGTGCGGGACGCGGAGCCGGTGAACGGACTCATGTGCACGGCCTCCTTCAGCCGGGCGGGGCTGGTGCCTGCCCGGTGAAGCTATCACCGCTTTGTGACCGTCGTCACGACTCCGCGATAGCCCTCAGTGGCCCAGTGTGGCCACGAGCACCGCCTTGATGGTGTGCATCCGGTTCTCGGCCTGCTCGAAGACCAGCGAGTGGACCGACTCGAAGACCTCGTCGGTCACTTCCAGGGACGTCAGGCCGTGCCGCTCGTGGATCTCGCGGGCGACCGAGGTGCCCAGGTCGTGGAAGGCGGGCAGGCAGTGCAGGAACTTCACGGCCTTGTTGCCGGTGGCCCGCAGTACGTCCATGGTGACCGCGTAGGGGGTGAGCAGGGCGATGCGCGCGTCCCAGACCTCCTTGGGCTCGCCCATCGAGACCCACACGTCGGTGGCGACGAAGTCCGCGCCGCGCACGCCCTCGGCGACGTCGGCGGTCAGCGTGATGCGGGCGCCGCTGGCCTCGGCGAGGCGGCGGGCCTGGGCCACCACCTCGGGGGCGGGCCACAGGTCCTCCGGCGCCACGATCCGTACGTCCATGCCGAGCAGGGCGCCGGTGACGAGGTAGGAGTTGCCCATGTTGTAGCGGGCGTCGCCGAGGTAGGCATAGGCGACGTGCTCCAGCGGCTTGGCGGTGTGCTCGCTCATGGTCAGCACGTCGGCCAGCATCTGGGTGGGGTGCCAGTCGTCGGTGAGCCCGTTGTAGACGGGGACGCCGGCGTAGGCGGCCAGCTCCTCGACGGCGTCCTGGCCGTGGCCCCGGTACTGGATGGCGTCGTACAGCCGGCCCAGCACCCGGGCGGTGTCGCGGACCGATTCCTTGTGCCCGACCTGGGAGCCCGCCGGATCGAGGTACGTGGTGCGGGCGCCCTGGTCGGCGGCGGCGACCTCGAAGGCGCAGCGGGTCCGGGTGGAGGTCTTCTCGAAGATCAGTGCAATGTTGCGGCCCACGAGCCGGCGCTCCTCGGTGCCCGCCCGCCGGGCGGCCTTCAGCTCGGCGGCCAGTTCGATCAGGCTGTGGAACTCTTCGGCGGTGAGGTCCGTCTCCTTGAGGAGATGGCGGCCCTTGAGGTCAGTCGCCATGGTGGGGCTCCCGGTTCGTCGGCGCACAAGGCACAGTGGAAAATATATTCAGCATTCCACATTATTATGCAGACCCTCCCCTGGTGACAGACCCCCGGCCCCGCCGGTGCCCGAAGTCGGCGCCTAAAGCCCCGGCACCGGATCCCGCTCCACGGGACAACTCATACAGCGCGGCCCACCGCGGCCACGACCCAGCTCACTGCCCGGAATCGTGATCACCTCGATGCCGTGCTTGCGCAGATGCGTATTGGTGGTCACGTTGCGCTCATAGGCCACCACCACCCCCGGCTCTATCGCCAGCACATTGCAGCCGTCGTCCCACTGCTCCCGCTCGGCCGCGTGCACGTCCTGCCGGGCGGTGAGCACCCGGATGCCGTCCAGACCCAGGGCCGCCGCGATCGCCCGGTGCATGTGCTCCGGCGGATGATCCGTGACCTTGAGCTCACCGGCCGCCGCGCCCGGCTCGATCGTGTACGAACGCAGCGTCCCCAGCCCCGCGTACTGGGTGAAGGTGTCCCCGTCCACCATCGTCATCACGGTGTCCAGGTGCATGAACGCCCGTGCCTTCGGCATGTCCAGGGCCACGATCGTGCGGGCCGAACCCGCCGAGAACAACCGGTGGGCGAGCATCTCCACCGCCTGCGGCGTGGTCCGCTCGCTCATCCCTATCAGCACCGCCCCGTTGCCGATCACCAGCACGTCCCCGCCCTCGATCGTCGACGGGTACGCCGGCTGGCCCTCGCTCCACACGTGGAAACCCCCCGGAGCGAAGAGCGGATGATGCCGGTACACCGCCTCGTAGTGCACCGTCTCGTGCCAACGTGCCGGCCAGCGCATCGCGTTGATGCACACCCCGTCGTACACCCAGGCCGAGGTGTCCCGGGTGAACAAATGATTCGGCAACGGATTGAGCAGGAAATCGTCCAGATCCATCACATGGAAGCGCACCGAGACCGGCTCCGGATGCCGCTCCAGGAACTCCCGCTTCGTCATGCCACCGATCAACCACGACGCCAGCTCCCCCGCCGGCATCCCCTCGAACGCGGCCCGCAGATGATCCGTGGCCAGCGGACCGTACTCCCTCTCGTGGAACACCCGCTGCAGCACCAGGCCCCGGGCCGCCGGCAGGCGCAGACTCTCCTCCAACAGGTCCTGGAAGAGATGCACCTGCACCCCGCGCTCGCGCAGCACGTCGGCGAAGCCGTCGTGCTCGGCGCGGGCGCGGCGCACCCACAGCAGGTCGTCGAAGAGAAGGGCGTCCTTGTTGGACGGGGTCAGGCGCTTCAGCTCCAGGTCGGGGCGGTGCAGGATGACGCGGTGCAGGCGGCCGGCCTCGGAATCGACGTGGAATCCCATCCTTCCATCCTGGCCCGTGGGGGGCCGGTTCACGCGGATGCGGCGCGCCTGCGGCGGGCTGAGCCCCGGACCGGGGTCCGGGGCTCGGCCCCGGCTACAGGCGGGGGTCCACCGGCTCCGATTCCAGGGCCAGGATCGCGAAGACCGCCTCGTGGACGCGCCACAGCGCCTCGCCCGCGGCGAGGCGGTCCAGGGCCTCCAGGCCCAGCGCGTACTCGCGCAGGGCCAGCGAGCGCTTGTGGCCCAGGTGGCGTATCCGCAGGCGGGAGAGGTTCTCCGGGCGGGTGTACTCCGGGCCGTAGATGATCCGCAGGTACTCCCGGCCGCGGCACTTGATGCCCGGCTGGACGAGCTTGCCGTCCGGGGTGTGCACATGGGCGCCCAGCGGCTTGACGACCATGCCTTCGCCGCCCTCCGCGGTCAGCTCCAGCCACCAGCGCGTGCCGGCGGCGACGGACTCCTCGTCGTGCGTGTCGACGACGATGCGGCGCGTCGGACGGAGCAGGGGGTCCTGCGCGACGAGCCGGTCGATCAGGGCGAGCTGTTCGTCGTGCGGGAGGGTGGCCAGGTTGCGGCCCTGGGCCGCCAGGATCTGGAACGGGGCCAGCCGGATGTCGCCGGGGCCGGCGACCGTCCAGCAGTAGCGGCGGTACGCCTCGGTGAAGGCGGCCGCGTCGGCGGCGCGCTCGCGCTGGCGGCCGAGGAGGCCGGTGACGTCGACGCCGCGGGCGGCGGTGGCTTCCAGGGCGGTGATCACCTCGGGCAGGACCGCGCCGGAGGCGGCGCCCACGGCCGCGTACTGGCTGCGCAGCAGTCCTTGGGCCTTGAGGGACCAAGGCATGAGCTCGGCGTCCAGCAGCAGCCAGTCCGTCTGCAGCTCCTGCCACAGGCCGGCGCCCTCGGCGCACCGGTCGAGCCGTTCGAGGAGCCCTGCGGTCACGGCCGGGTCGTCGAAGAACGGCCGGCCCGTGCGGGTGTACACGGCGCCGGGCACGCCGGGGTCGGTGCCGAAGCGCTCGTGGGCGGCGTCGGCGTCGCGGCACAGCAGCACCACGGCGCGCGAGCCCATGTGCTTCTCCTCGCAGACCACCTGCCGCACGCCGTCGGCGCGGTAGGCGGCGAACGCCTCGGCGGGGTGCTCCAGGTAGCCCTCCTCCTTGGAGGTGGCGCAGGGTGCCATGGTGGGCGGCAGGTACATCAGCGCCCGCGGGTCGACCGCGAAACGGCTCATGACCTCCAGGGCAGCGGCGGCGTTCTCCTCCTTCACGGCGATACGGCCCAGGTGCCGGGTCTCCACGACGCGGCGGCCGGCGACGTCGGCGAGGTCCAGCGGGCGGCCGTCGGCGCCGCCGGGGGCCTCGGACACCAGGGGGCGCACCGGCTCGTACCAGACCTGCTCGGCGGGGACGTCCACCAGCTCGCGCTCCGGCCAGCGCAGCGCGGTCAGCCTGCCGCCGAAGACGGCGCCGGTGTCCAGGCAGATGGTGTTGTTGAGCCAGGTGGCCGTGGGGGTGGGGGTGTGGCCGTAGACGACGGCGGCGCGGCCGCGGTAGTCCTCCGCCCACGGGTAGCGCACGGGCAGGCCGAACTCGTCGGTCTCGCCGGTGGTGTCGCCGTACAGGGCGTGGGAGCGGACGCGGCCGGAGGTGCGGCCGTGGTACTTCTCCGGCAGGCCGGCGTGGCAGACGACGAGCGCGCCGCCGTCGAGGACGTAGTGGCTGACCAGGGAGTCGATGAAGGCGCGCACCCGCTCGCGGAAGGCCGGGTCCTGCCCGTCCTCGCGCTCCAGCTGCTCGATGGTCTCGGGCAGGCCGTGCGCGACCTTGACCTGGCGCCCGGCGAGGTAACGGCCCAGCTTGTTCTCGTGGTTGCCCGGGACGCACAGGGCGTGGCCGGCCTCGACCATGCCCATGGCCAGGCGCAGCACGCCGGGGCTGTCGGGGCCGCGGTCGACGAGGTCGCCGACGAAGACGACGGTGCGGCCCTCGGGGTGGACGGCGTCCACGGGGCGGCCGGCCTCGTCGCGGACGACGCCGTAGCCGAGGGCGGTGAGCAGGGCCTCCAGCTCGGAGCGGCAGCCGTGGATGTCGCCGATGATGTCGAAGGGGCCGGTGAGGTGGCGCAGGTCGTTGAAGCGGCGCTCGCGGACGACCTCGGCGGCCTCGACCGCGGCGGTGCCGCGCAGGACGTGCACCTTGCGGAAACCCTCGCGCTCCAGGTGGCGCAGCGAGCGGCGCAGCTCGCGCTGGTGGCGCTGGATGACGCGGCGGGGCAGGCCGGCGCGGTCGGGGCGGGCGGCGTTGCGCTCGGCGCAGACGTCCTCGGGCATGTCGAGGACGATGGCGACGGGCAGCACGTCGTGCTCACGGGCCAGCGCCACGAGCTGCTTGCGGGCGTCGGACTGGACGTTGGTGGCGTCGACGACGGTCAGCCGGCCCGCGGCCAGGCGCTTGCCGACGATGTAGTGCAGGACGTCGAAGGCGTCCTTGCTGGCGCTCTGGTCGTTCTCGTCGTCACTGACCAGACCGCGGCAGAAGTCGGACGAGACGGTCTCGGTGGGCTTGAAGTGGCGGGCGGCGAAGGTGGACTTGCCGGAGCCGGTGGCGCCGACGAGGACCACGAGCGAGAGGTCGGGCACGGCCAGGGGCGTGCGCGGCGCGGCGCCGGCCGGCGGCGCGGTGCTGGTGTCGGTCATGCGGTCTTCGCCTGCTTCGCGGTGTCGGTGGGGTGTTTGCGGAAGACGGCCATCTGGGTCGGCGGTCCGACCTCCGGGTCGTCGGGGCCTATGGGCTCGAAGGCGACGTCGTAACCATGGCGCTCGGCCACCCGGGCCGCCCAGTCGCCGAACTCCTCGCGGTTCCACTCGAAGCGGTGGTCGTGGTGGCGCACGTGCCCGGCCGGCAGCGTCTCCCAGCGGACGTTGTACTCCGCGTTGGGCGTGGTGACCACGACGGTGGCGGGGCGGGCGGCGCCGAAGACGGCGTGCTCCAGGGCCGGCAGCCGCGGCGGGTCGACGTGCTCGATCACCTCGCTGAGCACGGCCGCGTCGTAGCCGGTCAGACGGCGGTCGGTGTAGGCGAGGGAACCCTGCAGCAGGGTGACGCGGGCGGCCTGGCGCTCGGTCATGCGTTCCAGGCGCAGCCGGCGGGAGGCCTCCTGCAGGGCGCGCATCGAGACGTCGAGGCCGACGATCTCGGTGAAGCGCGGGTCCTTCAGCAGCTCGCCGACGAGCTGGCCCTGGCCGCACCCGAGGTCGAGCACCCGGGCCGCGCCGGCGCGGCGCAGCGCGTCGGTGATGGCCGCGCGGCGCCGGACGGCCAGCGGCACGGGCCGCTCGTCGGTGTCGGCGCTCTCGTCCACTGCGTTGTCGAGCTCCTCGGCACCGGTGTCGTCGGCCTCGGCGAGCCGGGCGAGGGCCAGGCGGTCGAGGGCGTCGCGGGTCAGGGAACGGCGGCGGGCGAGGTAGCGGCTGGTGATCAGCGCCTGCTCGGGGTGGTCGGCCAGCCAGCCGTCGCCGAGGCGCAGCAGCTTGTCCACCTCGTCGGGGGCGACCCAGTAGTGCTTGGCGTCGTCGAGCACGGGCAGCAGGACGTAGAGGTGGCGCAGGGCGTCGGACAGTCGCTGCTCGCCCTGGAGGACGAGGGAGACGTAGCGCGAGTCGCCCCACTCGGGGAAGTGCTCGTCCAGGGCCACGGGGGTGGCGGTGACGGCCCAGCCCAGGGGGGCGAACAGCCGCTGGACGAGCTCCGCGCCACCGCGGGCGGGCAGAGCGGGCACCGCCACGCGCAGCGGCAGGGTGCGGCCGGGCAGGTCGGGGCGGGCGGCGCACTGTCCCTTGACGGCGCTGGAGAAGACGCTGCCGAGGGCGACGGCGAGCAGGGAGGAGGCGGCGTAGGGCCGGTCGTTGACGTACTGCGCCAGAGTCGCGTCGGGGGCGCCGCCGCGGCCGTGCCGGGAGGAGGCCCTGCCGCGCCGGACCAGTGCCACGGGATCGACCTCCAGCAGCAGGGCCACCGTGCAGCGCTCGTCGTCCGCCTCGGGGTACAGGACGTGGGCGGTGCCGTGGGAGGTCGAGAACTGCTGCGCCTTGCCGGGGTGCTTGTGCAGCAGGAAGCCGAGGTCGGTCGCGGGCTGGTCGGGTGTACCGGTGGTACTGATCGTCAGGAACACGCGCTCGATTATTCCTTCCCTTTTGACCCGTTCTCCACGGGTTTTTCAGTAAGCAGGGCTTCAGCAAGCCGGGCTTTCAGCAAGGCACGGTTCAGCAGGCAGGGTTCAGCAGGCAGGGTTCAGCAGGCAGGGTTTTTCAGCAGGGCGGCCAGTGCGGCAATGTGGTCCGGGCCCACCCGGCAGCAGCCTCCGATCAGCCGGGCGCCGGCCTTCTGCCACGAGGCAACGACGGCGGGGTCGAACGTGCCGCTCCCCTGCCAGCGCCTGGTGCGGTCGTCCCAGCCTTCCCCGCTGTTGGGGTAGACGACCACCGGTTTTCCGGTGACGCGGGCGGCGAGCTCGACGGCGGGCGCGGCGTCCCGGGGGGCGCAGCAGTTGACGCCGACGGCCACGACCTGGTCGTCCTGCGCTGCGAGCCCGAAGGCCTCCCGCAGCGGTTGCCCGGCCCGGGTGCACTCACCGTGCACGCTGTACGACAGCCACACGGGCAGCCCGAAGCCGCGCACCGCCCGCAGCAGGGCGCGGGCCTCGTCGGTGTCGGGGACGGTCTCCAGGGCCAGGACGTCCGGCCCGGCGCCGGCCAGGGCCTCGATGCGCGGCCGGTGGAAGCGCTCCAGCTCGGCCACGGTCAGCCCGTAGCGCCCGCGGTACTCGCTGCCGTCGGCGAGCATGGCCCCGTAGGGGCCGACGGAGGCCGCCACCCACACCTCGCGCTCGCTGTGCGCCGCGGCCGTACGGGCCAGCTCGACGCTGCGCCGCAGCAGGGCCGCCGACTCCTGCGGCGCGAGCCCCCGCCGGGCGAAACCCTCGGAGGTCGCCTGATAACTGGAGGTGATCAGCACCTGGGCTCCCGCCCGGAGGTAGGCGGTGTGGGCCGCCTCGATCTGCGCGGGGCCGTCGGCCAGCAGCCGGGCGGACCACAGGGAGTCGGACAGGTCGCAGCCCTGGGCCGCCAGTTGGTTGGACAGCCCGCCGTCGAGCACGAGCGGCCCGCGCGCGAGGGCGGTGGCGAGAGGAACCGCGGGCAGGGCCATCGGAGGAGCTTCCTTTCGAACAGGCGTCAATGGGCGGCCCCTCACATGCCCCGGCTCACTCCGGCCGGGTGAACTTGCCCCCGCCCGGTGGGCCCGGTCAGTGTCCGGCGCCGCCGGTGGTCGTTGGCTCGGGCGGAGCCGGACCGCCCGGCCCGCGCACCGGTGTCCGCCGCCGGGGGCGACGATCGCGATGCCGCCCGCCCGCACCGGGAGGGCGAGGGCCGAGGAGGCCATCATGACCCAGGAAGCCGTGCCCGACGAGGCCGTGCCCGCCCAGGCCGCTTCCCCGCGGCAGGCCGCGCCGAAGGGCCTGCTGCAGCAGATGGAGGAGCTGATGGCAGCGCTCAACGCCGATCTGACGCAGCTGGACGCCGACCTGCAGTCGGCGGACCGCTCGCGCCCGGGCGCCTCCGCCTCCGGCGCCGCCGACGACGACACCGGTGCCGGTGCCGGTGCCGGTGCCGGCACCGACTGAGCCTCTGGGGCGTGCCCCGCGTTCGACCTGCGGCTGCCGCCAACCCGGGGGCCCGGGAGCAGCACGGCATTTCGTCTGCGGGCGCGTTGTGGCTTGTCGCGCAGTTCCCCGCGCCCCTGACGGGGCACTGCCGGCGCGTCCACGCGGCGGCAGCCGCCAACCAGTACCGCCCCGTGCCCCTGACGGGGCGCCGTACATGACGAAGATCCGCCGGGCACGCCCTGGGCGCCCCGGGGCTCATGCCGCGCCGCCCCGGGCGCGTAGGGCCAGGCGTCTGAGGAGGCCGCCGATGCGGTCGCCGGTCTCGTCGGCGGCGTCGATGGCCTCTATGCACTGCCAGTAGACGGCGTCCTCCTCGCAGGCGCCGGCGACGCCGACGAGGGCCGTGCCCACGTCGCCGAAGAGCCCGGCGAGCTCCGTCAACGCCGCCCAGGCATCGCGCACTTCGGTGAGCTGCGCGGCCCGTAAGCCGCCGGTGCGCAGCGCGGCCCCGGGCAGCGCTCCCCAGGCCCGGCCGCCGGCCTCGCTCAGGCCCAGGGCCGCCGCCCGGGCCTCCACGGGCCCGTGGAGTGCGATGTGACTGCCGATGGCCTCGGCCAGGGCCTGGGCCTGCCAGGTCTCGGCGACGATGTCCTCCACGTGGTGCAGCGCCACCGTCCGCGCCAGCGCGCCTTTGGTGGCGGCGATGAGCCGCACAGCCTCCATGCCCGTCCCCCATGCTTTTCCGTCCACCCTCTCTCACTACCCAGAGTGATGAACAACGGACCGAAAGACCAGAGGAATTCAGAAAACTGTGGACACAAGTTACGGTGTGGGGAACCTAGTCACTCCGGAGAGTGACGATCACGGTCCTCCGTCGCCCCGCCGTCCCCGGTCCCCGGCACCGGAAATCGCCGCTCGTTGCGGTCGATCTTGGCCGCCAGCGCGGCCAGCACGTCGATCCCCAGTGCCCGGCACAGCTGCAGCAGGTACGCCAGCACGTCCGCGACCTCGTCCTCGACCCGTGCCGCGGTCCGCGCGTCGGCCATCACCTGCGCCGACTGCTCCGGTGTCAGCCACTGGAAGATCTCCAGCAGTTCCGACGCCTCGACGCTGAGCGCCGCGGCGAGGTTCTTGGGCGTGTGGAAGGGCTGCCAGTCGCGGGCCGCCGCGAACGCGGCCAGGCGCTCCTGCAGGGCGTGCAGGTCGGGGGTTGCGGTCATGCCCCCAGGTCTACCACCGACGCCTCCTCGACCTCCCCCGCCGCCTGCGCCGCCTCGCCCCGCACCGTCGCCACGAGCCGGATGTGGCCCCGCTCGCACATCCGGGCCGCGAGGTCCAGCAGTTCCTTCGCCTGCCGGGCGTCCAGGCACCGGTCGAGGCCGTCCGCGAGGACGGTCAGCACCTGCCGGGCCGGCAGCACCTCGGCGACCGGGTCCATGGCCAGCACCCCGGGGCCGGTCAGCAGCACCAGGCACAGGGCGAGGTAGCGCAACTCGCCGTCGCCGAGCCGCTCCAGCGGTGTGGCCGGGCCGCCGTCCCGCTCCAGCACGGCGCGTACGAACCCTCCGGTCAGGTGCTCGGCACTGAGCCCGGCCACCGGGCCGCGGCAGCCGGCGCCCGCCGCCGCGACCAGGGCCGCGTGCCGGGTGACGCACTCGTTGCCGGTGCGTCCGAGCACCGCGGCAACGTTGTCGCAGCCGCCGCGCAACCGCCCGTCGCGGGCGCCGACCGGTGCCCGCATCAGCTCCGGCCGCGGGTCGCAGGCGAAGACGGACCGCAGCGCGAGGACCACCTGCTCGGCCGCCTCCAGCACCATCCGCTGCCCGGCCGTCTTGCCCGCGACGCGCAGCGGCAGCAGCGCCGTGCCCAGCCGGTCGTCCGGCAGCGGTGCCCGGGTCACGGGTACCGAGCCGGCCGTGTGCCAGGCCGCCTCCACCCGGGGCAGGCCCGGGTCGCGCAGCGCGGTGGACAGCAGGGTGCGCCCGGCGCCGGTCAGCCGCTCGCCGACGACGCGCAGTTCGGGCTCGGCCTGCACCGCGACGTCCAGCCGGACCGGGCCGGCCGGGCCCTCGACGGTGCAGCCGATGCGGAAGCCGCGCCGGCCCTGCGCATCGGGCCGGGCCTGCTGCGGCACGCACGCCTGCGGTCCCCCGGGCACCGGCGCCAGCGCCTCGGCCAGGGTGTCGCCGCCGGCCAGCCGGGCCAGCGCCTCGTACGCCTGCAGGGCGCTGGACTTCCCCGTGCCGCTGCCGCCCCGGAAGAGGGTGAGCGGCCCGAGCGGGAAGACGGCGCCCCGGTGGGACTTGAAGGCGGAGAGCCGCAGTTCGGTCACGGCGGGGCGCTGGGGCGGGGTGGGGGCGTCCATGCCGGGGACCGTAGGCGGCCCCCGGTCAGCCAAACCGTTTCAGCCCCCCGCCCTTCCTACGATCGGGGTACCCGGGGGCCACCTCGGTCCCTTCGGGCGTGAGCAGGAAGACGTTGCTGTCGACGCGGTGCATCGCGCTGCCCAGTCCGAAGACGACGCCGCTGGCGAAGTCCAGGATGCGTTTGGCGATCTCCGGTTCGGCACTGGTCAGGTCGAGCAGCACCGGCACCCGCTCGATCAGGTACTCGGCGACCTCGCGCGCGTCCGCGAAGAACTGCACGCGCAGCACGACCATGCGGCGTCGGCTCTCCTGGGGTTCCTCCTCGGGCAGTGCCCTGTGGTCGGGCCAGGACGGCCATGGCTGGTGCCCCCTCAGCGGCACGACCTCGGCCAGCCCCTCCCATTGCTCGTCTGCGGCCTCGGACCGGTTCACCGGATCACCCCTCCGGGGAACGTGCTGGCTGTGTACATCAGGCAATTCTAGTGACAAAAACGCCCGTTAGGCCCAATGACACGCACTGTGCGACAAGGGCCTCGCCGGGGAGCCGCATCAACGGAACGATACGTCTCGGCTTGACTGTGGTTAGACTTCCCGCCATGGCCGACAAGCATGCCCCCGACGCCACGCGCCGCTCCCAGCGCTCGCGTCTGGCGATCTGCGAAGCCGCCCTGTCGCTGGTGGCCGAATCCGGCTACGACAGACTCACCGTCGAGGGCATCGCGGCCCGCGCGGGGGTGGGCAAGCAGACGATCTACCGCTGGTGGCCGTCCAAGGGGGCGGTACTGCTGGACGCGTTCACCGAGACCATGGTGGCCGGCGAGTGGGCGCTGCCCGACACCGGCGACCTCGCGGCCGACCTGAAGACGGTGCTGCGCGCGACGGTCGACGAGTTCGCCGATCCCCGCTTCCACGCGCCCTACCGCGCCCTGTACGTGGCCATGGCCGACGACGCCGAACTCGCCGCCGGCTTCACCGCCAAGGTCCTCGAGCCCGGCGCCCGGGCCTACGCCGAGCGGATCCGCGCCGCCCAGCGCTGCGGCCAGGCCGACCCCGGCTGCGACGCCCAGCTGGCCGCGGAGGCGCTCCTGGCCCCCTTCGCCCAGCGCTGGCTGATGCGCAGCCAGCCGCTGTCCCACGCCTTCACCGACTCCCTCGTCGACCTCGTGCTCGCCGGCCTGCGCCCGCGGGGCTGATGCGCCCGGCGGGCGCGGCGCACGCCGAGGCACCTCCAGCACCGAAGCGAACGAACGGTCCCCATGCTGAACACAGTCGCGCAGTACCTGCGTTGCCCCCACTGCCGCGGTGAGACGTCGCTGCGCGAGCGCAGCCTGGTCTGCCCGGAGGGCCACAGCTTCGACGTGGCCAAGCAGGGCTACGTCAACCTCCTGCCCCACGCGTCCGCGCACAGCGCCGACAGCCAGGAGATGGTCGCGGCCCGCGCCGCGTTCCTGGACGCCGGCCACTACGCCCCGCTCTCCGCGGCGCTGGCCGCGCTGGCCCGCCGCACGGCCCCCGAGCCGCTGCCGGGCTGCGTGGTGGACGTCGGCGGCGGCACCGGGCACCACCAGGCCCGGGTGATGGAGGAGTTCCCCGGCGCCGACGGCGTCCTGCTGGACGTGTCGAAGTTCGCCGCCCGCCGCGCGGCCCGCGCGCACCCGCGCATCGGCGCGGTGGTGGCCGACGCCTGGCGCGAGCTGCCGCTGCGCGACGGCGCGGCCGGGGTGGTGCTCAACACCTTCGCGCCGCGCAACGGGCCGGAGCTGCGGCGCATCCTCGACCCCCGGGGCGTCCTGCTGGTCGTCACCCCCGAGCCCGGGCACCTGCAGGAGCTGACGGGTGCGCTGGGCCTGATGCGGGTCGACGAGCGCAAGGAGGAGCGGCTGGCCGACCGGCTCTCGCCGTACTTCTCGGTGGCGGTCTCCGAGCGGCTCACCTCGCCGATGATGCTCGACCACGCCGCCCTGGCCCTGCTCGTGGGCATGGGTCCCAACGCCCGGCACCTGGCGGGCGAGGAGCTGGCGCGGCGCATCGCCGCGCTGCCGCAGACCTGTGAGGTCACGCTGTCCGTCACGCTGACCGCCTACCGTCCGCTGGCCTGAAACCGCCCCTGCGAGGGGGTCTCAGCAGGCGGCCCGCGCCTTTCCGAAGGACCGGGCCGCCACCTCCAGCTCGCCCAGCATCGCGCCGACCGCCGGGACCGAGCCGTACTCCGGCAGCGTCAGCGCCACGATCTCCCGGTGCACGGCCGGCTCCAGGTCCAGTCTTCGCACCGTCTGCGTCGAGGTATCGAAGGCCATCTCGGGCAGGGTGGCGATGCCCAGCCCCGCCCCGACCAGCGCGATGACCGCCAGGTAGTCGTCGGTGACGAGGTCGATCCGGGGCGAGAAGCCCTCGGCCTCGCACAGTTCCACCAGGTGCCGGCTGCAGCTGGGGCAGCCCGCCACCCAGGACTCGGCCGCGAGGGCGGCCAGCTCCGTCTCCCGCTGCGCGGCGAGCTCGTGCTGCGCGGGGGCGAGGATCACCAGCCGGTCGCTGAGCAGCGGCCGGACGACCAGGCCCTCCCAGGGGTCGTCGCCGTCGCCACCGCCCTGGGGTATGCCGGGGTAGTGGAAGGCGAGGGCGATCTCGCAGTCGCCGCCGCGCAGCATCTCGACCGCGCGCTGTGGTGCGGCCTCGGTGAAGGAAACATCGATATTCGGCCACTTGGCGCGCAATGCCGCGAGCGCCGAGGGCAGCAGTTCCGAGGTGCCGCTGAGGAAGGACGCGAGCCGGACGCGCCCGGTGCGCAGACCCACGATATTCGCCACCTCCTCCTCCGCCGCGGCGAGTCCGGCAAGGATTCCCGTGGCATGCCGGACAAGAATTTCTCCGGCCTCGGTAAGGCGCACGGAACGGCCCGTGCGAGCGAGCAGCGGCGTCTGCACGGAATTCTCCAGCGCCTTTATCTGCTGACTGACCGCGGGTTGGCTGCAGCCCAGCGCACGGGCGGCCGCGGTGAGGGAGCCGGCCTGTGCGACGGCTCGCAGAACACGGAGATGGCGGGCCTCGATCATGCGCCAAACGTACGGAGTTGACGCCCCGTCGACAACCGCTGATACCGGCCGTCCGCGCACCGTGCCCGACAGGCCCCCGCCGAGCGACCCCCGCGAACCGTCACAAATCGCACGATCATGCCCCGCACGGCGCCCCCGACAACGGACATTTCCCTCCCCCCAATTCGCCATTATGCAAGGCGAAAGGAATTCTTGGGGTTGTCACCACTGATCAACGCCGGGTACAACTTCTCCATGTCCGCCCCGATCGCTCGCACGATCCACGGCGCCTTCGGAGAAATACTCCAGGGTTACACCCTCGGGCCGAGTGGATTTGAACACTTTCTCTTCACCGCACCGGTCGAGGAACTCCGTTGCCGGGCCCGGTTGCACCGCACTGGAATCGACCCGGCCACCGCCCTGACCGTCAGCCCCTCCGATCGCGTCAAGGCGCTGCGCGCTTATGAATTGCTCGGCACCGACCTGCGGCAGCCGGGCCGCGGCGGCACCATCGAGATCGACTCCAACATTCCGGTGGCCAAGGGCCATGCGAGCTCGACCGCCGACATCCTGGCCACCGCCCTGCTGTGCGTCGCCGAGGCCTACCCCGACACCCCCGAGCCGGTGGCGCACGCCCTGGCCCTGTCGGTGGCCCGACGGCTGGAGTACGGCGACTACCTGCTGCACCCCGGCGTCGCGGCGTGCGCCCAGCGCTCCCAGACGCTGCTGGCGACGTACGAGACGGACCTGCGGTGGACCATCGTCGGCGTCGACGAGGGAGGCTTCGTCCGCACCGAGGAGTTCCACCGGGAAGTGCCGGAGGACGCCGGCAAGGCCCGCGTCTACGAGCAGCTGTTCGCCGAGCTGGACGCGGCGCTGCGCGCCGACGACGGCGCGGCCGCCGCCCGGATCGCCACGCACAGCGCCGAGTTGCACAACGACCGCCTGCCGAAGAAGTCCCTGGAGGACCTGCAGGGCCTCAAGGAGGAGTTCGGCGCGCTCGGCATCTGCGTGGCCCACAGCGGCACGCTGGCCGGCCTGATCTTCTCCCGGCACGACGGCGAGCACGACGAGCGCGTCGCGCAGTGCCGCCGTGCCCTGGACGACCTCGGCTACACCGGCAGCACGTACACCCTGAAGGAAGCGAAGCGTCCATGAGCCGCGTCACCGCGTCACCGAACCCCGGCCACGCCCCGGAGGACACCGGCGGCGTCCCGCAGACCGCGCAGACCCCCAAGGCGTCCCCCTTCAAGGGCGCCCGCCACCAGCTCATGGTCCTGGCGGCCGTGTGCTGCCTGGCGCTGGGCGGGGTCTTCGTACGGGTCAGCGAGGTCGGACCGGTGGCCACCGGCGCGTACCGCTCGCTGTTCGCCGTGCCCCTGCTGCTGGGCATGTCGATGGGGATGGCGCGGCGCGGCAGGGGGGAGGCGGGCGCGGCCCCGCAGCGGACCCGGATCGGCATGCGCGACCAGCTGATCACGGCGCTGGGCGGGCTGTTCCTCGCGGCCGACCTGTGCCTGTGGAACATCTCCTTCCTCTACACCTCGCTCGCCGAGGCCAACCTGCTGGCCAACCTGGTGCCGTTCATCATCGCGCCGCTGGCCTTCTTCCTCTTCGGCGACCGGCTGCCGTGGAAGCTGGCCTTCCCCGCGCTGCTGGCCCTGGCCGGCCTGTACGTCCTCGTCATCCTCGGCACCGGTCTGGACCCCGAGCACCTGCGCGGCGACCTGCTGGCCCTGGGCACGGCGGTGTTCTACGCGCTGTTCCTCGTCGTGGCCAAGGGCCTGCGCGAGCGCCACGAGGCCACGCGCATCATGGCGGGCCTGAGCCTGGTGTGCGCGCTCGCCTGCTTCGCGGTGGCGGCCGTGCTCGACGAGAAGCTCCTGCCCACCAGCGCCAAGGGCTGGCTGGTGCTCGTCGCCCTGGCGGTGACCTCGCAGGTCTTCGGCCAGACGCTCATGGCGCACGCGGTGAAGTTCCTGCCGCTGCAGCTCGCCGCCCTCTTCGTCCTGCTGCAGCCGGTGGCTGCGGCCGTCTACGGATTCGCCCTGTTCGACCAGCACCTGAGCCTGGTCCAGATGTCGGGAATCGCGATCCTGCTCGTTTCCATCTTCTGGGCCAAGAACCTCCTGGAAGGCCGCAAGTGAATCACCCCCCGTACCGCGACCCGTACGAGGTCGTCGACGAGCTCGGCCGGCTGACCACCCTGGACGCCGGCCCCCTGACCGGGGGCCTGCGGCTGCGTGCCGTGCACGGCAGCCCGGCCACCGAGACCAGCTTCAAGTCCATCCTGGGCCTGGGCCTGCTGCTCCTGGCCCGCGAGCGCGGACTGCTCGCCGAGGGCCAGCCGGTGATCGAGTCCACCTCCGGCTCGCTGGGCCTGGGCCTGGCGGTCGCGGGCCGGATGCTGGGGCACCCGGTCCACCTGGTGTCGGACCCGGGCATACCCGAGGTCACCCGCCTGAAGATAGAACTGGCCGGCGGCATCCTGCACCTGATCGAGCGTCCGCACCCGGTCCTGGGCACCCAGCAGGCCCGTGACGACCTGCTGCAGTCGATGCTGGAGCAGCACCCCGAGTTCTACTGGACGAACCAGAACGACAGCCCGCTCAACCCCGAGGTCTACACCCGCTGGGTGGTGCCGCACCTGATGCGCACGTTGGACTTCTCCCGCATCGTCGCCGGCATCTTCTGCGTGGGCAGCGGCGGTCACTTCTCGGCCCTGTCGGCGATGCTCGACGGCAAGGGCATTCCCTCGTACGTGGCCGACCGGCACGGCTCGATCACCTTCGGCGGCGAGCCCGCACCGAGTATCCTGCGCGGCACGGGCAACCAGAACCGCATCCCCGCCGTGATCGAGGCCGCCCGCTCCCGGGTGGCCGGTGTCTACCGCGTCTCGGACGACGAGGCCTGTGCCGGTGTGCGGCAGCTGTGCACCCGCGGCATCAGCGTCGGCGGCTCGTCCGGCGTGTGCTACGTGGGCGCCCAGCGGCTGGCCGCGGACCTGGTGCGGCTCACCGGGGCCGGCGGCAGCGGGCAGCCCGGCGCGGACGGGGAGATCCTGACCTTCTTCGCCGACCGCGGCGAACTGTACGGCACCACGCTCTTGAACTGCGGAGAGAAGTCAACGCCATGATGGAAGCAGCCCTGTGGAGCTCCTGTCCTCCCACGCATCAGCTGTACCACGACGACCCGTACGCCACCACCGCGACCGCGACCGTGCTGTCGGTCAGCGGCCACTTCGCGGTCTTCGACCGGTCGCTGTTCTACGCCGAGTCCGGCGGCCAGGTGGCCGACCAGGGGACGATCGACGGCGCCCGTGTGGTGGACGTGCAGAAGGCCGGGGGCCGGCCCTTCCAGCTGCCCAACGGTGAAGTCGCCACGGTGGAGTCGGTCTTCTGCCACGAGTTCGCCGAGCCGTGCACCCTCACGGTCGGCGACAGCGTGACGATGGAGATCGACTGGGCGCGGCGCTTCCGCAACATGCAGATGCACACGCTCGCGCACTTCCTCTTCCACGCCACCGGCGAGTACCTGGAGGCCAACGGGCAGACCCGCTCCACGCGCGGCTGCCACATCAGCGACAGCTCGGCCCGCTTCGACTTCGGCTGCTCCATCCCCAGCGAGGCCGTGCCGGTCATCCAGGAGCGGGTGGTGGCGCTGCTGGCCTCCTCCCCCGAGGCGGTCGTCACCGCGCTGCCGGACACGCACGACGTGTTCGTCTGGCGCTCCGGCGACATCGTCATCCCCTGCGGCGGCACGCACGTGAACCACCCCAAGGAGATCCAGGGCACGGTCACCGTGCGCCGCCGCACCAAGGGCCGCAACGGCACCCGCCTCTACATCGAGCTCGACCGTGATGCGACCGGCTGACACGGATGGCACGGGCGAACCGGCCTTCATAGCGGACCTCGACGTCCTGCGCCGGCGCCGCACCTTCAAGTGGCGCGCCGCGGGCGACGATCCGCGGCGCATCTGCCTGGGCGTCGCCGAGATGGACCTGTACACCCCCGCCTTCCTGCGCGAGGTCCTGCAGGAGGCGGTGGTGCTCGGCGAGAGCGGGTACGGGCTGTGCGAGGAGCAGGAGGCGTCCTGCGAGGCGTACCTGGCCCGCCACCACGGCGCCTCGGTGGCGGCCCTGCGCTGCACGACCGACGTGCTCACGGGCCTGCGCACGGTGCTGGAGCAGGAACTGCTGCCGGGCAGCAGGGTGATCGTGGAGACGCCGGTGTACGGCGACCTGTTCACCGTCGTACGGGAGGCGGGGCTGCAGCCGGTGGCGGTGCCGCTGCTGCGCGGTGAGCGCGGCTACGAGCACGACTGGCAGGCGCTGGCGGCCGCGGCGGCGTCCGGGGCGCGGGGCTGGATCCTGTGCCAGCCCCACAACCCGGTGGGGCGGGCGTGGACCGAGCAGGAGCAGGGCCGGGCGGTGTCCCTGGCGCTGGAGCACGACCTGCTGCTCCTGGCGAACGAGGTGCACATCCCGCTCGGCCTGACCGGCAAGCCGCTGCCGTCGGCCTTTGCCGACGCGGGCGTCCACCGGGTGCGCGCGTACGGATTCACCTCCGCCTCCAAGGCGTTCAACATCGCCGGGCTCAAGAGCGCCACGCTGTACGCCTCCGAGCGCGCGGCGGACCGGCTCACCGGGGTGCCGCAGAGCCTGCTGGGCCGGCCCGGCAGCTTCGGTGCGATCGCCACCGTCGCCTGCTACGAGCGCGGTGACGCCTGGCTGACGGCCCTGCGCGGCCGGCTGGCCGAGCACGTGCGGCTGGTGGCCGACGAGTTGGCGTCCCTGCCGCTGACGGTGCATCAGCCGGAGTGCGAGGCGACCTACCTGGTGTGGGCCGAACTGCCCGAGGGGGAGGACGCGCTGCGGCTGGCCGGGGCGCTGGCCGCGGGCGGGGTGCACGTGCTGCCGGGAGCGAGCTTCGGCGGGACGGAATTCGGCCACTGCTTCCGCTTCAACGCCGGCGCCCACCCCGCCGTCCTGGGCGAGGCGTTCGAGAGGATCCGGGCAACCTTGTGAGGCCGGCCGGCGTCTCGTGATGCGGGACGCCGGCCGGGAACCATTGCCCCGGCTCCCACCCACTGTTTTGATCTTGAAGGGGCACCGGCCACCCGTTTCGGGGCGGCCGGTCGCGATTGCACCACTTTGCACCGCGTACGAGGGGGACCCTTGAGCCAGAACCACATCGGACCCGATCACGTCCGTCACCTGCACACACTCGGCCCGCAGGGCACCAACCTGGAGGCCGCCTCCCACGAATGGCTGCGCAGGCGCGGCATCACCGACGGCACGGTCGAGCTCCACTCGTCCATAGAATCCGCGCTCGAGGCCGTCCCCGCGGACGGGCGCCACGCCCTGACCGCCTGCGCGGTCTACCCGGCCCTGCACACGCTCGTCTTCGGCAATCTGCACCGGCTGCGCATGGTCGACAGCTTCGTGATGCCGACGCACAACATGGTGCTCGCCTCCACCGGTGCCCGGCGCCCCGCCTCGGTGGCCTCGCACCCGGCGCCCAAGGGGCTGGTGCCCGAGGGCGCACGCATCCGCGAGGTGCTCAGCAACTCCCAGGCCGCCATCGACTGCGCCGAGGGCCTGGTGGAGGGCTGCATCACCACCATCGTCGCGGCGCAGGCCCACGGCCTGGAGGTCGTCCGGGACTTCGGGCCGGTGCCCATGGTCTTCACCGTCCACCAGGTCCTGGCCGCCGGCGAGCCGGCGCAGCAGGACCGCGTCCTGGAGCCGGCGCTGTGAACGCCCCGGTGAGCACGGCCCCCGCCGCCTGCGTCGCGCCCGTCGCGCCGGACCTCCTGGCCGAGGCCGAGGAGCTGCAGCGCACCCTGATCCCCCTGGTCGACCGCTTCCGCACCCGCCAGGGCGACGACGGCACCGTCGCGCACCCCACGCCCGAGGACCGCGAGCTGCTGCTGGCGGTGCGCGAGCAGGCCTGCGCCTGGTACGCCCGGCACGGCCTGGCCCACCGGGGCGACGCCCTCGCGGCGGACGTCGACGGCTGGCTGGCGGCCGGTCTGGACACCCCGCCGCACTTCGCCCGCTCCCGGGACGCGCTGGAGGCGCCGGCGGACGGCGAGGCGGTGTTCTTCCTCGCCCCGCTGCAGTCGACCAACAGCGCCCCGCCCGTGGGCAAGCGGCTGGAGCTGTTCTTCGCGCTGCGCAAGGAGCCCGAGGCGCTGCCCGCCCTGGCGCTGACCCACCCGCACCCGAAGAACAACTGCCAGTCGCTGGTGCTGATCACCGGCAGCGCGGGCCTCACCGAGGGCAACTGCATCGTCTTCTTCCCCGAGAACGTGGCCGCGCACGACAAGGTGCGCGAGCAGCCCTACGCCATGTTCTTCTACAACAAATTCCGCAGGATCCACGAGACGTACGCACTGCCGGGCGCCGCGGCCGTGCTGACGCCCGAATCCCTGCCGCGCGCCTCCACGGGCCTGGCGGCGGACGTGTGCTTCGAGGCCCGCGCGATCTGGGGCTATCTGCACGACTCGCTGCACTACCAGGGCTCCTGGCCGTTCGACCAGCACATCTCCTTGAAGATGAACTGGTTCGTCGGCCTGCTGGAGGAGATCAAGGTCGATGCCAAGACCGTGCTGACCTGCATCGACGACGACATCCCGTACGCACGGGAACTGATGGCCATGGTGCTGCTGGAGCGCATCTTCCGCTATCCGCAGGCGGACGACGCCACCCGCAACTTCGACTCCGGCACGGGCGTCCTGCTCTACTCCTGGCTGCGCGAGCACGGCGCGCTGACCGGCTCCCCGGCCGACGGCGGGCTGCTGCACCTTCACGAGGCCAAGGCCCTCGATGCACTGCGGGCGTTCGTCGCGACGGTCGAGCGCCTGGAGGACGAGGTCACCACCGACGAGGAGTACAAGGCGGCGGCCAAGGCCCTGGTGCGCACGTACCTGCCCGTGGGCGCGGAGAAGCAGCGCTACGCCTTCACCGAGGACCAGCGCACCCTGCTGCGCGCCAAGGGCGGCCTCGACCGGCTGCCGGCCCTGCGGTTCGGAACGGCCGAGTGGTGAGTGACGGTCCCAAGCAGGGCGGGGCGCTCGTCGTCCCCGCCCTGTCCGCGCTCATGGTGCTCCTGCTGGCCGCCGGCTGGCTGATGTCCGGCCGCCTGGTCAGCGACGCGCCCCCGCTGGCGGTGGCCGCGGGCCGCACCGCGGCCAGCTTCGTCACCCTCGTCGTCGTCGCGGCGCTGCGCCCGCGCGCCTGGGCCGACGTGCGCACCGGCAGCCGACGGGTGGGCGCGGTGGCGGTGCTGGCGTTCCTGGGCTTCTTCGCCTACTACACCGGCACCCTGCTGGGCATCGGCCGCATCGGGGCCTCCCGGGTGGGTCTGATCGTCTCGCTGCTGCCCTGCCTGACCTTCCTCATCGGCATCACCGCCTTCCGCGAGCGCTCCAGCCTGCGCAAGGCCCTGGGCACGGTGGTGGCGGTGGCCGCGGCCCTGGGCTACGCGGCGGCCGACGGTCATGCGTCGAAGACGGTGAACGCGACGGGCAGTTCGCTGCTGACCGGCGCACTCTTCGCCCTGGGCGGCACGTTCGCGTACGCGGTGTACGGCTACGTCTACCGCCACCGCATGGCCGACGTCTCGCCGCTCGCGGCGCTGCCGGCCGTCACGGGCGCGGGCACGCTCATGCTGGGGACGGCGGCCGCCCTCCTCGCCCCCCTGAGCACGGTCTCCTGGGCGGACTGGGGCGGGATCGCCCTGCTGGGGGCGGTGCTGACCGCACCGGTCTTCCTCATCTCCCACCAGCTCATCCTGCTCAAGGGCCCGCTGTTCACCTCGGCCCTGGCCCTGGTCGTGCCCTTCCTGGTGCGCCTGGGCGAGTGGGCCCTGGGCTGGGCCGGCGCTCCCGGCCCGCTGCCCGTCGCCCTGATCTGCCTGTGCTCGGCCGGCGTGTGGCTCACCGTCGGCGGGAAGGCTCCCGCTCCCTCCCCTGCCCGGGCGCCCGCCGGCGCGCACGGGAAGGACGCCGCCCTCCACGAACAAGGAACGTCGTGAACGCCGCGAACACCGTGAACCCCGCCCAGCCCACCGTCGTCCTCGTCTACCAGCGCACCTCGCTGCCGTGGGTGTTCGACAGTGCGCAGCGCGCCGGCATCCGCCTGGTGCTGGTGCCGCGGCCGGACGAGACCGTGGAGCCCGACCGGCTGCCGGCCGCGGTCGCCGACGTGCTCCCGCTGGATGTGGAGGGCGACCCGGCCGGCGCCCTGGCGGCCCTGCAGCAGTACCACCACGAGCACCCGTTCGACGGGATCACCACCCTGTACGACCCGGCCGTGCCCTTCGTCGCCGGGGCGGCCCGGGCGCTGGGGCTGCCCGGCATCCCCCCGTCGACGGCGGCCGGCGTGCAGGACAAGCGCCTGATGCGCGAGCGGCTGGCGGCGGCCGGACTGAACGTGCCCCGCTTCCTCAAGCTCGACGACGGCGCGCCGGCCGACGCCGCCGACCTGGACTTCCCCGTGGTCGTCAAGCCGGCCCACGGCTACTCCAGCCTCGGGGTGACCCGGGCGGAGGACCCCGGGCGGCTCGCGGCCGTGGTGGCCGAGGTGCGCGAGGTCTGCCGCGGGGTGCTGGGCGCGGAGCCGGCGCTGGTCGTCGAGGAGTACCTCGACGGGCCGGAGTACGCGGTGGAGTCGCTCGCCCACCGCGGCGAGGTGACGGTGCTGTCCATCGGCTACAAGGGCGAGCCCAAGGGCCCGTACTTCGAGGAGACCGTCTACCGCGCCCCCGCGGCCCTGCCGCCCGCGGTGCAGGAGGCCGTGGTGCGCGAGGTGACCGCCGCGCACCGGGCCCTCGGCGTCACCGACGGCCCCACCCACACCGAGCTGCGCCTGCGCGGCGGCACCGAGCCGTACCTGCTGGAGATGGGCGCCCGCGTCGGCGGCTCCGGCGTCTCCCACTACATCGCCTCGCACGTCACCGGCGTGGACCTGGCAGCCGACGCGCTGCGCGTCGCCGCCGGCCTGCCGCCCGCCTGCGCGGGCGCACCGGTCACCGCCGTCGGCGCGGCGGCCAACTACATCGTGCCGTGCGGCGGCCACGGCCGCATCACCGCGATCCACGGCCTGGACGCGGTACGGGCCGACCCGCGCGTCGACCACGTGGTGCAGATGCTGCACCCCGGCGACGTCGTGCGGCCCTACCCCGACTTCACCGGCTACCCGGCCTTCGTCCTCTCCCGGCACGCGAGCACCGCGGAGGCGGAGGAGTTCCACCGGCACCTGGAGAGCGCGATCCGCATCGACTACGCGCCCGAGGAGAGCACCCGATGACCACCCCCCTCCCCTTCGACGACCGCGACGGCCTGATCTGGCTCGACGGATCGTTCGTCCCCTGGCGCGAGGCGCGCCTGCACGTGCTCACGCACGGCCTGCACTACGGCGGCGGCGTCTTCGAGGGCATGCGCGTGTACGGCGGGCGCATCTTCCGCCTGGCCGAGCACTCGCGGCGGCTGGCCGCCTCCGCCCGCGAGCTGGGCTTCGCCCTGCCCTTCGAGCCGGCCGAGCTGGACCGGGCCGCCGAGGAACTCGTGCGGCGCGCGGGCATCGCCGACGGCTACGTCCGGCCGGTCGCCTGGCGGGGCAGCGAGCAGCTGAGCGTCTCCGGGGCGGGCACCTCGGTGCACGTGGCCGTCGCCGCCTGGGAGTGGCCGAACGTCTTCTCCTCCGCCGCGCGCGAGCGCGGCATCGCCCTGGGCACGTCCAAGTGGCGCCGCCCCGCGCCCGACACCGCGCCCGTGCGCGCCAAGGCCGCGTCGCTGTACAACATCTGCACGCTGGCGCGGGACGCGGCCGAGGCGGACGGGTACGACGACGCCCTGCTGCTGGACTACCGCGGCTACCTGGCCGAGGCCACCGGCGCCAACCTGTTCCTCGTCGTCGACGGGGCCCTGCACACGCCGCTGGCCGACGTCTTCCTCGACGGCATCACCCGGCAGACCGTCATCGCGCTGGCGCACGAGGCCGGTATCGCGGTGCACGAGGGTCACCTGGCGCCCGAGGTGCTGGAGCGGGCCCAGGAAGTGTTCCTGACCGGCACGGCGTACGAGGTGCAGCCGGTACGGGCCGTCGACGGCAGGCCGTACGAGGTCGGGCCGGTCACGCGGCACCTGGCGGATGCGTACGCCCGCCTGGTGCGGCAGGGCTAGCGCCCCGTAGGGGCGCGGGCGCGGGGCAGCGTTCGATCTGCGGGCAGTCGCCGCACCACCCCCGCAATCTGCGGGTAGTCGCCGGCTGATCGCGCAGTTCCCCGCGCCCCTACGGGGCGCTCTAGCCCGCCACCAGTTGGTCGGACAGGGCGGCGACGAGGGCCGTGCGTTGCTCGACGAGGTAGAAGTGGCCGCCGGGCAGCACGTCCAGGGTGAAGCCGCGCGGTGCCACGTCGGCCCAGGCCGCCATGTCGGCGGGCGTGACAGCGGGGTCCTCGTCGCCCACGTAGGCGTGCACGGGGCAGCCGACCGGCACGGCGCTGCGCGGGCCGTAGGTGCCGACCAGGGTGAAGTCGGCCCGGATGGCGGGCAGGAGCAGCTCCACCAGGTCGGGGTCGTCCAGCAGCGCGTCGTCGGTGCCGCCCAGCCGGCGGACCTCGGCGATCAGGGCGGCGTCGCCCTCGGTGTGCAGGGGCCGGGGGGTCAGCCGGTGCGGGGCCTTGCGGCTGGAGACGTGCAGGGCGGCGGGGCGCACCCCGTGCCGGCTCTCCAGCCGCAGTGCCAGTTCGTACGCCAGCGAGGCGCCCATGCTGTGGCCGAAGAGGGTCAGCGGCACGTCCAGGAAGGGCAGCAGTGCCGCGGTGACGCTGTCGGTGAGCTCGGCCATGTCGTCGATGCAGGGGTCGGTCATGCGGTCGTGCCGGCCGGGGTAGCGGGCGACGAGGACCTCGGTGTCGTCGTCGAAGGCCGCTCCCCAGGAGTGGAAGAAGCTGGCCGAGCCGCCGGCGTGCGGCAGGACGAGCAGTCGTCGGCGCGGCGCGGCCGTCACCGCGTAGCGGCGGAACCACCGGATGCTGTCGGTGCTGTGCATGCTGCCGGCCTCCGTCCGTGCGGCGCTCATCGGGCGTACTCCATCGGCTGTGCGCCGGCCGTGGCCATCAGGGCGGCGAAGTTGACGGCCTCGGGCACGGGCAGTCCGGTCAGGGCCCGTCGTACGGCCGTGGCCACGCCCACCCCGGCGCGCTCCTGCGCCTCGGCGGTGCTCGCGCCGAGGTGGGGGGTGACGACGACGGTGTCCAGGGCGAACAGCGGGGAGTCGGTGCACGGTTCGGTGGCGAAGACGTCGAGGGCGGCGCCGGCGACGCGGCCCTCGGTCAGCGCCCGGTACAGCGCGTTCTCGTCCACGATGCCGCCGCGGGCGGCGTTGACGATGCGTACCCCGGGCTTGACGCGGCGCAGCGCGGCGGGCCCGAACAGGCCCGCGGTCTGCGGGGTGCGGGGCAGGTGGACGGTGAGGAAGTCGGACTCCGCCAGCAGTTCGTCGAAGGTGACCGGCAGGGCGCCGGCGTGGGCGGCGCTGGCGGGGGTGATGTAGGGGTCGTAGGCGAGGACGCGCATGTCGAAGGCGGCCATGCGGCGGGCCACGAGCGTGCCGATGCGGCCGAGGCCGGCGATGCCGAGGGTCTTGCCGGCCAGTTCGGTGCCGCCGAAGCGGCTGCGGGCCCAGTGGCCGGCGGTGAGGGAGGCGTGGGCCTGCGGGATGTGGCGGGCGAGGGCGAGCAGCAGGCCGGCGGTGTGCTCGGCGGCGCTGACGACGTTGGCGTCGGGCGCGTTGACCACCAGGATCCCGGCCCGGGTGGCCGCGTCGACGTCGACGTTGTCCAGGCCCACGCCGGCCCGGGCGACGACCTTCAGTCGGGTGCCGGCGGCCAGGGCCCGGGCGTCGAGCCGGGTGGCGCTGCGTACGAGCACGGCGTCCGCCCCGGGCAGCGCGGCCCGCAGCGCCCGCGGGTCGGCGCCGGTGCAGTGCCTGATCTCGAAGCCGGGGCCCAGGGCGGCGAGCGTGGCCGGGGAGAGCTCCTCGGCGATCAGCACCACTGGCTTGTCCATGACGTGTTGGCCTTTCGTGTGGGGTGATGCCTCGGCCGTCAGCTGGTGACCAGCTCGGCGGGGGTGGCCGGGATCCCGGCGTCCCAGGTGCGCGGGTCGCCGAAGTGCCGCTCCACCCACTCGGGGTCGTAGAGCGAGTCGAGGTAGCGGTCGCCCTGGTCCGGGGAGAGGGCCACGGCGGTGAGGTGCTCGTCGCGCGGGCGGCCCGCGAGCCAGCGCAGGGCCCCGCTGACGACGGTGCCGGTGGAGCCGCCGAAGAGGAAGCCCCGGCGGGCCATGGTCTGGCAGCACTCGAGGGTGTCGCGTTCGGGCACCATCACCACCTCGTCGACGAGGCTGGAGTCCAGCAGTTGCGGGCGCACGCCCGCGCCGAGCCCGGGGATGTAGCGGGGCACGGCGGGGCCGCCGAAGGTCACCGAGCCGATGCTGTCGACGGCGACGATGCGCACGGGCCGTTCCTGCTCGCGGAAGTAGCGGGCGAGGCCCATGAGCGTGCCGGTGGTGCCGGCGCCGACGAAGAGCACGTCGAGGTCGGGGAACTGCCGGGCGATGGCGGGTCCGGTGCTGCGGTAGTGCGAGAGCCAGTTGTGCGGGTTGACGTACTGGTTGAGCCAGACGTAGCGCGGGTCGAAGTCGCACAGCCGCTGGACGTAGTCCAGCCGGGCGCCGAGCAGGCCGCGCTCCTTGTCGGGGCGCGAGATGACCAGGACCCGGGCGCCGAAGGACTCCATCAGCCGCTTGCTGGCCGGGTTGCAGCGCGAGTCGGTGACGCACAGGAAGCCGTAGCCCCGGTGCGCCGCGATCATGCTGAGGGCGACGCCGAGGTTGCCGGAGGAGGACTCCACGAGCACGTCGCCGGGCTTGAGCAGGCCCTCGCGCTCGGCGGCGAGCACCATCCCCAGGGCCGCCTTCAGTTTGACGGAGCCGGCGAGGTTGATGCCCTCGTACTTGAGGTAGAGCGGCACGTCGAGGACCGGGCGCAGGTCGACGAAGACGTCGTCCGCGTTGATCTCGTAGGGGGCGGTAATGATCGTCACGGGATCACCAGTTCCCTGGGGGTCGGTACGGATCGGGCCGCCGCTAGCCGGTGGTGCGGCCGTAGCGGTCGGTCTCGTGGAAGAAGCCCTCGATGTGGGCGAGCCGGCCCTCCTCGCGCAGCCGGTCGTGCACGTAGCGGCCCAGCGCGATGTCGAGGACGCCCAGGCCGAAGGGCGAGAAGACCACGGGCCGGTCCGCCGGCAGCTCGACGCGGCCTTCGAGGACATCGAAGAGGGTGCCGTCGATGAAGTCCCGGTTGCCGGTGAGCTGTTCGGCCAGGTGCGGGGAGGTGTCGGCCTTCAGGCAGTGCTCGACGTCGTCGAGGATGTTGGTGGAGGCCAGCAGGATCTCGGGGGCGAGGTCGCGCAGCGAGACGTTGAGCACGAGCGGGTTGTGGGAGAACCAGGCGGGGTCGTGCACGTGCGGGCTGCCCGCCACGGTGGCGAAGACCACCAGGTCGCTGGCGGTGATGAGCTCCTCGGCGCTGTCGTGCACCACGACCGGGGCGTCGCCGGGGGCGGAGGTGAGGTAGTCGGCGAACGCCTCCGCGTGGGTCGCGGACAGGTCGTGCACGCCCAGCTCGTCGAAGGTCCAGCCGCTGGCCTGCAGGTAGTGGTGGACGTAGCGGGCGATGAGCCCGGTGCCGACGAAGCCGATGCGGCGCGCTCGCGCGCCACGGCTGAGCCGGTCGGCCGCCAGCGCCGCGGAGGCGGCGGTGCGGGAGGCGCTGATGATGGAGCTCTCCAGGCACGCGAACGGGTAGCCGGTGACGTGGTCGTTGAGGATGAGCACGGCGGAGGCGCGGGGGATGCCGGCCGCGACGTTCTCGGGGAAGCTGGAGATCCACTTCAGGCCGTCGGTGGGCTTCTCGCCGCCGACGGAGGCGGGCAGGGCGATGATGCGGGCGCTGGGCCGGTCGGGGAAGCGCAGGAAGTACGAGGGCGGGTTCACCGAGCTGCCGCGGCCGTGCAGCGTGTAGACCTCCTCCACCAGGTCGAGGACCTGCTTCTCGTGGCCCGTGAGGACGTCGGCGACCTGTGCGCCGGTGATGACGGCGAAGGGCGGCACGAGGGGCTGGGGGGACATGACGTGCTCCATCTGTGGGTGGGTGTGCGGTGCGTCAGTCGAGGGCGGGTACGGTCACGGGGTCGCCGAGCATGACGGCGATCTCGCGGCGGCCCTCGTAGGGCTCGCGGCTGTGGGCCATGCGCAGGTTGTCCACGACGAGCAGGTCGCCGCGCTGCCAGGCCTCGCGCAGGGTGTGCTTCTCGTAGACCTCGTTGATGGCGAGCACGGTGTCCTCGTCGAGCGCGGAGCCGTCGCCGTAGCGGCTGTTGAACGGCAGCCCGTCGTCGCCGAACTCGAACTTCAGGTACTCGCGGATCACCGGGTCCAGCGTCCACTCGTTGAGGAAGGCGATCTGGTTGAACCAGGCCCGCCGGCCGGTGACGGGGTGGGTCAGCACCGCGGCCGCGCGCTGGCGGGTGCGCAGGTCGCCGCCCGGACGCCAGGTGCAGCTGATGCCGCGCTCGGCGCAGTACGCCTCGATGCCGGCGCGGTCGGCGGTGCCGAAGGACTCGGCGAGGGAGACGCCGACGGTCTCGGTGTAGTTGCGGTCGAGCAGCCAGCCGAGCTTCTCGAAGCGGGCCACGAGGCCGGCGGGCAGCGCCTGCAGGGCGTCCTGGGAGTCGGCGACCCCGGTGACGCCGCCGGACTCCGGTGCCGTCAGGCAGGCGAAGAGCAGCGTGCCGGGCACCTCGCGGGCGTAGGAGAGCTCGTGGTGCATGCACATGGGCTGGTCGGCCGGCCACTCGGAGGAGGAGTACACGCCCTCGGCCAGTGCCTGCCGGGTGGCGAAGCCCTCGCGTTCGGTCATCACCTCGTGCAGCAGCGCCCGGCCCACGCGGCCGACGGTCTGCGCGTCGGTCAGGCCCAGGCCGCGCACCAGGAGGGCGCCGTGCTCGGCGACGGTCGCCTGCAGCCGGGCGCGGTGCTCGGCCGCCCAGGCGGCGGGGTCGGCCGGTGCGGGGCCGTCGAGGACGAGCACGGCGGGCCGGCCCTCGGTGCGCACCACGTCGAAGGGAGCGGTGGCGTCGTCCGTGGTGCGCGGCGCGACGGTCGCGGTGGCGGGGGCGGTGGCGTGCGTCGTACGGGCCGCCGGGGCCGCCGTCTCCTGCGCGGGGGCGCCGGCCTCCTGCACGGGCGCGCCGTCGAGCAGGGAGGCGAGCGCGGTCAGCGTGGGGTTGCGCCGTACGTCCTGCAGGGTGAAGGCGCGGGCCATGCGCACGACGAGCTGCACCGCCGACAGGGAGGTGCCGCCGCGGTCGAAGAAGTCGTCGTACCGGCCGATCTGTGCGACGGGCAGCTTGAGCACGGCGGCCCAGGCGTCGGCCAGGCGGCGCTCGGCGTCGGTGCTCGGCGGCTCGTACGCCACCGCGGCCTCGGGAGCGGCGAGTTCGGCGGCGAGGGCGGCGAGCGCCCGCTTGTCGGTCTTGCCGTTGGGGGTGAGCGGCAGCGCGTCGAGGCGTTCGAGCCGGCCGGGGACCATGTAGGGCGGCAGCGTCCGGGCCAGGCTGCGGCGCAGCTCGTCGGCGGGCAGGTCGGAGCCGGTGTGGAAGCCGACCAGGTGGCGGCCCTCGTCGGGGCTCTCGACGACCACGACGGCGCTGTCGCGCACGCCGGGCAGGCGCAGCAGCTGGTTCTCGATCTCGCCGATCTCGATGCGGAAGCCGCGGATCTTGACCTGGGCGTCGCGCCGGCCGAGGAACTCCAGGGTGCCGCCGGGCAGCCAGCGACCGAAGTCGCCGGAGCGGTACAGGCGCTGTCCGGGGCGGTGGGGGTCCTCGCCGAAGGCGGCGGCGGTGCGCTCGGGGTCGTTGACGTACCCGCGGCCGACGCACACGCCGGAGAAGACGATCTCGCCGGGGGCGCCGAGGGGCACCGGGCGCAGCTGTTCGTCGACGACGTAGACGCGGGCGTTGGCGACCGGCCGGCCGAGGGGGACGGAGTCCCACACGGGGGCGGCGGTCATGACCTCGTGGTTGGTGTCGTCGGAGGTCTCGGTCAGGCCGTAGGCGTTCATCAGGGCGATGTGCGGGAAGCGCTCGAACCAGCGCACGGCCAGTTCCTTCTTCAGCGCCTCGCCGGTGACGGACACGCAGCGCAGGGCGGGCAGGGCGCGCGGGCTCTCCTCCAGCCGGGCCAGGACGACCTCCAGGTAGGAGGGGACGGCCTGCAGGACGGCGACCTCGCCGCGCTCGATCGTGTCGAGGTAGCGGTCGACGTCGAGGATGGCGTCCTGCTCGACGATCAGGGTGCGGCCGCCGACGACGAGGGCGGCCAGCAGCTGCCACAGGGAGATGTCGAAGGACTGGGGGGCGGTCTGGGCCACCACCTGGCCGGCGGCGATGCCCTGGTCGTCGATCTTGGCGTAGAGGTGGTTGACGAAGCCGGCGTGCTCGCACATCGCGCCCTTGGGCTCGCCGGTGGAGCCGGAGGTGAAGTACAGGTACGCCAGCTGGTCGGCGGCCACGGGCACGCCGGGGTCGGTGGCGGGGCGGTCCTCGGCCAGGCCGGCGGCGACGGTGAGCGTGGGCAGGTCGTCGGGGGCCGCGAGGCGCAGGTGCGTGGTGCTCGCGTCCTCGGTCAGCACGAGCCGGCAGCCGCTGCGCCGCAGGGTGCGGGCCATGCGGTCGACGGGGGCGGCGGGCTCGATGGGCAGGTAGGCGGCGCCGGCCTTGAGGATGGCGACGACGGCCGTGAGCCAGTCGAGGTTGCGTTCGGTGACGACGGCCACGATGTCCTCGGGGCCGATCCGGCGGGCGAGCAGCGCGTGGGCGAGGCGGTTGGCGCGGGCGTTGAGCTCGCCGTACGTCAGGGTGGTGCCGGCGTGCTCGGCGGCGACGGCGTCGGGGCGGGCGGCCGCCTGCTCCTCGAACAGCTGGTGGAAGCGCCGGTCGGGCACCGGGCGCACGGGGCCGGCCAGTTCGTGGATCTGGTGGTGGTGCTCCTGCGGCGTCAGCAGGCTGCGCTCGCGGACGGCGGAGGTGGGGTGCTGCGTGAGGTGGTCGAGCGCCGTGAGGTGGTAGCCGGCGATGCGCTCGGCGGCCTCGGCGTCGAGGACGTCCGTGCGGTACCGCAGCAGCAGCGCGGGGCCGGTGGGGGTCAGGCGCAGCACGGCGGCCAGGACGGTGCCGGGGTGCGGCTCGGGCAGGGCGCCCTCGGGGTGGGCGAGGTCCAGGGCGGTCTCGAAGGCACCGGCGGCCGGCTCGCCGGCGGCGGCGCGGGCGGCGCCGGCCAGCAGCTCCTCCCAGGTGCCGCCGTCGGCGGTCAGGGCGAGCGGCCGCAGGGCCCCGCCCGCGGCGGGCGGTGCGTAGCCGGTGAGCACGGTGCTCTCGCCGCCGAGGGTGGCGAGGACGGCGGCGTGGGCGGCGAGCAGGACCGGGCCCCAGCCGGTGCCGGTGCGCCGGGCGAGCAGGCGGACGCGGGCCGCGAGCCGGGCGGGGACGGGCACGGTCACCTCGGCCCAGCGGGCCTCGGTGGTGCCGGGCACCACCCGGCGGGGTACGAGCCGCTGGGGGGCTGCGGTGGTGGTCATGGCGTGCTCCCTTCGGCTGCCTGGGCGGCGTAGGGGGTGGCGGTGAAGGGGGCGTCGCTGATGCCGTCCCACTCCTCGCCGCGGACGGCGGCGACGAACGCGGAGACGCGCTCGGCGCCCCAGAACGCCTCGCGGCCGTTGAGGAAGAAGGGGACGCCGAAGGCGTCGTCGTGGTAGGCGGCGATCAGGCAGGCGACGCCCTTCAGGCGCAGCACCGGGTCGTCGACGGCGTCGCCGAGGGAGGCGGGAAGGCCCAGGTCGGTGGCGATGGCGGCGATGGTGGCGCGGTCGGACAGGTCGCGGCCCTCGTGCCAGCGGGCGCGGTAGGCGAGGTCGACGAACTGCCGGCCGCAGCCGGCCTCCTCGGCGGCGATGTAGGCCAGGTGCGCGACCTCCCAGTGCGGGTCGCGGTCGACGGGCCAGGTGACCTGCCAGCCGCGGGCGTGGGCCCAGCGGCGGGCGTCGCGCAGGATGTAGAAGTTCTTCGAGCGGTGCATGGGCATGACCGGGAGGGTGACCCCGGCCTCGTCCAGCAGGCGGGTGGACTCCTCGTCGGGCTCCCAGTAGGGGATCCACTCGATCTCGTCGAGGACGTCGGGGTGGTTCTCGCTCAGGTCGCGGTAGGCGAACCACGAGTAGGGGCTGCGCAGCGAGAAGTACCATCTGGGGTTCTTCTTGCGCCGTCCGGTGCTCACAGGGATATCCCCCCGTCGATCTGGAAGACGGATCCGGTGATGTAGCCGGCGCGTTCGCCGGCGAGGAAGGCGACGAGCTCGGCGACCTCCTCGGCGGTGCCCATCCGGCCGAGCGCGACGCCGGCGAGGGCCGCCTCGCGCTGCCGCTCGGGGACGGCGGTGACCATGTCGGTGTCGACGAAGCCGGGGGCGACGGTGTTGACGCGCACGCCGTAGCGGCCGGTCTCCTTGGCCAGGGAGCGGGAGAAGCCGATGATGCCGGCCTTGGTGGCGGCATAGTTGGTCTGGTTGGCGTTGCCGTAGATGCCGGCGACGGAGGAGATGTTGACGATGCTGCCGCGGCGGCGCTTCATCATGGCGAAGGCGGCGGCGCGGCAGACGTGGAAGACGCCGTCGAGGTTGGTGGCCACGACCGTGCGCCACTCCTCGTCGCTCATCAGCACCAGGCCCTTGTCGCGGGTGATGCCGGCTGAGGTGACGGCGGTGTCGAGGGCGCCCAGTTCGCTCTCGGTGGCGCCGACCCAGGCGCGGACGGCGGCGCCGTCGGCGACGTCGACGCGGTGGTGCAGGACGCGGGCGCCCAGTGCCTTCGCCTCCTTGGCGACGAGGTCGGCGGCGTCCTGGTTGGAGTGGTAGCAGAAGCTCACGTCGTAGCCGTCGGCGGCGAGCTTGAGCACGACGGCCCGGCCGATGCCGCGGGAGCCGCCGCTGACGAGCGCCACGGGCCTGTTGTCGGTCATCGGTCGGCCTTCCTTACGGGGTTGGTTGCGGGCGCCTCGGGGCGCAGCAGGGTGGCGGGGCGGAAGGCCATGACCATGCTGGAGACGGTCATGACGGTCTCCTCGCCGCGGTGGCTGGTGCCCTCGAAGACGACGGAGTCGGCCAGGGCCCTGCTGATGCGGACGCGGTGTTCGAGGACGTCGCCGGGGTGCACGGGCAGATGGAAGACGGCGTCGGCGACGGAGCCGAAGAGCATGACCTGCCCCTGGGGGGTGTCGGCCATGGCGGAGGCCAGCAGGCCGGCGCTCTGGCCCCAGGACTCGACGAGCAGGGAGCGCGGGTAGTCCAGCGGGGCGCCGGCCGGCAGCCGGTCGTACCAGGGCTCGTTGAGCGTGACGGCCTTGACGGCGCGGATGCTGCTGCCGGGGACCATGTCCAGGACGCGGTCGACGAGCAGCATGGGGTAGCGGTGCGGCAGCAGGTCGGTGACCTGCGGCAGGGTGGGGGCGGCGGCGGTCACCGGGCGTCTCCTTCGGTCGCGAAGCGCAGCCGTACGGAGGCGGCCCTGCCGCGCTCGGTGGTGGCGGTGGCGCGGCAGACCAGACCGGCCGGGGTACGGCGCCAGGCGAGGTCGAGGGCGAGCGTGTCGCCGGGGTAGACCGCGCCGGCGAAGCGGGCGGACTCCACGGCGGCGAGGTCGCCGGCGGCGGGGGCGGCGGGGCCGTCGGTGGCGGCCCGCTGCACGCATTCGAGGACGCAGACCCCGGGGAAGATGGGGAAGTCGGGGTAGTGGCCGGCGAAGACGGGCTCGTCGGGGCCGATCTCGGCGCGGGCGCTGCTCGCCAGGCCGTCCTCGGTGCGGGCGAGCACGTGCACGTCGGCGCGGACGGGGCTTGCGCCGCGCACGGGCAGGGGGGTGCTCATCGGCCCACCAGCCTCAGGACGGCGCAGGCCAGGGAGCCGTCGCGGTCGGCGGAGGTGATGACGGCGACGCGGCCGGCGGCCGCGGGGTCGTCGGCGGCGGTGGCCAGGACCATGGCGATCTGGAAGGAGCCGGAGGCGGCGGAGACGTCGCCGATGCGGGCGACGGCGGGCACGCGGCCCAGCGCCTCGGTGCCGCAGATCTCCTCCAGCACCTCGTGCTCGAGGTGGCCGAGGCGGCCGGGGGCGTCGCCCGGGGCGGCGGCCCAGACCTCGGTGGGGTCGGTGCCGGCGGCGGCCAGGGCGTCGCGCACGCAGTCGGCGAGGACGTCGCGGACGCGGGCGCCGGTGGCCACCCGGCTGCGCACGGCGAGGACTTCGGCGAGCGGCGGGCGCTCGGGGGTGTGGGTGCCGGCGGGCTGGACGAGCAGGACGGCGGCGCCCTCGCCCAGGGGTACGCCGGGGGCCTCGGCGCCCCGGCTGTGCTTCTCCAGCCAGTAGCGGGCGGCGGAGTACTCCTCGGCGGCGGCGCACAGCACGGTCTCGGCGCGGCCGGAGGACAGCAGGCGGGTGGCGTAGTTCAGGGACAGCAGCCCTGCGGCGCGGCCGCCGGCGAGGGTGGTGTTGGGGCCCTTGATGCCGTACCAGATGGCGCACTGGCCGGCGGCGCAGTTCATGACGGCGTTGGGCATCACGGCCGGGTCGACGTCGTAGGGCCGCTCGCCCTGCAGGGAGCTGCGGGTGAAGTCCATCATGCTGGCCGCGCTGCCGGTGGTGGTGGCCAGCACCAGGGCGGCGCGCTCGCCGGTCTCGCGCTCCTCGACGCTGCCGGGCTGCTTCAGCAGGGAGCCGACGGCGGCGACGGCGAGGCCGGTGACGCGGTCCATGGAGCGGGTGCCCTTCTTTCCGAGCACCTCGCGGGTCTCGAAGCCGGGCACGAGGTGGGCGCGGGTGGTGGGCACGCCCCAGCGTTCGGTGTCGACGGGGGCGACGGTGGTGCGCCGGTCGCGCAGCCCCTCGGTGAACGCCTCGGCGCCGATGCCGTACGGGGAGACCGCCGACCAGCCGGTGATGACGGCGCGGGCGGGTGCGGGGGCGCTCATGCCGCCGCCTTGCGGGGCGTGGACAGGGCCGCGAGGGTGGCCTCGTCCATGTCGGCCATCTCCCACTGGTTGGGGGCGGTCTCGGTGAGGTAGCCGTGGGTGATGGTGCCGGTGGCGGTCTTCACGAGCTGTCCGTCGCGCAGCACGTAGCAGTCCATGCGGTGGGTGTAGAGCAGGGACTTGAAGATGTTCTCCACCGTGTAGACGGTGTAGAGCTCCTCCTCCATCAGCGTCTCGTCGAGGAGTTCGATGCGGGACTGGGTGACCACCGGGATCCAGCCGCGGCCGTCGAGGACCTGCTTGATGGCCAGGCCCCGGTCGGCGAGGAAGAGGTCCTCGGCCTCCTCCATGATGCGCAGGAAGCCGGACATCTGGACGCGCTCGTTGAAGTGGCAGTAGAAGTACGGCATCCGCCAGCGCCAGCCGAAGGCGTTGGTGTCGCCGACGAGTTCGGCGAGGACGGGGTCGGCGGTGGTGCCGCGGCCGGCGGTGAACTCGCCGTACGGCAGCGGGGTGGCGGCGACGTCCCGGCGCTCGCCGGTGCCCAGGCGGGCGGTGGCGAAGCGCTCGAGCCCGGCCGGCCAGGGCTCCTCGGCCTTGATGTGGTCGTCGATGCGCAGGGCCACCCGGACGGTGGAGCCGGCGCACTTGACGCGCTTGCCGTCGCGCTCGACGAACATCTCCACCTTGAAGCGCAGGCGGTCCTCGCCGTCCTTGGTGGCGGGGGTGACCCGGGCCTCGACCTCGTCGTCGACGGCCAGCAGGGCGCCGAGCCGGGAGTGGACGTCGACCACGTCGAAGCCCAGGCCGTGGCGCCGGTAGAGCTCGCCGGCGCTCAGGCCGGCCTGGCGGAAGTGGTGCAGCACGGCGGCTTCGGCGAGGTAGCTGATGTGCTTGAAGCCGATGGCGAAGCTGATGTTGTTGCCTTCGAAGCCGGGGCGCAGCCGCCCCGTGGTGGGGTTCTCCAGCAGTGCCGTCACGGCGGGATGGGGCGTCGGGCCCATCACGGACTCCTTCTCGTCGGGCGTGGGGTCGTTCAGATGCCGGCCGCCGGGGCGGCGGCGGGCAGGGGGACCGGGGCGGGGCCCACCCGCTCGGCGAAGCCCTGCACGGCGCCGGCGAACCAGGCGGGCCTCTCGAGCATCGGGAAGTGGCCGCAGCCGGGCTCGATCAGTGCCCGGCCGGCGGGCAGCCGGGCCGCCAGGTGGCGGGCCTCGGCGACCGGGGCCGAGCGGTCCTGCTCGCACCCGATCACCAGGGCCGGGGTGTTCACCTCGGCCACGGGCAGCAGCGGGGTGCGCAGGTACGCCTCGAAGAAGCGGAGCCAGCCGTAGGGTCCGATCCACTCGGTCATCCGGCGTGCCATGTCGGCCAGCAGGTCGGCGTCGATGGGACGGCCGGTGGTGCGCAGGCGGATGGACTCGGTCATGGTGCGCGGGAAGTCGTCCAGGGTCGGCGCGATCATGTTCCAGTGGAAGTCGTCCGCGTCGCTGCGGTAGAAGGGGTTGACCAGGACGACGCCGGCGACGGGCAGCGGGTCGCCGGCCGCGGCCCGGCGGCTGAGCAGGTCCAGCAGCACCACGGAGGCGAACGAGTGGGCCACCACGACGTCGGCGCCGCCGGGCACCGCCTGAAGGACGTCCTGGAGGCGGGCGGCCGAGTCGCTCTCGTGGCGCCAGGCGGCGATGCCCTCGCTGTGCCAGGGCAGGCGGGGGGTGTGGACCTCCGTCCCCGGCCGCCAGTGGGCGGCCAGGGGCGAAAAGATCATCTCGTTGTTGCCCAGGCCGTGCAGCAGGACCACGCGCGTCATGCCGCCTCCTGCGGGGCGAGCAGGGCCGCGCCGGCGCCGCCGGCCAGGGCGTAGACGGGCCCGGGGCGGCCCTGGGCGAACCAGCCGGCCGCGGCGGCGCACTGCACGATGCCCAGGGCGCCGGAGAGTTCGCCCCAGCCGTCGAGGGCGAGGTGCTCGGCGTCGCCGGGCACGGCCCGGCCGTCGCCGGCCAGCCACATCCGGCCGCCGGGGGCGCGCCGGCCGAGTTCGCCGGCGGTGCCGGCGGGATCGGCGGTGCGCACGACGGGGCCGAGCAGGGCCTTGACGGGGGCGGTGGGCGTGCGGGTGACGACGAGGGCGGCGCCGCCGTCGGCGACGGGGCCGCCGACCAGGCGGCGGGTGACCTCGTTGTCGGGTTCGACGCCGGTGACGAGCATGTGGTCGGCGCGGCCGGAGCGGACCATCAGCACCGCCCAGCGCACGGCGTCCAGGCCGGAGCCGGTGCCGTTGCAGACGGTGAGGTTGGGGCCGCGCAGGCCGTAGCGGATGGCGGTCTCCGAGGCAATGATGTTGCTGGAGGCGTTGGGGGTGTCCATGGGGCTCAGGGCGCCGGTGGACTCCTTGGCGATCGTCTCCACGGCCCGGCAGACGGTGTCGGCGTTGCCGAGGTTGGAGCTGACGACGACTCCGATGCGGTCGCCGGGCACGGTCAGGTTGCCGTCGGCGAGCAGGCCGGCGTCGGTGAGCGCGGCGTGGGCCAGGTGCAGGCCCACCTGGGTGGCGCGGTCCTTGAACCGCAGGCCCTTTTTGCCGATGCGCTCGGCCGCGTCCACGGGGGGCGCGCCCTCGGGGACGGGCCGCAGCAGGTCCCGGGGGTCGGCGGCGCCGGGCAGGGCCACC
Organism: Streptomyces sp. NPDC049585; assembly: GCF_040675615.1. NCBI lineage: Bacteria > Bacillati > Actinomycetota > Actinomycetes > Kitasatosporales > Streptomycetaceae > Streptomyces > Streptomyces sp. NPDC049585. The sequence goes on along the minus strand of NZ_JBFAPE010000010.1, from coordinate 116,093 downwards.
GCCACCCCGCTCACGGCCACGTCGGTCACGGCGGCCCCGGTCACGGCGGCCTCGGTCTCGGCGGTTGTCATGCGGCACCTCCCACGATCGCGACGGCGTTGACGCCGCCGAAGCCGAAGCTGTTGACCTGCGCGGTACGCAGCGGCGCGGTCAGCGGCCGGTCGGTGACCAGGTGCAGGTCCGCGCCCTCGGGCAGCGGGTCGGCGAGGCCCGCGATCGGCGGCACGACGCCCGAGCGCAGCGCGGACAGGGCCGTGACCAGCGCGAGCAGGCCGGCGGAGCCCGAGGTGTGCCCGGTCAGCGACTTGATGCCGGTCAGCGCCGGCCGGCTGCCGGCGAAGACCTCGGAGGTCACGAGCGCCTCCGTACGGTCGTTGAGCGGGGTGCCGGTGCCGTGCAGGACGACCAGGTCGATGTCGGCCGGGGTCAGCCCGGCCCGCTGGTGGGCCTGGCGCACGGCCGCGGCGACGCCGCCCGGCTCGGGCGCGGTCTGGTGGTGGGCGTCGCAGTTGACGGCCACCGAGCGCAGCCGACCGTGCACCGGGCGGCCGGCGGGAGGATTGCGGGTGAGCACGACGGCGGCCGCACCCTCGCCGAGGATGGTGCCCCGGCGCTCGTTGTCGAAGGGGCGCACGGCGGGCGGCGGGTCGAACTGGACGCGGTCGGCCTGGCCGAACATCGACTCGGTGACCACGTCGCAGCCGGCCACGATCACCGTCTCCGCCTCGCCGAGCTCCAGCAGGTCCCAGCCGAGGGCCAGGGCGTACAGGGAGGCGGAGCAGGCGCCGGCGAAGGTGTGGGTGTCGACGGCCCCGAAGCGGTGGCGCAGGGCGGCCTCGAAGTGCAGGCCGTCGGCGCCGAAGGGGACGCCGTCGCGCCACCACAGCTCCAGCGAGCGCAGCTCGCGCAGGCCGGTGCCGACCAGGACGGGGATCCCGGCGAGGTCCTCGCCGAGCCCGGCCTCCTCGGCGGCCTGGGCGACGGCCTCGACCAGGAAGCGGGTGGCCCGTCCCGGCTCGTCCACGCCGTCGGCGGGCCGGTCGTCGATCTCGAAGAGCTGCTGGGCGTTGAAGCGGTCGCGGTCGAAGGCGCGCAGCGGCGCCAGTCCGCTGCGGCCCTCGCACAGGCTGCGGAAGATCTCCTCGGGCGCCGCCCCGATGCTGGCGACGGCTCCGGTGCCGGTGATGGCGTACGTCATGCCGCCGCCTCGGCGCGGTCGCCGGCGGTGTACTTGCCGAGGATGACGATGGCGTTGTTGCCGCCGAAGGCGAGGCCGTTGTTCTGCACGACGCGCAGGTCGGCGTCGACGGCGTGGTTGGGCACGCAGTCGATCTCGCACTCGGGGTCGGTGCGGTGGTGGTTGATGGTGGGCGGGATGAAGCCGTGGGTGATGGCCAGGCCGCAGGCGATGGCGCCCAGCGCGCTGGCGGCGCCCATGGTGTGGCCGAGCATGGACTTGAGCGAGATGGTGCGCGGGGTGGCGGCGCCGAAGACCTTGCGGATGGCGCCGGCCTCGGTGATGTCGTTGGCCTTGGTGCCGGTGCCGTGCGCGGAGATCAGGTCGACCTCCTCCGGCTTCACGCCCGCGTTGTCCAGGGCCAGGGCCATGGCCTGGGCGACGCTGTCGCCGTTGGGGGCGACCTGGTGGTAGGCGTCGCAGTTCAGGCCGTAGCCGAGGACCTCGGCGTAGATGGTGGCGCCGCGCGCCAGCGCCGAGTCCAGGCTTTCGAGGACCAGGACGCCGGCGCCCTCGCCGGTGAGGATGCCCTTGCGGTCGACGTCGAAGGGCTGGCAGCACTCGGGGGCGATGGTGCCGAGCCGGTAGAAGCCGGTGAACGTCTTGCGGCACATGGCGTCGGCGCCGCCGCACAGGGCGTACTCCACCTCGCCCGAGCTCACCGCGTCGAAGCCGTAGCCGATCGCGTAGTTGCCGGCGGAGCAGGCGGTCGCGATGGTGGGCGCCTCGACGTCGGTGAGCTCCAGTTCCTGGGCGATGGTGGTGGACAGCCGGGCGGCGGAGACCCGGCGCACGATCTGCGGGTCCATCCGCTCGGGGCCGTCGGCCAGTTCGGCCGCGACCAGCCGGTCGAGCTCGTAGGACTCGCCGTCGGTGGTGCCGACGGAGATCAGGCCCCGCCGGCCGGCCAGGTCGGCGGGGTCCAGGCCGGCGTCCTCGACCGCCATCCGCGCGGCGGCGACGGCGAAGCGGCTGGCCCGCCCCAGCTCCTCGACCGGGGTGCGCGAGATCCACCGCTCGGGCTCGAACCCCTTGACCTCGCACCCGTTGACATGGGCGAAGCCCTCGACGTCGAACACCGATATCGGGCTGACCCCGCTGCGGCCGGCCCGCAGGCTGGCGGTGAACTCCTCGGCACCGATGCCGATGCTGGATATGACGCCGAAACCGGTGAGCACCACCCGGCGTCTCCCGGCTGCGGCACCGGGGCGTTGTGCGGACATGCTGTTCCCCTTCAGACCTTCGGACCTGCGGATCGGCGGCAGCGTGCGCCGGGTCAGCGGACGGGGGCCTCCGCGACGACCTGGTAGACGCGCTCCAGGTTGACCATCTGGGCCAGTTCGGACTGGTCGATGCTGATACCGAACTCCTTCTCCAGGGAGGCCAGGATCTCGATGGCGCGCAGCGAGTCGGCGCCGTGGTCCTCGATGAAGAGGCTGGTGTCCGTCACCTCGTCCTCCTCGAGCTCGAGGATGTCGCAGACGATCTCCTTGACGGCGGTGCGGCGCTCATCGGTGAGGGTCGACATGATGGTTTTTCTCCTTGACAGCGAAAGGTGGCGGTGGGCGGAAAACGATTCAGGAAGCCTCGGCGGCCATGGCCGCGGCGAGGCTGCGCGGACGCATGTCGGTCCAGTTCTCGTTCACGTAGTCCAGGCATTCCTGGCGGCTCGCCGTGCCGTGCACGACGTTCCAGCCCGCCGGGATCGCAGCGAAAGCGGGCCACAGGGAATGCTGGCCCTCGTCGTTCACGAGCACGTTGTACTCGGCGTTCTCGTCCTCGAATGGATTGGCCATCGAGACTTCCCTCCATGACGCGGTCAGCCAATTGCGGTCGACCTTAGGCAGCGTGCGATCACCACGACAAGGGCTGCCGGGTCCGGATTTCCCGGGGAGGTCCAGAGATTGCAATGAGAAGAATTGAATAATGCGTTGCGCGACTTTCGGCCACCGGCCCGGGGCGGCGGGCGGCGGCACACAAACGCGAGATCGGGCGCGTGCGGCGGCCGCCGCGGGCCGCCCGCCGGTCACGTTCGCCGGGCGCACCGGGCACCCAGGGTCACTTCCGGGCATCGAAGAATTCTTGGCGGCGGCGGGCGGCGAGGGGCGGCGGGCGGCCGCGGCCGGTACGGTCCCTCGCGGGTCAGGGCGCCGTCCGCTCCCGCAGCACCCGCCCGCGGATGGCACGCAGCATGGACGTGCGGGTCAGCCCGCTGCCGAACCTGATGAGGTACCAGTAGGGCGCGAAGGCACGGCGGGTGTGTTCGTCCGTGGCCAGCACCCGGGTCTCCGTGGTGAGCAGCCCGTCGGCGCAGCGGACGTTCATCCCGACTTTCAGCAGGCCCGGCTCACGGCTCTCGCGCACGATCTGCGCGAGGGTGCCCGGTGGCCGGGGCGCGTCCGAGGGGGACTGCACGCCGGCGAAGAGGAACTCGTCGTCCCCGGTCGGCACCACCTCGCCCATCCCGCTGAGGAAGTCGGAGACGATGCGGCGGTCGGCCGACACGTCGGCCCGGGTGATCGCCACCAGTGCCCGCGCCAGGGGCGCCTCGGCCCAGGTCGTGGCGTACGCGGCGCGCATCACCTGCGCCGGGGGGCCCGGCACCGCAATGCGGTGCAGCTCCCTGAAATGCCATTCCGGCAGCAGCCGGTCGAGTTCCGACCGGTTCTCATCGGGCATGTGCGTCCCCTCCTCGAAAAACATGCGGTCTCCCTTCCCACGGAACATCCCGGAGAAGATTTCGAAGAGGAGTCGCGCCCACCACCCCGATGGCAGCTAACTGACATCACAGCCATCACTAGGATGGGCCGAATGGTCGTCAACCCCACCACTTCCTTACGTCGTCGTCTGCTCCCCCCGCTGTGCGGCCTCCTCGCGGCCGCGGCGGTGGTGGGCGGGGTGTTCGCCGGGCCGGCCGCCGGCTGGAAGGCCGCCGTCCCCATGGTGGTGGCGGTCCTGGGCACCCTGGCCCTGGCCGGCCTGCGCGCCCGGGTCCCGCTGCTGCCGGTGACCGGCGCGGTCGCCCTCTCCTCCGCGCTGGGGACCGCGGTGGGCTATCCACCGGTCCACGAACACCCCGCCGGCCTGGTCACCTTGGTGGAGATGGCGGCCGTCCTGCTGCTGGTCTGCCTCGTCGCCCGCTTCGCGCCCCTGCGGCAGGCGGTGGTGCTGTGCACCGTGCTCGGCCTGCTGGCGTCGACGATGATGCTGCGGCTGCAGGTGCCGCCCACCGTCCTGGAGGCCGCCGCGCAGAGCGCCTTCTTCTGCCTGGGTGCCGTCGCCGCCGCGGCCGTCGGCGGCTACCTGCGCGCCCAGGAGTCGCGCAGGCTCCGCTCGGTGCACCAGGCCCGGCGCGTCCAGCGCCTGCAACTGGCCCGTGACCTGCACGACTTCGTGGCACACGACGTGTCGGGCATCGTCGTGCTGGCCCAGGCGGCGCAGGTGGTCGCGGCCGGGCAGCCGGAAAAGGTCATGCCGATCCTGCAGCAGATCGAGGCCGCCGGCCTGCAGGCGCTGGGGTCGATGGACCGCACGGTGCACATGCTCGACGGGGCGGAGGAGACCTCCGCCGCCCCGGCGGGCACGGCCGCCGAGGGGCAGCCGCAGGCGTACGGCCTGCCGGACATCGCCGACGTCGCCGAGCGGTTCCGCACCGCCGGCCGCTGCGAGGTGGAGCTGGACATCGACCTGTCGCCCGAGCACGTCGCCCGCGTGCCGCGCGAAGTGGCCAGCACCGCCCACCGGGTGGTGGTCGAGGCGCTCACCAACGTCCGCCGGCACGCGCCGACCACGCCCCTGGTGCGCGTGTCCGTCCTGCCGGGCACGGCGGCCGGGGCGGCGGTGCTCACCGTCCGCGTCGCCAACCGGGCGCCGTCCATCGCCGAAGGCGGCGGATTCCTGGGCGAGCGGGCCCGCAAGGGAGGCAGCGGGCTGGCGGGGCTGGCCGAACGGGCCGAGGCGCTCGGCGGCACCCTCGGCTTCGGTGGCCGCCCGGACGGCGGCTGGGAGGTCACCGCCGTGCTGCCGCTGGCCACCGGGCGCCCCGATCCATATTCGAAGATTCGCTGAGGACTTCGAATCCGGGCCGCACACTCGGCAGGATCCGGCTCATCCCTGCCCCGCGCCGTGCACCGGGGCACCCACCGGTACGGGAGTGATGAGTCGACATGGATCGAGGCCGAGGTTTACTACGGGCTGCCGGGGCGGGCGCCGCCGCGGCGGCCATGGTGGTCACCCTGCTCGGCGGCCGGCCACCCGTGGCGGTTGCCGCGGGACCGGACGCCACGGGTGTCGCGCTGCTGCCCGCCGCGGCCGGGGCGCCGGTGCGCCCGGAGTGGCCGGCGGGGCGGTTCGTGGCACCGGCGGCGGCACCCGGCGCGTCCGCGCCCGCCGCTCCTCGCCCCGCCGGGCCGCAGGACGGTGCCGTGCTGGCGCAGCCGCGCCCCGAACTGAAGCTCGGACGCGCCGCGGACGCCGCGGCGTACGAGTTCGTGCTCTCGACGGGCGACAGGCCGGGGGTGGGGCAGACCACGTCCTCCGGCTGGCTCACCACGCCCTCGTGGCGCGCGCCCGCGGGCCTGCTCGCCGACGGCGGCCGGTACACCTGGGCGGCGCGCGTGCGCGACGGCCGGGGCCGCGTCGGCGCCTTCGGACCGGCCTCGGCCTTCACCGTGAACCGGCGGCTGGGGGCACCGGCCGGCGCCGCGACCGCCCCGGCGGACGCGATCGGCCCGGTGTCGGTGGACACGGCCACGGGCAACGTCTCCGTCTCGGTGAGCACCCCGCAGACCAATACGGCGGCAGGGCCGCTGGGCGCGACCTTCCGCTACGACTCGCTCGCGGTGGACACCTCCGGGCTGACCGGGGCGTACTTCGCGGGCGACTCGGCGTCCGGCATCGCGGCCGCCGAGCGGCCGGCGGCCGTGCGCACCGACGCCCGGCCGGACTTCGCCTGGGGAGCGGCGGCGCCGTACCCGGACGCCCGGCCCGGCGGCGCCTTCCGGGTGCGGTGGACGGGCCGGCTGCGCGTACCGGAGGCGGGCACGTACCAACTGGGGGCCGCGTACGGCGGGGGCCTGCGCGTGTGGATCGACGGCCGGCCGGTCCTCGACGACTGGCAGGGCCCCGGTACCGCCACCGGTCACCCGGTGTTCGGCAAGGGGATACGGCTGCGGGCCGACCGCGCGTACGAGGTGCGGGTGGAGCACCGGCGGCCGGAGGCGGGCGGCGAGGTCGCCCTCTGGGCGCGGGGGACGGGGCACGAGGTTCCCGTACCGGCCTCCTGGCTCGCCCCGTCGGGCGCGGTCCTGCCGCCGGGCTGGAGCGTGACACCCGCGGCGCAGGGCACGGCCGGCGCGGCGAACGGTGCCACCGGCGCGGCGAACGGCCCGGCCACCGGCTCGGCGACCGGCAGGGCGGCCCCGGGAGCGCCCCTCCCGCCGGTTTCCGCCCCGGCCGCGGCCTCCGCCCGCCCGGCGCGGTCCGCCGCCGCGCGCGGGGTGCGGGCACAGATCGAGGCCGCCGAGAACGGCGGCGTGCGGTTCTCCTACGCGGGCAGCCCCGAGTGCGCCGACCGCTCGGCACCGGCCGGGTTCGTGTGCGCGGTGAGCGTGCCGGGAGCGGGACGGACGACCTTGTCGTACCGGGAGGGCAAGCTCGCCAGGATCACCAACCCGGGCGCGGAGGTCACCGACTTCGGCTTCCTTGCCGACCACCGGCTCACGGACGTCCGCCCGCCCCTGGTGTCGGACTGGATCGGTGTCGACCCGCGCCACCGTGACACCGAGGCCGCCCGCTACCGGATCGGCTACACGGGGAACACGGCCGCGGCCGCCTGGCTCATGGGACCGGAGCCCACCGGTGCCGCCGCCGTGCCGTCGCTGCGGCCGCGCCACGAGTACGCCTACACCGCGGACGCCACCGAGATCCGGGTGGCGGGGGTGGCGACCGCGCAGGGCTGGGCCCGCCGGCTGACCCACGACGCGGCCGGACGCGTGCTGAGCGACACCGACGGCACCGGGCGCACGGTGCGCACCGAGTGGACCGGCGACGACCGGCAGGCGTCGGTGACCGACGCCGCGGGCCGGATGACGACGACGGTCCACGACGCGGCCACCGGAGCACCGGCCGGTACCTACGGGCCCGGCCCGCGCGCGTGCTTCGGCCCCGACCGGCGCCCGCTCACCCCTCCCCCGGCGGGCTGCGAGAAGGTCGCCGCGTACACGACGACCTACGGACCCGGTGGCATCACCGCCGTCCGCGCGGACTCCGACGGGGTCCCGGAGCAGACGACGCTGACGCGGCTGGACGAGCACGGGCTGCCCGTCGCGACGGTGACCGACCCCGGCGGACTGGCCCTGCGCACCGGCCAGGCGTTCGACGAGCTGCTGCGGCCGACGGTCAAGGAGCTGCCCAGCGGCGCGCGGCAGGTCACCACCTACTTCGGGCCGGAGGAGTCGGCCGACAACCCCTGCACCGAGCGCAGTGACCCGGCGCCGCAGCGCGGCCTGTGGAAGACGGTCACCCTGCCGACGCCGGCCGACGGGTCCGGCCGGGTGAACAAGAACGTCTACAACGCGCGCGGCGTGCCGGTCGCCCAGAACACCGGTCAGGACGGCTGGATCTGCCTGAAGTACGACGAGCGCGGCCGGACCGTGCAGATGCGCATGCCGAGGACGCCGGCGCTGCCCGAGCGCACGGTGGACTACGACTACGCCTACCGCGGCGACCCGCTGACGCTGCGGGGGGCCGAGGCCACCGACACCATGGTGCGCACCGTCGACCTGCTGGGCCGCCAGGTGCGCTTCACCGACGCCCACGGCACCGTGACCACGACGTCCTACGACCGCGCGGGCCGCGCCGTGGAGGAGCGGCTGGTACCGCCGGTCGCCACGGACGGCGTGCGCGTCAAGCGCACGCGCCACGACGCCGCCGGCCGCGTCACCGACGTCTCGCTGAACGGCTCGACGCTGGCGGTCGCCGCCTACGACGCGGCCGGCGGCCTGGCGTCGGTGCGCTACGGCAACGGCACCGCCCTCGCCGTCTCCCGCGACGCCGCCGGGCGGATCACCGGCAAGCAGTGGACGCTGGCGGACGGACACCGGCTGGACACCACGGTGACGCGCTCGCGGTCGGGCACGATCACCGAGGAGCACACGCCCGGACCGGACGGCCGCGAGGAGCGTTCGGGCTTCCGCTACGACGCGGCGGGCCGGCTCGTCGAGGCGTCGGTGGCCGGGCACGTGTACGGCTACGACTTCACCTCCCCCGCCCCCGCGGACTGCCCGCGCGGCTCCCGGGCCGACGCCGGGGCCAACAGCAACCGGGTGCGCCTGACGGACCGCACCGCCTCCGGTACGGCCGTCACCGGCTACTGCTACGACGATGACGACCGGCTGCTGGCCACCACCGGTGCGCGGCAGCTGACCGGCTTCGCCTACGCGCCGAACGGCAACCTGGCGGGCTACACCGACAACGGTGCGAAGGTCACCCGGCGCTACGACTTCACCGAGCGCTACCTCGGGGGCACGGCCGGCGGCACCGAGGTCTTCCACCTGCAGGGCCTGGCCGACGGCCTGATCCGCCGGGACGTCACCACCGCCGGGCACACCGAGACCTACCTCTACGGCCACAGCGCCTACACCGACACCGAGCACGACCTGGTGCTGCGCTCCGACAAGCGGCTGCTGACGTGGACGGTGCCGCTGCCGGGCGGCGTCCTGCACATGGCCGCGGGTGCGGCGTACGGCGGGCACGGCACCTACAGCCACCCCACCGTGCGCGGGAACGTCTTCCTGGTCACCGGTGAGGACGGCAGGCGAAAGGGCGACCTGTACCGCTACGGCCCCTTCGGCGAGCCGTTCGCGGCGGACGGCACGGTCGACCCCGACCACGTACCGGACAACCAGCCCGGCGACTTCGACTACGGCTGGCTCGGGCAGTACCGGCGCGGTTACGAGCACAGCGGGCCGTTCGCGGCGGTGGTGCTGGACCTGCGCACGCTCAACCCCGCCTTCGGCCGGTTCGAAGTCGGCTTCACCCAGGGCGAGTTCCTCAACGCCTACGAGTACGTGTACGGGGACCCGGTCGATCGCCTGAGCCTGAACGGCGTCGTCCAGGCCACCGGGAGCGAATAGCGGCACATTCCCTGTGCAGCGAGCGAAGGAAATCCATGGACACATTGATGATCGAAGTATCGGACGTGACCAAGTCGTTCGGTCCGGCCAAGGCGCTCGACGGCGTCAGCCTGCAGGCGCCCCGGGGCACCGTCCTGGGGCTGCTCGGCCACAACGGGGCCGGCAAGACCACACTCGTCGGCATCCTCAGCACCTTGTCGCTGCCGACGTCGGGGCACGTACGGGTGGCCGGGCTCGACGTCGTCCGGGAGGCCGAGGAGGTCCGCCGGCGCATCGGGCTCACCGGCCAGTACGCGGCCGTCGACGAGACGCTCTCCGGGCACGCCAACCTCGTCCTGATCGCCCGGCTGCTGGGTGCCTCGCGGGCGCAGGCGGCGGCCCGGGCGGACGAGTTGCTGCAGATCTTCGACCTCACGGGCGCGGCGCACCGCAAGGCGAAGACGTACTCGGGCGGCATGCGCCGGCGCCTGGACCTGGCGGCCAGCCTGGTCGGGCACCCGGAGGTGATCTTCCTGGACGAGCCCACCACCGGGCTCGACCCCGCCGCCCGGCGCGCCCTGTGGGACGTCGTCCAGCGCCTGGTCCGCGAGGGCACCACGATCCTGCTGACCACGCAGTACCTGGACGAGGCCGACCAGCTGGCCGACTCGATCACCGTGCTCGCAGCCGGCCGGGTCATCGCGTCGGGCACCGCCGACGAGCTCAAGAACCGGATCGGGCGGCGCTCGGTCACCGTGACCGTCCGCAGCGCCGAGGAGCGTCCCCGGGCACGCCGGGCGCTCGAACAGGCCGGGTTCGCCCCCGCGCACGAGGAGGAGGGGCTCGGGATGTCGATGCCCGTCATGGACTCCACCGACCTGGCCCGCGTCGTGCGGGCGATGGACGACGTCGGCGCCGAACTGGCCGGGCTCGCCTACTCGGAGCCCTCGCTCGACGACGTGTACATGGCCCTGAACCACTCCACCGCACACCCCGCAGGGATGCCCCGATGACCCTCACCACCGACCGCACGGCCTCCGCGGCCGCCACCGCTCCCCCGCTCCCGGCGGCCCCGCAGTTCGGCGGGACCGGCGTGCTGCGGCAGATCCAGGTCCTGGCGGGCCGCTCGCTGCGGGCCCTGCGCGAACCGGCGCTGGTCCTGCCGGGCGTGCTCGAACCCATCCTGATGCTCACCGTCTTCAGTCAGGTCTTCAAGAGCGTCTCCCAGACCACCGCCTTTCCCGCCGGGGTCAGCTACATCGACTACCTGCTGCCGGCCTTCCTCGTGACCGGCTCGATCAGCGCCGCGCTGAAGTCCGGGGTGGCGCTGACCACGGAGATGAACAACGGCATCATCGCCCGCTTCAAGGCGATGCCGGTGCACACCGGCTCGGTCCTGGTCGCCCGCAGCATCGCCGACACCGCGCTGAACCTGGTGAACATGCTGGTGATGCTGGGCGCCGCGGCCCTCGTCTTCGGCTTCGGCCCGGCCGGCGGGGTGCTGGGCTCGCTCGGCGCGGTCGTGATCGCCGTCGTGCTCGGCTGGTCGCTGGGCTGGGTGTTCATGGCGCTGTCGGCCTGGCTGCGCCGCCCGGAGGCCCTCCAGCCCATCGGCGGCATCGTCAACATGGTGCTGCTGTTCGCCTCGAACGCCTTCGTCCCGGCCGAGGGCCTGCCCTCGTGGCTGAAGGGCTTCGCCGAGGTCAACCCCATGTCGCACGCGATCACCGCGGCCCGCGACCTGGCCCTCGGCCGGGCGCACACGAGCACGGTCCTCGCCCCGCTGGCCGTGTGCCTGGTCGTGGTGGCGCTCACGGCACCGCTGGCGATCCGCACCTTCCGCCGCACGACGTGACCTACGGCGCAACGCGCGGTGGCCCGGAACCCCTCGGGGTTCCGGGCCACCGCGCGTCGGTGTCGCTTCAGATCCGGCCGCAGTGCGCGCAGCGGCCGCGGCGGCGCAGGTAGTAGCCGAAGGTCGCCGCACCCAGGGCCAGGCCCCACACGACCCAGAAGATGGACGGCCCGAGCGTGCCCCACATCCCGGAGTCGAACTCGCGAATGGCCATCAGGCCGGCCGGGATGAGCACCACCGCGATGATCGAGGCGGGCACGATCGCCGTGGCCGGGTGGACGGTCCGGCCCTTCTTGAACCACACCCAGCGCGGCCACACCTCGCCCCAGTGCGCGACCAGGCCGTGCATCAGCAGGCTGCCCAGCGTCGAGGCGATGCCCAGGGCCAGGCCCATCTCCAGCATGTTCGGGGTGTCCTGCATGTCCTTGAGGAAGGCGTCGGAGATGCCGAGCGGCCAGCCGAAGTACCAGGCGATGCGCGTGATGTCGTACGGGAGCGTGGAGAGCACCGCCACCCGCACCGCCCAGCGGCCCCAGCGCAGGGCCGCGGCCGGCTCGGTCCAGGCGGACGCGGCCCGGTGGCCGCGGCCGCAGCGCAGGCACTGGCCGCCGGTGCGCCGCTGGTAGGCCAGCGTGGTGGCGACCCACAGCAGACCGCCGACGAAGACGATCATGAGGTTGATCCGGTGCCAGTAGAGGATGTCACCCATCTCCTGCGGGCCCGGGACCCCGGTGAAGGCGAAGACGACCAGCACCGGGGAGAAGACCAGCAGGCCGAGCAGGGAGTAGTCCGGGACGAGGAAGGTGAGCGTGCAGGCCGCCACCCAGCCGTAGGCGAGCATCGCCTTGCGGACCCTGCCCGTGCCGCGGTCGCGCACCATCAGCACGCCGACGACCGCGCCCACGGCGCAGAAGAGCACCATCAGGGGTGCGACCACGGTGGCGCTGCTGGGTTCGAGCAGGGAGGACGAGGCCCGGTCGTCGACGGTCTTGCGGAAGGGGTAGTCGCTGCCGCCCAGGGCCCAGTACAGGCCTGCGGCTCCGTACAGCAGGGACCATGCCACCACCAGGTACCCGGACCAGTCCGGCCACCGGGACCACCAGGGACGCCGGGGCGCCGCGTCCGGGGAGGTGTGCGCGGAATCCTTCCGGGCCGGCTCTTCGACGGCTGTATCGGCCATGACGGGACTTCCTCTTCTCACCGTCCGGGGACGGTATCCGTTGTCGTACGAACAAGGTTGCCGCCGCGGGTCGTTGCGCACATCTGCCGATCGGGAGAGAAGGAGGTGCGCATGGCGCGCGGCATGCGAGAGCGGCATGCAAAAGAAGGCGGCTCCCGGTCCGACGGGGGACGGAACGGGAGCCGCCGGTACGGGGCGGTCTGTCGGCGGGAGGAACGGGTCGCTCCCCATTCAAGGGAGCCGCGGGGAGCGACCTCAAAGCCGTATCGAAGAATTCGAAGGGGTCGTCAGCCGCGTCCGCAGTGCTTGCACGTCCCGCGGCGCCGGAAGTAGTAGGCCAGGGCCGCGGTGGCCAGGGCGATGCCCCACACCGGCCAGACCGTCTCGGGGACGGTGGCGCCCCAGTCGCCCTTCTCGTTGTCGAAGGATCCCTGGAAGTGCAGGCGGATGTACATGATGCCGGCGATCGTCACCATGACGGAGACCAGCAGGGCGGGGATGACGGCCAGGGAGATGGGCACCCGCTTGCCCTGCAGCCCCACCATCCAGCGGGGGAAGACCTCGCCCCAGCGCTGCACCAGTCCCAGGGTCAGCAGGGAGCCGAGGGCGCCCATCGTGGCGAGGGCCGCGCCGAAGATCCACAGGTGGTCGCGCTTGCCCTCCTCCCAGAGCTGGTCGGAGATGCCGAGGGGGTAGCCCAGGGCCCAGGCCCACCGGGTGGTGGCGTACAGCAGCGGGACGACGACGGCCGTGTAGGCGGCCTTCCTCCCCCAGCGCGCGGCGGCGGCCGGCGAGGTCCACTCGGCGCCGGAGTCGGTGCGCCCGCAGCTGCCGCACGCATCGGTCGTGCGCCGCTGGTAGGCGACGGCGGAGAGGGCCAGCAGGGCCACGGAGACGACCGCGAACAGCTGATTGATCACGGTCCAGTTGATGGCGCTGAACCGCAGCATGAAGACGTAGGCGAGGTTGCCGAGGATCCGGAAGTCGGCGAGGGTGCTGAAGACCGCGGTGACCGACAGGGCCGAGGCGCCGAGCAGCACCCCCGTGGGGATCCGGCGTCGGCCGGGGAGCGCCAGCAGCAGGGCCACCGCGGCACTGAGCAGGAATCCCCCCGCCAGCCAGGGCGCCAGCCGGGCCCGGCCGACGTGCTCGAAGGCCGAGTACTCAGGGTTGGCGTCGTCGGCGCCGAAGGGGAAGCCGTGGCCGCCCAGGGCCCAGTAGGTGTGGGCCAGTCCGTACGCCAGCAGCGCCGCGAAGGCCGCGTAGCCGATCCACTGCGGCCAGCCGGACCGCCGGTGCACGGCGGCCGGGGTCCGGGTCCCCCGCCGCGGGGACGCGCTGTCGATCACCTGCGTCATGGTGCTGCCTCCTTGGTCGTTGCGTTGTCCAGCATTCCGTCGCGGGGCCCGCCCGCACATCTGCCGATCGGCAGATCCGCGGGTGGGGGCCGGCCACGGCGACGGCCCGGCGCCGTCCGCGCGAAGGCGGGCGGCGCCGGGCCGGGTGGGTGCCACGGGGTGTGCGCGTCCTACGCGGCGGTGTCGCGGAGCTTCTCGCGCAGCGCGCGGCCGACCTCCGCCACGGGACCGGCCTGGAGCAGCTGCCGGTGCTCGCAGTCGATCTCGCGGACCTCCACGGTGCCGGTGACGTAGCGGCTCAGCCGGGCCACCGAGCGCTCGGTCTTGGTGCCCTCCTGCCCGTTCCCGTCCTCCTCCCGGGTGGCCACGAACAGCAGGACGTCGCCGTCGAAGACGTCGGGCTCGTAGCCGACGGTCAGGTCCCAGTTGTTGTTGTTGACCTCGCCGATGCGCAGGATCTGCTCGTCGTCGAAGGTCGCCAGGGCGCTGCCCTCCTCCTTGAGGACGGCCATGACCTTCTCGTGCTCCAACGGCCCGTCGCCGAACATGCCGGGGTCGCGGCCGACGAAGTCGAGCAGGGCCATGAGGACCTTCTGCTCGTCCGCGGCGACGTATTCGCCGCCCAGGTCCTCGGCGCGCAGCGGCACCTGGTCGAGGTTGGCCAGCAGGGCGACCTGCTGGCCCTGCCGCTGCAGCTGGACGGCGACCTCGTGGGCCAGCAGCGAGCCCATCGACCAGCCGAGCAGGTGGTAGGGGCCGGCCGGCTGGACCTCGCGGATGCGCTCCACGTAGTGGGCGGCCATCTCGGGGACGGAGGAGGGCAGTTCCTCCTTGCGCGCCAGCCCCCGGGACTGGATGCCGTACAGCGGGCGGTCGCCGTCGATGTGGTGCATGAGGCCGGAGTACATCCAGCTGACGCCGCCGACGGGGTGCAGGCAGAACAGCGGGGGCGCCTGGCCTCCCGTGCGCAGCGGGAGCACCACGTCGAAGGAGTCCTCGTTCTGGTCGCCGGAGCTGATGAGGTCCATCAGCGAGGCCACCGTGGGGGCCTGGAAGACCGCCCGGTTGGACAGCTCGACGCCGAAGACGGCACGGATCCTGCTGGTGAGCTGGAGGGAGACGATGCTGTCGCCGCCCAGTTCGAAGAAGTTGTCGTCGATGCCGACCCGGTCCAGCTTCAAGAGGTCGGCCCACAGCCCGCACAGCACCTCCTCTCGCGGGTTGCGCGGGCCGCGCCCGTCCGCCGCCGGGCCGAAGTCCGGGGCGGGCAGGGCCTTGCGGTCGACCTTGCCGTTGGCGTTGAGCGGCAGGTCGGCGAGGGGGACGAACGCCGCGGGCACCATGTAGTCGGGCAGCCGCCGGGCGACGCGGGCGCGCAGGCCGGAGGTGTCGGCGCCGGTGGCGGGCACGACGTAGGCGACGATCTTCTTGTCGCCGGGCCGGTCCTCCCGGACGACGACGGTGACCTGGGCGACCTCGGGTGCGTCCTGCAGGGCGGACTCGATCTCGCCGAGCTCGATCCGCAGGCCGCGGATCTTGACCTGGTGGTCGGCCCGGCCGACGAACTCGATGCGTCCCTCGGCGTCGCGGCGCACCACGTCGCCGGTGCGGTACATCCGCTGCCCGGCCGGGCCGAACGGATCGGCGACGAACCGCTCGCAGGTCATGCCGGGTGCCGCGTAGTAGCCGCGGGCCGTGCCGGCGCCGGCCAGGTACAGCTCGCCCGCCACGCCCGGCGGGACCGGGGCCAGCCGGTCGTCGAGGACGTACGCCCGCTGGTTGTCCATCGGCAGGCCGATCGGCACGCCGCCGTCGGTGCGCTGCGGGGCGCGCAGCGGCAGGCAGGTGGCGAAGACCGTGGTCTCGGTCGGACCGTAGACGTGAACGACGGTGGTGGCCGGGCAGGCGTCCAGCACCCGCTGGAAGGCGGTCGGGGAGACCTGCTCGCCACCGGTCCAGACCTGCGCGAGAGCGCCGAAGGCGGCCGGGTCCTCCTCGGCCACGAGGTTGAACAGGGCCGTGGTCAGGAACACCGCGGTCAGCCCGTGGGCGCCGGCCAGCCGGCGCAGCGCCGCCGCGTCCAGCTGGCCGGGGGGTGCCACCACGACCCGTCCGCCGCCGAGCAGAGGCGTCCAGATCTCGTAGGTGGAGGCGTCGAAGGCGTGCGGGGAGTGCATCAGGACCCGCTCGTGGCCGGTCGTCCACCGGCTGTCGGCCGCGAGCGCGACGACGTTGCGGTGGGTGATGCCGATGCCCTTGGGCTTACCCGTCGACCCGGAGGTGTACATGATGTACGCCAACTGGTCGGGGTGCGTCGTGCGGTCGAGCGGTCCGGCGGGGTGCGCGGCCACGGCCGCGGCCTCCGCCTCGTCGTCGACGACCAGGACGCGGGCGTCGTGCCGGAACTCCACGCCGGCCAGGGCCCGGTCGGTCAGCAGCACCCGGCTGCCGGTCTCCCGGACGATCAGCTCCAGGCGGGGCACCGGGTGGCGGGCGTCCAGCGGGACGTACGCCGCTCCGGCCTTGAGCACGGCGAGCGTGGAGACCACCAGGTCCGCCGAGCGCTCCTGCAGGATCGCCACCCGGTCGCCGGGGGCGACGCCGGCCTCGGCGAGGCGGCGTGCCAACCGGTTGGCCCGGGCTTCCAGGTCGGCGTAGCCGAGCCCGGTTCCTTCCGCGACGGCTTCTGCGGCGACGACGGCCGGCGCGCCGGGGGTGCGGGCGGCCTGCCGGGCGAACAGGGCGGGCACCGTCTGTGCCGGGATCTCCCGCGCGGTGTCGTTGGTCCCGTCCAGCACGGCGTGCTCCTGCCCGGAGAGCAGGTCGATCGCCCCGAGGGGCAGGTCCGGGTCGGCGACGGCCGCCGTCAGCAGCCGCGTCAGCCGGTCGGCGAACGCCTCGGCCGTGGTGCGGTCGAACAGGGCGGTGTTGTACTCCAGTTCACCGCCGATGCCCGGGGCCGCGCCCTCGCGGGGCACCTCGCCGAAGGTGAAGGACAGGTCGAACTTGGCGACGTCCATCGACGTCGGCTGGGGGGCCAGGGTCAGCCCCGCCAGCTCCAGGTCGGCCTCCTCGGTGTTCTCCAGGCTGACGGCGACCTGGAAGAGCGGGTTGCGGGAGAGGGTGCGCACGGGGTTGAGCTCCTCCACCAGCCGCTCGAAGGGGATGTCCGGGTGACTGAAGGCCGCCAGGTCGGCGGTGCGCACGCGCTCCACCAGCTCCCGGAAGCCGGGGTCGCCCGAGAGGTCGGTGCGCAGGACGAGGGTGTTGACGAAGAAGCCCACGAGCTCCTCCAGCGCCTCGTCGCCACGGCCGGCGACGACCGTGCCCAGGGGCACGTCCGTGCCGGCGCCGAGCCGGTGCAGCAGGGCCGCGACGGCGGCGTGCAGCACCATGAACAGGCTGGCGCCGCTGTCCTGGGCGAGGCGGTGCACCCCGCGGGCGACCTCGTCGGGCAGGCGCAGCTCCACCCGGCCGCCGTGGTTGGCGGCCTCGGCCGACCGCGGCCTGTCGAAGGGCAGCTGCAGCTCCTCCGGCAGCCCGGCCAGGGCCGTGCGCCAGTGCTGCAGCTGCCGGCCGAAGGGGCTGTGCGGGTCGTGCTCGTCGCCCAGGACCCGCTGCTGCCACAGCGCGTAGTCGGCGTACTGCACGGGCAGGGGCGTGAACTGCGGCGCCTGCCCCGCGACGCGGGCCGCGTAGGCGGTGCCCAGGTCGCGGGCGAGCGGGGCCAGGGAGGCACCGTCGCCGGCGATGTGGTGCAGGACGAGCACCAGGACGTGCTCGCGCGGTGCCAGCCGCAGGAGGTGGGCCCGCAGCGGGATGTCGGCCGCCAGGTCGAAGCCCTGCGCGGCCAGCGCGGCCAGCCGCGCGTCGAGCTCGTCGCCGCTCACCTCCTCGCGCCCGAGCGCCACGGCGTACTCGCCGCTGCCCAGGATCCGCTGACGCGGCACGCCGCCCTCGGCGGGGAAGACGGTGCGCAGCGACTCGTGGCGCTCGACCACGTCGGCGAGTGCCGACGCCAGCCCGTCCTGGTCCAGCTCGCCGAGCAGCCGCACGGCCAGCTGGATGTTGTACGTCCCGCCGGTGTCCTCGACGGCGTCGATGAACCACAGCCGGCGCTGGGCGTGCGAGAGCGGGATCGCCTGCGGCCGCTCGGCCGGGGCCAGCCGCTGCCGGGCCGCCTGGGCGTCCGTCAGCCGGGCGGCCAGCGCCGCGACCGAGGACGCCTCGAAGACGGTGCGCACCGGCACTTCCACGCCGAAGGCGGTGCGGATCCGGTTGACCAGCCGGGTGGCCAGCAGGGAGTGCCCGCCGAGGTCGAAGAAGCTGTCGTCGATGCCGACGTCGGCCACCCCGAGCACCTCGGCGTACAGGGCGGCGAGGGCGCTCTCCCGCTCGTCGCGCGGCGCGCGCCGCTCGGCGGCGCCGCCGTACTCGGGGGCGGGCAGGGCCCGGCGGTCGACCTTGCCGTTCGCGGTCAGCGGCAGGGCGTCGAGGGCCATGAGGGCGGAGGGCACCATGTAGTCGGGCAGTTCGCCGCCGAGGTACTCCTTCAGCTCCCCGGTCTCCACCGGTTCGGTGAGCACGACGTAGCCGACGAGGCGCTTGTCGCCGGGCCGGTCCTCGCGGACGACGACGGCGGCCTGGCCGACGGCCGGGTGGCGGGCCAGCCGGTCCTCGATCTCGCCGGGCTCGATGCGAAAGCCGCGGAGCTTGATCTGGTCGTCGGCCCGGCCGGCGAACTCCACCACGCCCTCGCCGGTCCAGCGGGCCAGGTCGCCGGTGCGGTACATCCGCTGCCCGGCCGGGCCGAACGGGTCGGCGACGAACCGTGCGGCGGTCAGGGCCGGGTGGCCGGTGTAGCCGCGGGCGAGTCCGGCGCCGGCGATGTACAGCTCGCCGGTCACGCCGGCCGGGACGGGGCGCAGGAAGGCGTCCAGGACGTACACGCGCATGTTGTCCAGGGGCCGGCCGATGGGCACCCGGGCGGGAACGGGCGCGTCGGGGGCGATGGCGTGGCCGAGCGCGAACGTGGTGGTCTCGGTGGGGCCGTAGCCGTCGGCCACGACGGTGCCCGGGCACGCCTCGCGCACGCGGCGCACGGCCGCGGCCGGGACGACGTCGCCGCCGGTCCACACCTCGCGCACGCCCGCCAGGGCGCCGGGGGCCTCCTCGGCCACCAGCCGGAACAGACCGGCCGTCAGCCACAGCGCGGTGACCTCGTGGGCGGCCAGGACCCGCTCCAGGCCCGCCACGTCCAGCTCCCGCGGCGGGGCGACGACGACCGTTCCGCCGCCGAGCAGCGGCACCCACAGCTCGTAGGTGGAGGCGTCGAAGGCCGTCGGGGAGTGCAGCAGCACCCGCTGGTGGGCGCCGCCGCGCCAGCGGCGGTCCAGGGCCAGCTCGACGACGTCGCGCTGGGTGATCTCCACGCCCTTGGGCAGTCCGGTCGAGCCGGAGGTGTACATCACGTAGGCGAGCTGTCCGGGCAGCACGGTGACGTCCGGGGCCTGCCCCGGGGTGTCCTCGTCGGCCCGCAGCACCGCGGTGCCCAGCTGCCGGGCGCGCTCCTCGAGGGCGCCGTCGGTCAGGACGACGGGGGCGCCGGTGTCGCCGACGACGTGGGCGAGCCGGCCGACCGGGTCGGTGTCGCGCAGCGGCACGTAGGCGCCGCCGGCCTTCAGGACGGCCAGCAGGGCCACCGGAAGGCTCGCCGAGCGCTCCATCAGGACGGCGACCGGGGTCTCCGGGCCGCAGCCGAGCGCGGCGAGGCGGCCGGCCAGGCGGTCGGAGAGCGCGTCGAGGTCACGGTACGTCAGGGTGGTGGCGCCGAAGACGACGGCCGGGGCGTCGGGCGTACGGGCGGCCTGCGCACGGAAGAGCTCGGGAACGCCGGCGTGCGGCACCTCGTGGGCGGTGTCGTTCCACTCCACGAGCAGGGTGTGCCGCTCGGCCGGGGAGAGCAGGTCGAGGGCGTCCACGCGGCGGGCGGGGTCGGCGGCGAACTCCGTGAGGACGGCGTGCAGGCGCGTTCCCAGGGCACGGGCCGTGGCGTCGTCGAACAGGTCGGGCCGGTAGTCGAGGCGCAGGGTGAGGGTGCGGCCGTTGTCCGAGGCGCCCAGCGCCAGGGGGTAGTGGGTGCCGTCCTCGATGCGGGCGTCGACGATGCCCAGGTCCTCGGCGGTCTGCTCCAGGCTCTCCGCGTCGACGGGGTAGTTGCTGAACTCGGTGGAGGTGTCGAACAGGTTGCCCACGCCGGCGATCCGCTGGATGTCGGTCAGACCGAGGTACTTGTGCGGCAGGAGCCCGTACTGCTGCTCCTGCAGCCGCGTCACCACGGACAGCAGGGTGTCGCCGGGTGCGGTGCGCACGCGCACCGGGAGGGTGTTGATGAACAGCCCCACCATGGTCTCCACGCCCGGCAGGTCGGCCGGCCGGCCGTTGACGGTCTCGCCGAAGAGGACGTCGCCGCGGCCGGTGAGCCCGGACAGCAGCAGCCCCCAGGCGGCCTGGACCACCGTGTTCTTGGTGACGCCGTGCCGGCGGGCCTGCGCGGTGAGCGCCGCCGTGGCCTCCTCGGACAGCTCGACCTGGTGGACACGGGGCCGCAGCGGCTCGCGCGCGGGGTCGGCGGGCGCCACCAGGGTGGGCTCGTCCACCCCGTCCAGGGCGGCGCGCCAGGCCTCCTCGGCGGCGGCGCGGTCCTGGCCGGCGAGCCAGGCCAGGTACTCCTTGTAGGGGGTGACGGGGGGCAGGGCCGCGGCGTCGCCGCCGGAGCGGTACAGCTCGAACAGCTCGCCGGACAGGACGGGGCCGGACCAGCCGTCGAAGAGGATGTGGTGGTTGGCCAGCATCAGGCGGTGCGTCGTGGCTCCGGTGCGCACCAGGGTGAAGCGCAGCAGCGGCGCCTGTCGCGGGTCGAAGCGCTCGCCGAGGGCGGCCTCGGTCAGCCGGGCGAGCTCCCGTTCGCGCTCCTGGTCGCCCAGGTGCGACAGGTCGGCCTCGCGCCAGGGGACCTCCACCTGGTGGGGGATGACCTGGAGGGACTGGCCGGCGGCTCCGGGGCGGAAGGCGGCCCGCAGGTTCTCGTGCCGGCGCAGCAGCGCGGCGGCCGCGGCCTTGAGGGTGGCCGCGTCCAGTTCCCCGCTCAGGTCGAAGGCCATGAGGGTGGTGTAGATGTCCGCGCCGCGCTCGTCGTACAGGGCGTGGAAGAGCAGTCCTTCCTGCAGCGGGGAGAGCGGCAGCACGTCGGCGATGGCCGGTCGGCCGGCCTCCAGGCCGTCGATCTCCTCCTGGCCGAGCGTGACGAGGGTGAGGTCGGAGGGGCTGAGCCCGCCCGCGCCCTCCGGGCGTTCGGCGTGCGCGACCAGCGCCTCCAGGGCCCGGAACCAGCCGAGGGCCAGGTCGCGGATGTCGTCGTCGGTGAACAGCTCCTGCGCCCAGATCCAGTTGGCCACCAGCCGGGGCCCGTCGGGGTGGGTGACGGCCGTGGCGGTGACGTCGAGGGCGTGCGGCAGGGCCATGGCGGCGTCCGCCACTGCCGACAGGTCGTGGTCGATGACCACCTCGCCGGCTTCGGTCTCCTCCTCGACGGCGCCCAGCCGGCCCAGGTAGTTGAAGCCGATCTGCGGCTGCGCGTACCGGCCGAGCACCTGGGCCGTCTGCGGGTTGAGGTGGCGCAGCAGGCCGTATCCGATGCCGTTGTCCGGCAGGGCCCGCAGCTGCTCCTTGACCCGCTTGACCGCCCGGCCGATGGCCGGGCCGCCGGCGAACACCTCGTCGCCGGCGCTCTCGCCGGGGTCGAGGCGCACGGGGTACAGGCTGGTGAACCAGCCGACCGTACGGGAGAGGTCGACGCCCTCGGCGATCTCCTCGCGGCCGTGGCCCTCCAGGTCGATCAGGACGTCGGTGCCCGTGCCGCGTCCGGTGCGCTCGCGCCAGTCGGCGACGGCCAGGGCGAGTGCGGTGAGCAGCACGTCGTTGACGCCGGCGCGGAAGAGCGCGGGCACGGGCCCGAGCAGCGGCCGGGTCACGGCGGCGGGCAGCGTCACGCTCAGCCGGGCGGCGGTGCCGAAGGTGTCCTCGGCCGCGTCCAGCGGGCGGGGGGTCAGCTGCGGGTCGGGGCCGTCGAGGATGCCCCGCCACAGGGTGAGTTCGCGCATGCGGGCCGGGTCGCCGGCCAGCTCGGTCAGGCGCCGGGCCCAGCCGCGGAAGGAGGTGCCGACCGGCTCCAGCTCGACCGGCCGGCCCGCGGCGAGCGCCGCCAGGGCGGCCTCGAGGTCGGGCAGCAGGATCCGCCAGGAGACGCCGTCGACGGCCAGGTGGTGCACGACGACGGTCAGCCGGCCGGGGGCGGTCTCCCCCGCGTCGAAGAGCACGCAGCGCACCATGACCCCGGCGTCGGGGTCCAGGCGGGACTGGGCGTCCGCGACCTCGGAGACGGCGCGGGCGTCGAGCTCCTCGTCGGTCAGTCCGGCGGCGATCAGGCTCGCCGCGTCGACGCGGTGGAGGCAGTCCTCCGCCCGGACGGCGCCGGGCGGCGCGACCTCGAGCGACCAGCCGAAGTCCTCGCCGATGCGGGTGAGGGTCATCCGCAGCGCGTCGTGGTGGTCGAGGACGGCCTGCAGGGCGGCGGTCACCAGGGCGGCGTCCGTGCCCGGGGGGACCGGCAGGGACATCGTCTGGTTGAAGTGCGCGATGGAGCCGCCGCGTTCGCGGATCCAGTGGACGATCGGGGTCAGCGGCACGTCCCCGACGCCGTCGCCCGGGGCGGGCGCGGCGGCCTGCTGCGCCTGCTCGGTCTCCTGCTCGTGCTGCAGGGCGGCGGCCAGCGCCTGCGGCGTGCGGTGGGTGAACACGTCGCGCGGGCTGAAGCGCAGGCCGGCCTTGCGGGCCCGGCCGACGAGCTGGATGGTGAGGATGCTGTCGCCGCCGAGCTCGAAGAAGTTGTGGTCGGCGCCGACCTCGGCCACGCCGAGCACCTCGGCGAAGAGCGCGGCCAGCGTCTCCTCGGCCGCCGTGCGCGGGGCGGTACCGCCGGCGGGCGCGCCCTGCTCCGGCGCCGGCAGTGCCTTGCGGTCGACCTTTCCGCTGGGGGTCAGCGGCAGTTCGGCCAGGACGACGAAGGCGGCGGGCACCATGTAGCCGGGCAGGGCGGCCGCGACGTGGGCCCGCAGCACGGCGGGGTCGGCCGTGCGGCCGGGGGCCGGGGTGACGTGGGCGACCAGGCGCTTGTCGCCGGGCCGGTCCTCGCGAACGGTCACCACGGCCCGGTCCACGTCGGCGTGCGCACCGAGCACCTGCTCGATCTCGCCGGGCTCGATGCGGAAACCGCGCAGCTTGACCTGGAAGTCGGTGCGGCCCAGGTAGTCGATGTGCCCGTCGGCCGTCCACCGCACCAGGTCGCCGGTGCGGTACATCCGCTCGCCCGCGCGGCCGTAGGGGTCGGGCACGAAGCGCTCGGCGGTCAGGCCGGGGCGCCCGTGGTAGCCGCGGGCCACGCCGGCCCCGGCGAGGTAGAGCTCGCCGGGCACGCCGGGCGCCACCGGGCGCAGCAGGGCGTCCAGCACGTAGGTGCGGGTGCCGGCGACCGGGCCGCCGATGGTGACGGGCTCGCCGGCGGTGACGGCGGTGCCGGTGGCGTAGACGGTGGTCTCGGTGGGCCCGTAGAGGTTGGTCAGGCTGCCGCCGAGGGCCAGCAGCCGGCCGGCGAGGTCGGCGGGCAGCGCCTCGCCCGCCGTGACCTTGTGCAGTCCGCGCAGCGCGTCGGGCACGGCGGCCTCCAGCGCGTGCCACAGGCTGGGAGCGGCCTCCATGGCGGTCGCGCCGGTGCGGGTGAGCAGGGCGGCCAGGGCCTCGGGGTCCTTGGCGGTGCCGTCGCCCGCCAGCACCAGCCGGGCGCCGGTCAGCAGCGGCAGGAAGATCTCCATCACGGAGACGTCGAAGCTGACGGTGGCAACGGCGGCGAACCGGTCGGAGGGGGTCAGCCGCAGGTGCGCCTGGACCGCCTCGAGCAGGTTGTCCATGGCCGCGGAGGGCACGACCACACCCTTGGGCCGGCCGGTGGAGCCGGAGGTGTAGATGACGTACGCGGCCTGTCCGGGCCGGCGCCGCGCCGCCGGGCCGGTGGCCGGGCGGTCCTCCAGGCCGGCGCCGGCGAGCGCCTCCTCGGTCACGGTGAGCACCGGGGCGGCGTCCTGCAGGATGTACGCGATGCGCTCGGCCGGCAGCTCCGGATCGACGGGCACGTAGGCCGCGCCCGTCCTGAGCACGGCGAGCAGCGTGGCGACCAGGTCCGAGGTGCGCGGCAGCCGTACGGCGACGTACCGCTCGGGGCCTGCGCCCTGCTCGCGCAGCCAGTGGGCGATGCGGCCGGCGCGGGCGTCGAGCTGGGCGTACGTCAGCTCGCGGTCCTCGGCCACCACGGCGGTCGCGCCGGGGGTGCGGGCGGCCTGCGCCGCGAACCGCTCGGTCACCGGCTCGGCCGGCGCCTGCAGCGCGGTGGCGTTCCACTCGGTGAGCACCTGGTGCCGCTCGCCGGGGGTGAGCAGGTCGAGGGCGGCGAGCGGGGTGGCCGGGTCGGCGGCGAAGGCGCGCAGCACGGCCACGAAACGCTCGGCGAGGGCGTCGACGCGGCCGGCGTCCAGCAGGTCCGGGCGGTAGGACCAGTCGACGGTGAGCCGCTCGCCGCGCTGGGCGGCCAGCAGCGCCAGCGGGTAGTGCACGGCGTCGCGGACCTCGGCGTCGACGACGCCGACCTCCTGGGCCGAGCGCTGCAGCGGCTCCTGCTCGACGGGGTAGTTCTCGAAGACCACGAGGGTGTCGAAGAGTTCGCCCGTGCCGGCCAGGCGCTGGAGCTCGGCGAGGCCGAGGTGCTGGTGGGCCATGAGACCCGCCTGCTGTTCCTGCAGTGTGCGCAGCAGACCGGCGAGGGTGGTGCCCCGGCCGGTGCGCACCCGCACGGGAAGGGTGTTGATGAACAGGCCGATCATGTCCTCGACACCGGGCAGCTCCGGCGGCCGGCCGGAGACCGTGGCGCCGAAGACGACGTCGTCGCGGCCGGTCTCGGCGGCGAGCACCAGGCCCCAGGCACCCTGGACCAGGGTGTTGACCGTCAGACCGTGCTCGCGGGCCGCTGCGGTCAGGGCGGCGGCCAGTGCGTCGGGAACGACCGTGCTGCGGTGCCCGGGCACGGCCGGTGCGCCGGCAGCCGTACCGGGCACCAGGAGGGTGACCTCCTCGATGTCCGCCAGGGCCGTGCGCCAGGCCTCCTCGGAGGCGCCGCGGTCCTGGGCGGCCAGCCAGGCGAGGTAGTCCTTGTACGGGGCGACGGGCGGGAGCGCGCCGGCGTCGCCGCCGTCCCGGTGGATGCCGTAGAGCTGGAAGAGCTCGCGCACCAGCAGCGGCATGGACCAGCCGTCGACGGCGATGTGGTGCACGGTCAGCACGAAGCGGTGCCGGTCGTCGGCGAGCCGGACGAGCGTGCAGCGCATCAGCGGCGGCTCGGTCAGGTCGAAGCGCCGAGCCCTGTCGTCGGCCAGGAGCTCGTCGAGCCGGGCAGCCGCCGTCCGCGGGTCCGCATCGGCGAGGTCGGCCAGGGCCCAGGGGAGCTCCGCCGTGCGGGGGACGACCTGCAGGGTGCGGCCGGCTTCCCCCTCGGTGAAGTAGGCGCGCAGGTTGTCGTGGCGGCGCAGCAGGGAGCGGGCGGCCGCGTGCAGCGCGTCGGCGTCGACCGGGCCGTGCAGTTCGAGGACGGACTGCACGGTGTAGACGTCGGAGGCCGACTCGTCGTACTGGGCGTGGAAGTGCAGGCCCTCCTGCAGCGGGGAGAGCGGCAGGACGTCGGCGAGCCCGGCGGGGGACGCCTCCAGCCGGTCGATCTCCTCCTGGGTGACGCTCACCAGGGGCAGGTCGCAGGGGGTCAGGCCACCGGCGCCGGGGCGGGCGGCGTGCTCGGCCAGGGCGGTGAGCGCCTGGAACCACAGCTCCGCCACACGCCGGACCTCGTCCTCGGTGAGCAGTTCGCCGGAGAAGGTCCACGAGGCGACGAGCCGCTGTCCCTCGGGGTGCTCCACGGCGGCGGCGTTGAGTTCGAGGGTGTAGGCCAGCGGCATGGCGGCGTCACCGGCCCCGGTGAGGTCGCGTACGCGCACGGTGTCGGCGGCCGCGGCCTCGGCGGCGTCGGCGGTGCCCATGCGGCCGAGGTAGTTGAAGCCGACCTGCGGCTCGGGGCGGCCGGCCAGCTCGGCTGCGGTGTCCGGGTTGAGGTGGCGCAGCAGGCCGTAGCCGATGCCCTTGTCCGGGATGGCCCGCAGCTGCTCCTTGACCGCCTTGAACGCGGCGCCCAGAGCGGGGCCGCCGGCGAACAGCTCGTCCTGCGCGGCCGGGCCCGGGTCGACGGCGACCGGGTGGAGGCTGGTGAACCAGCCGACCGTACGGGAGAGGTCGACGCCCTCGGCGATCTCCTCGCGGCCGTGGCCCTCCAGGCCCACCAGGACGGCGGAGCCCTCGCCGCGGTCGCGTTCGCGCCGCCAGCGGGCCACGGCCAGGGCCAGCGCGGTGAGCATGGCTTCGTCGGGGCCGGCGTGGAAGAGCGCCGGGACCTTGCCGAGCAGCGCCTCGGTCACCTCGGCGGGCAGGGTCAGGCTCAGCTGCCGGGCCACGCCGACCACGTCGCGTGCCGGGTCGGTGCGGCGCTCGGCCAGCAGCGGGTCGTCGGTGTCCAGCACCGAGCGCCACAGGTCGAGTTCGGCGGTGCGGCGCTCGCTGACGGCTTCCTTGACCAGCTCCTGCGACCAGCGGCGGAAGGAGGTGCCGACGGGCTCCAGGCGCACCTCGGCGCCGTCGCGCAGCGCGGTGAGGGCGGCCTGGAGGTCGGGCAGGAGTATGCGCCATGAGACGCCGTCGACGGCGAAGTGGTGGACGACCAGGGCCAGCCGGCCCTCGCCGCCGTCCGCGTCGTCGAACCAGACGGCCTGCAGCATGCGGCCCTCGGCGGGGGCCAGCCGCTGCATGGCGGCCCGTACGGCGGCCGCGGCGGCCTCGTCGGTGACCGGGGCGGCGACGCGCACCAGGCAGTCCGCGGCCCGTACCGCGCCGCGGGCGGCGGCTTCGAGCTGCCGGTCGTCGCCGGTGCGGCGCAGCGTCAGGCGCAGGGCGTCGTGGTGGTCGAGCAGGGCCTGCAGTGCCGCGCCGACCTGTGCCTCGTCGAGGCCGGCCGGGACCGGCACGGTCATGGTCTGGTTGAAGGCGTCCAGCGGGCCGCCCTGCTCCAGCTGCCAGTGCATGACCGGGGTCAGCGGCACCGGTCCGGTGCCGTCGTCGGCGGCCGGCGCGGCCTGCGCGGTGGCGGTGGCCGCGAGCGCGGCGAGCCGGGCGACGGTGCGGTGCTCGAAGATCTCGCGCAGGCTCAGGGCGAGGCCCTCCTTGCGGGCGCGGTGCGCCAGCTGGATGGAGCCGATGGAGTCGCCGCCGCGCTCGAAGAAGCTGTCGTGGACGGAGACGGACGCCTCCTCCACCCCGAGCACCTCGGCGAACAGCCGGCACAGCAGCTCCTCGCGCCCGGTGCGGGGCCGGCCGTCGCCCGCGGCGTCGCCGGCCTGCGTCGCCCGGGGGGCGGCGGACCGGACGGGCATCAGGCGCTGCCGGTCGCCGGCGGTGAACAGCGACACCTCGCCGACGCGCCGGCCGGGGTCGGCGGCGAAGGCCGCCAGGACCGCCAGCAGGGCGTCGAGGATCTCGCGCCCGGCGCCGTCGGCGAACAGGTCGGGGCGGTGGTCCAGGCGGACGGTCATGCGCTCGCCGCGGACGGTGCCCTCCAGGTTGAGGGCGTAGTGGGTGGCGTCCACGGTGGTGGCCGCCACGGCCCCGATGCCCTCGGCGGAGTTCTGCAGGGTGTCGGTGTCGATGGGGTAGTTGGCGAAGATGGTGATGGCGTCGAACAGCGGGCCGGTGCCGGCGATCTGCTGGATCTCCGCAAGTCCCAGGTGCTTATGCGCCAGCAGGTCCGCCTGGGCGTCCTGCAGACGGCGCACCTGCTCGCCCAGGGTCAGGGCCGGGTCGATGCGCAGGCGCACGGGCAGGGTGTTGATGAACAGGCCGACCATCTTCTCGACGCCGGGCAGCTCCGGCGGGCGGCCGGAGACGGTCTCGCCGAAGACGACGTCCTCGCGTCCGGTCAGCGCGCCCAGCACCAGGCCCCAGGCCGTCTGGACGACGCTGTTGAGGGTCAGGCCCAGGCCGCGGGCCCGCTCGCCGAGGGCGAGGGCCAGTTCGGGCGCGACCTGCTCGATCAGGGTCTCGGGCAGCGCGGCGCCGGCGGCGGGGCCGACCACCAGGGTCGGCTCCGCCCCGGCCAGGGCCTGCTTCCAGGCCAGTTCGGCCTCGCCGCGGTCCTGGCGGGCCAGCCAGGACAGGTAGTCCTTGTAGGGGGCGACCGGCTCCAGCTGCGAGGTGTCGCCGCCGTTGGTGTACAGGGCCATCAGCTCGCCGAGCACCAGCGGCATGGACCAGCCGTCGAGCAGGATGTGGTGCGCGGTGAAGACGAACCGGTACTCCTGGTCCGCCAGCCTGATCAGGGAGAAGCGCAGCGGAGGACGGGAGAGGTCGAACCGGCGGGTGCGGTCCGCCTCCAGCAGGCGCTGCAGCTCCTCCTCCCGCTCGTCGGCCGGCAGGTGGCGGATGTCGCTCTCGCTCCAGTCCGGCTCCGCGTCCCGCAGGATCAGCTGGACCGGCTCGCCCGACTTGCGGTTGCGGAACGAGGCACGCAGGTTCTCGTGCCGGCCCAGGACGGCGGCGACGGCACCGCGCAGGACGTCCGCGTCCACCTCGCGCCGCAGGTCCAGCGCCATCTGGATGACGTACACGTCCGCACCCTGCTCGTCGTACAGGGCGTGGAAGAGCATGCCCTTCTGCAGGGGGGACAGCGGCAGGATGTCGACGAATCCAGGCTTCGCCACTTTGCTGTTTCCTTCCATCAGCTCAGGTCACTTTCGAATTCGTCGATCTCGTCCTGCGAGAGCTCCAGCAGGGAGACGTCGGAGGGGGTCAGGCCGCCGGCACCGGGGCGGTCGGCGTACTCGGCCAGCAGTTCCAGGGCGCGGAACCACAGGTCGGCCAGGCTCTGCACCTCGGCCTGCGCGAACAGCGCACCGGGCCAGGACCAGATGGCCACGAGGCGGACCCCGTCGGGGCGGTCCTGCGCCACCGCGCTCAGGCCGAGCGCGTGGGCCAGGGGCCGTGCGTCGTCGCCGCCGCTGCCGAGGGTCTCGGTGGCCTCCGGCGGCGCCGCCCAGTCCTCGGCGCGGGCGGCCGAGGCGTCCACCGCGGCGAACCGGCCCAGGTAGTTGAAGCCGATCTGCGGCGCGGGGCGGCCGGCCAGCTCGGCCGCGGTGTCCGGGTTGAGGTGGCGCAGCAGGCCGTAGCCGATGCCCTTGTCCGGGATGGCCCGCAGCTGCTCCTTGACGCGCTTGAGCGCGGTGCCGAGGGCCGGGCCGCCGGACCACAGCTCCTCCTGCGCCAGGTCGCCGGGGTCGGCGGCGACCGGGTAGACGCTGGTGAACCAGCCGACCGTACGGGAGAGGTCGACGCCGTCGGCGATCTCCTCGCGGCCGTGGCCCTCCAGCCCGATGAGCACCGCTCCCCCGCCGGGCCCGCCGCGTTCGCCGCGCCAGCGGCCGACGGCCAGGGCGAGCGCCGTCAGCAGCACCTCGTCGACGGTGGCGTTGAACAGGGCGGGCACCCGGCCCAGCAGGGGCGCCGTCACCGCGTCGGGCAGCGTCAGGGTCAGCTGCCGGGCGGTGGCCACCACGTCCACGGCGGGGTCGAGCGGCCGCTGCCCGAGCACCGGGTCGGCGGTGCCCTGCACCGTGCGCCACAGCTCCAGCTCGGCGGTGCGGGCGGGCGCGGAGGCCTGTTCGGTCAGCAGCTGCGACCAGCGGCGGAAGGAGGTGCCGACGGGCTCGAGCGCGGGCTCGCGGCCGGCGGCGACGGCCTCCCAGGCCGCCTTGAGGTCCTCCTGCAGCACCCGCCAGGAGACCGCGTCCACGGCCAGGTGGTGCACCAGGACCAGCAGCCGGCCGGGGCGGGCGGTGCCGGCGTCGAACCAGACGGCACGCACCATCGCCCCGTCCTCGGGGGCGAGTTCGCCCTGGAAGCGGCGCTGGGCGGCGGCGACCTCGTCGATCAGCGCCTCCTGCGGCACACCGGTGATGTCGGTGCGGGCGAGCAGCCCGGCCGCCTCGACGGAGCCGCGGGGGGCGACCTCCAGGCGCCGGCCCCCGGGGCCGGTGACGACCCGCGAGCGCAGCATGTCGTGGTGGTCGAGGACCGCCTGCAGGGTGGCGGCCAGCCTCTGCTCGTCGCAGTCGGCCGGCACCTGCAGCAGGGCGGCCTGGTGCACGGCGTCGGTGGGGCCGCCCTGCTCGTACAGGTCGTGCATGACGGGTGTCGGGGCGAGGTCGCCGACACCGTCGTCGCCGGCCCCGCCGGCCGGTGCGGTGCTCTCCTCGCGGGCGATCCTGGCCAGGGCACGGACGGTCTTGTGCTTGAAGACGTCCCGCAGGCTGATGACCAGGCCCGCCTTGCGGGCGCGGCCCGCCAGCTGGATGGAGACGATGCTGTCGCCGCCGAGTTCGAAGAAGTCGGCGTCGGGGCTGACGTCCTCGGCACCGAGCAGTTCGGCGAAGAGCGCGGCGAGGACGGCCTCCTTGGCGGCGGCGGACGCGGCCGGCCGGGCCGGCGCTTCGCTCGCCGGTACGACTGCGGTCGGCTCGCCGCTCTCGGCCCGGGCGCGGACGCCGGCCCACCAGGCGGTCAGCGGGTCCTCGCCGGCCGGGGCCGCGGGGCGCGCGGGCTCGGCGGCGAGGTCCTCCAGCACCTCGCGCAGGGCGTCGGCGACGGCCTCGGCCTCCTCCTTGGTCAGCAGGTCGGGGCGGTAGCCCAGCCGGCAGTGCAGCTGGTCGCCGGCCAGTCCGGCGTCGAGGGTGAGCGGGTAGTGGGTGGCGTCGTTCATCTCCAGGTCGACCGCCCGTACCTGCTCCTCGCCGCCGAAGCCGGCGCCGTCGGCGGGGATGTTCTGGAAGACCAGCAGGGTGTCGAAGAGTTCGCCCTTGCCGGCGATGCGCTGCAGGTCGACCAGCCGGATGTGCTGGTGGGCGGTGAGGTCCACCTGCTGCTCCCACAGGCGGGGCAGCACGTCCGCGGCACTCTCGCCGGGGCGGCGGCCGACGCGGACGGGGACGGTGTTGATGAACAGGCCCACCATCCGCTCGATGCCGGGCACCTGCGGGGGCCGGCCGGAGACCGTCGCGCCGAAGACCACGTCGTCGCGGCCGGTGAGCCGGGCCAGCAGCAGGCCCCAGGCGGCCTGCACCACGGTGTTCATCGTGGTGCCGTGCCGCCCGGCGAGGGCGGTGAGCCCGGCGACCAGGTCGCCGCCGAAGGTGACGGAGACCTTCTCGGTGGCCACGGCCGACCGGTCGGGGTCGGCGGGTGCGACGAGGGTGGGCCGGGTGGTGTCGTCGAGCACCGCGCGCCAGGCCCGCTCGGAGGCGGCCGCGTCCTGCCGGCCGAGCCAGGCGAGGTAGCCGCTGTAGGGGCGGACCTCGGGCAGGCCGGCGGTGTCACCGCCGGTGGCGTACAGCCGCATCAGCTCGTCCAGCAGGATCGGCGTGGACCAGCCGTCCAGCAGCAGGTGGTGCAGCGTCAGCACCAGCCGGGCCCGGCCGCCGCCGAGGCGCAGCAGGGCGCAGCGCAGCAGGGGCGGGCGGGTGGTGTCGAAGCGCTCGGTGCGGGCCTCGCGCATCACGCGCTGGACCTCGGCGGTGCGCTCCGCCTCGCCCAGGGCGGACAGGTCGGTCTCGCTCCAGGGCAGTTCCACGTCCGCCGGGACGAACTGGACGGGTCGGGTCAGTCCTTCGTGGGCGAAGCCGGCCCGCAGGTTGGCGTGGCGCCGCAGCAGGGCACCGACGGCCGCGCGCAGGACGTCCGTGCTCGGGTCGCCTTCGAGGTCCAGGCCGAACTGGACGGTGTAGACGTCCGCTCCGCGCTGGTCGTAGAGGGAGTGGAAGAGCAGGCCCTCCTGCAGCGGTGCGAGCGGGAGCACGTCGGCCAGGGCGCGGCCGTCGCGCTCCAGCAGGTCGATGTCGCGCTGTTCGAGGTCGACGAGCGGGAAGTCCGAGGGCGTGCGGCCGGCGGTGGCGGACTCGTCGGCGGCGAGGGCCGTGAGCGCCTCGCGCCACAGACCGGCCAGTTCCTCGACGTCCCCTTCCGTGAGCAGCTCCGCGGGCCAGGTCCAGCGGGCCGCGAGGCGCGGGCCGCCGGGGTGCTCGTCGACGCGGACGTCGACGTCCAGGGCGTGGCCGAGCGGCATGGCCGGGTCCTCGGACGCCGTCTCGCGCACGGCAGCGGTGGCGTCGAGGGGCACCGAGCCGTCGGCGAGCACCGGCGCGCAGCCGCCCCGGTGGGCGAGGCGCACCTGCGGCGCGGGGAGCGGGGCGAGCAGGGGAACGGTCTGCGGGTTGAGGTGGCGCAGCAGTCCGTGGCCCAGGCCGTGGCCGGGGACGGCGGCGAGCTGCTCCTTGACCTGCTTGACCAGAGCGGCCGGGCCGGCCTGCTCCGGCTGCCCGGCGTCACCGATGCGGACGGGGTACGGGGCACCGATGCGGCCCACGGTGCGGGCCGCGTCGCCGGGCGCGAGGGTGCGGTCGTCCGCGTCGAGGGCGACCAGGAGGGCGCTGCCGCCGGGGCGGCCGTGCCCGGCGCGCCACCGGCCGACAGCAGTGGCCAGGGCGCCCAGCAGGACCTCGCGGACGCCGGTGCCGAAGCGCTCGGGGACGGCGCCCAGCAGGGCGCGGGTCTCCTTCTCCGTCAGGGCGACGTCGAGGTGGCGGGCGGTGGCCGCGGTGTCCCGGCGCGGGTCGAGGGGACGGTCGGTCAGGGGCGCGGTGTCCGCGCCGAGGACCTCGGTCCACGGCTCGAGTTCGTCGATCAGGCCGGGGTCGGCGGCCGCGGCGGCCGTGGCCTCGGCCCAGGCCCGGTAGGTGGTGGCCACGGGCGGCAGCTGGGGCGTGCGGCCGGCGGCCAGGGCCCCGTGGGCGGTGCGCAGGTCCTCGGTGAGGATCCGCCAGGAGGCGGTGTCGGCGGCGAGGTGGTGCACCGCGAGCACCAGGCGGTGTTCCTGCGTCGCGCCGCCGTCGAGCCAGACCGCGTGCAAGGCGGCGCCCTGCTCGGGGTCGACGGCGTCGCGGGCGGCGGCCTCCTGCTCGGCGAGCAGGGCGGCCCGGGCGGCGGCGTCCGTGCCCTCGGCGGTGACGCGGGTGACGAGGGCCTCGGCGCGGACCTCGGCGCGCGGGCGGACCTCCAGGTTCCACACGAGGTTGCCGGCGCGGCGGTGCAGGCGCAGCCGCAGCGCGTCGTGGTGGTCGAGCAGGGCCTGGACGGTCCCGGTGACCAGCTCGTGCGTGGTGCCCGCGGGCAGGGCGAGGACGGCGGTGGCCACCGAGCGGCCGACGGGGCCGCCACGTTCGCGCAGGGCGTGCGCGGCCGGGCCGAGCGGGACCTCGCCGGTGCCGGTGTCGTCCGCGGGCGGCTCGGAGGCGGGCTCCAGGCCGGTGGCCGCCGCGGCCAGTTCCTCGATCGTGCGGTGGCGCAGCACGTCGGCGGCCGTGAACTCCAGCCCCGCCTCCAGGGCCCGGCTCACCAGCTGGATGGAGACGATGCTGTCGCCGCCCAGGTCGAAGAAGCCGTCGTCGATGGTGACGGTGGCGATGCCGAGCAGGTCGCCGATGAGCTCGCACAGCAGCTCTTCCTTGGCGTCGCGCGGGGCGCGCCCGGCCGGGCGGGTGGCGAGGTCGGGGTCGGGCAGGGCCCGGCGGTCGACCTTGCCGTTGGCGCTCAGCGGCAGTTCGGCGAGCGTGGTGTAGGCGGCGGGGACCATGTACTCGGGCAGCTGCCGCGCCAGGTGCTCGCGCAGCGACTGCGTGGCGGGCGCGGTGCCGGGTGCCGGGACGACGTAGGCGGCGAGCAGGTCGCGGCCGGTGGCGTCGCGGTGGACCTTGACGGCGGTGTGCGCGACCTCGGGGTGGCCGGCGAGGACGGCCTCGATCTCGCCCAGTTCGATGCGGAAGCCGCGGATCTTGACCTGGTCGTCGGCGCGGCCGGCGAACTCCAGCTCGCCGTCGGCGTTCCAGCGCACCAGGTCGCCGGTGCGGTACAGCCGGCCGCCGGCGGGGCCGAACGGGTCGGCGACGAACCGCTCGGCGGTCAGGCCGGGACGCCCGAGGTAGCCGCGGGCCAGGCCGTCGCCGGCGAGGTAGAGCTCGCCGGTGACGCCGGCCGGGACCGGGCGCAGGAAGGCGTCGAGCACGTAGGCCCGGGTGTTCCACAGCGGCGTGCCGATGGGCGGGTGCACCGCTCCCGTCTGCGGCCGGCTCATGGTGGCGGCGACGGTGGCCTCGCTGGGCCCGTAGGCGTTGATCAGCCGGCGGCCCTGCGACCAGTACGCGACCTGGTCGGGCGGGCAGGCCTCGCCGCCGACGGCGAGGGTGCGCAGGGTGGGCATCCCGGTGCGCGGCAGGGTGGCCAGGACACCGGCGGTCACCTGCAGGTGGGTGATGCCGTGCTCGGTGACCAGCGCGGCCAGTTCCTCGCCGGCCGGGGACTGGTGGCCCTGCGGCAGGACGAGCGTGGCGCCGGTGAGCAGGGCGGTGGCCAGGTCGGCGACGGAGACGTCGAAGCTGGGCGAGACGGCCTGCAGGATGCGGCTGTCGGCGTCGACGGCGAACCGCTCGGCGTGCGTTCCGGCCAGGCTCGCGATGCCGCGGTGCGTGACGAGGACGCCCTTGGGGCGGCCGGTGGAGCCGGAGGTGTAGATGACGTACGCCGGGTGGTCCAGGTGCAGCGGGCGGGTGCGGTCCGCGTCGGCCGGGTCGGTGGCGGGCAGGGCGGCGAGCGCCTCGCGCACCTCGGGCGCGTCGACGGCGGCAACCGGTGCGGTGCCGTCCGCGGCAATGCCGTCGGCTGCCTGACTCAGGACGAGGGCCGGGTGGGCGTCGCCGGTGATGTGAGCGATGCGCTCGGCCGGGTAGCCCGGGTCGACCGGAACGTAGGCGGCGCCGGCCTTGAGGACGCCGAGGGTGAGGGCGAGCCACTCCGGCGAGCGCGGCACGGCCACGGCCACGCGGTCCTCCGGCCCGATGCCGCGGCCGATGAACCAGTGCGCCCACCGGTTGGCCCGGGCGTTGAGCTCGGCGTACGTCAGCTGCTCGGTGCCGGCCAGCACGGCCGGGTGGCCGGGCGCGGCGGCCGCGCGCTCCTCGAACAGGGCCGGGAAGGTCGCGGCCGGCACCTCGCGGGCGGTGTCGTTCGCCTCGTCCAGCAGCCGGTGCCGCTCGGCCGGCGAGAGCAGGTCGATGCGGCTGACGGGCAGCTGCGGGTCGGTGGCGACCGCGTCGAGCAGGGCGGCGTAGCGGGCGGCCAGCGAGTGGGCGGTGTCCTCGTCGAACAGGTCGGTGCGGTAGCTGAGCAGGCCGCGCAGCCCGGCGGGCCGGCCGTCCTCGCCGAGGGTCTCGGACAGTTCCAGGCCGAGGTCGGTCTTGGCGGAGGTCAGGGCGATGTCGGCGGGCTCGGCCGCCAGGCCCGGCAGCTCCAGGCGCGCCGCGGCGTTGTTCTGGAAGGCCAGGAAGACCTGGAACAGCGGGGTGTGCGCGGTGGAGCGCACCGGGGCGAGCGCGTCGACCAGCCGCTCGAACGGCAGGTCCTGGTGGGCGTACGCGGCCAGGTCGGCGGCGCGGACCCGGCCCAGGAGCTCGGTGAAGGCGGGGTCGCCGGAGACGTCGGTGCGCAGCACGAGGGTGTTGACGAAGAAGCCGACGAGCTCCTCCAGCGCCTCGTCGTCGCGGCCGGCCACGGCCGTGCCGACGGGGATGTCGCTGCCGCAGCCGAGCCGGGTGAGCAGGGCGGCCAGGGCCGCCTGGGCGACCATGAACAGGCTCACCTGGTGGGTGCGGGCCAGCTCCGCGAGGCGGGCGTGCAGGGCGGCGTCGAGGGTGAACTCGACGGTGGCGCCCTCGAAGGAGGCCTCGGCCGGCCGCGGCCGGTCGGTGGGCAGCTCCAGCTCGGCCGGTGCGCCCTGGAGGGTCTCGCGCCAGAAGGCCAGTTGCCGTGCCGCGAGGCTGCCGGGGTCGCCCTCGTCGCCGAGCAGTTCCTGCTGCCACAGGGTGTAGTCCGCGTACTGCACGGGCAGCGGCGCGAAGGCCGGGGCTCGTCCGGCGTGCCGGGCGGCGTAGGCGGTGGACAGGTCCCGGGCGAGGGGTGCGTTGGACCAGCCGTCGGAGGCGATGTGGTGGACGGTGAGCAGCAGGACGTGCTCGGTGGTGGAGACGGTGAACAGCACGGCCCGCAGCGGAAGGTCGCAGGCCAGGTCGAAGCCGCGGGCGGCCTCCTCGCGCAGCGCCTCGCCGAGCTCCTGCGGGCCGGTGCGCACGGTCTGCAGCGGCACGCGGGCGTCCGCCGGGGCGAGGATCTCCTGGCGCGGGACGCCCCGGGTGTCGGGGAAGACGGTGCGCAGGCTCTCGTGCCGGGCGACGACGTCGCCGACGGCCGCTTCCAGGGCGCCGGTGTCGACGGTGCCGGTCAGGCGGACGGCGATGGGGATGTTGTACGCGGCGGAGGGGCCCTCCAGCCGGCCGAGGAACCACAGGCGGCGCTGGGCGAAGGACAGCGGGATCTCCTCGGGCCGCTGCCCGGCGACGAGCTGCGGGCGGTCGCTGCCGGACCCGCCGCCGAGGCGGGCGGCGAGCCGGGCGGGCGTGGGCGCCTCGAAGACGGCGCGCACGTCGACCTCGGCGCCGAAGGCCGAGCGGACCCGGCTCAGCAGCCGTACGGCGGAGAGGGAGTTGCCGCCGAGGGCGAAGAAGTCGTCGTCCACGCCCGTCTCCGGCAGGTCGAGGACCTGCGCGAACAGGGCGCACAGGATCTCCTCCTGCGGGGTGCGCGGGGCACGGGCGGCGGGACCGGCCGTGAACTCCGGCTCGGGCAGCGCCGCGCGGTCGAGCTTGCCGTTGACGGTCAGCGGCAGCGCGGGCAGCACCACGACGGCGTCGGGCACCAGGTACTCGGGCAGGGTCAGCGCGAGCCGCTCGCGCAGCGCCGCACCGTCGAGCGGGGTGTCCTCGGCGGGCACGGCGTAGGCGAGCAGGCGGGCGCCGCCGTCGCCGCCGTCGCGCACGACGACGGCCTGGGCGGCGACGCCGGGCAGCGCGGCGACGGCCGCGGAGACCTCGCCGAGCTCGACGCGGTGGCCGCGGATCTTGACCTGGTCGTCGGCGCGGCCGGCGAAGACGAGGTTGCCGTCGGGCAGCCGGCGGGCCAGGTCGCCGGTGCGGTACATCCGGGCGCCGGCCGGTCCGTGCGGGTCGGCGGTGAAGCGCTCGGCGGTCAGGCCGGGGCGGCCGAGGTAGCCGCGGGCCAGGCAGGCGCCGGCGAGGTAGAGCTCGCCGGTCACGCCGTCCGGCACCGGGCGCAGCGCCGCGTCCAGGACGTACGCCCGGACGTTGCCCTGCGGCCGGCCGATGGGCACGGCGCCGGCGGGCAGGGGCGCGCCGGGCTCGATGCGGTACTCGGTGGCGTTCACGGTGGCCTCGGTGGGGCCGTAGACGTTCCAGACGGTGGCGTCCGGGTGCCGCTCGCGCCAGGGCGCGAGGGCCTCGCCGAGCAGGGCCTCGCCGCCGAGGAGGAGTTCGCCGGCGGGCGAGTACGCCTCGGGCAGGGCGCCCAGCAGCGGCAGGTGGCTGGGGGTGGCCTTCATGAAGGTGACGGGGGCCGCGGCCAGGCGGCCGGTGAGCTGCGCGTCCTCCTCCAGGGCGGCGATCAGCACGGTGCCGCCGACGGTGAGCGGGGTGAACAGCGCGGTGACGGTGAGGTCGAAGGAGACCGGCGAGTGCAGCAGCGCACGGCCGGCCGCGCCGGGGTAGACCAGGGAGGTCCAGCCCAGGTAGTCGACGACGGAGCGGTGCTCGACCACCACGCCCTTGGGCCGGCCGGTGGAGCCGGAGGTGTAGATGACGTACGCCGGGTGGGCGGGGGTCAGGGGCGCGGTGCGCTCGGCGTCGGTGAGGGCGGCGGCCGGCTGGGCCGACAGCTCCTCCTCGTCCGGCACGAGCTGTGCGATGCCGCTCTGCGGCAGGGCGCCGGCGGCCTCGGGGGTGGTCACCACCAGGCGGGGGCGGGCGTCGGCGAGCAGGTAGGCGATGCGCTCGGCCGGGTAGGCCGGGTCCACCGGCAGGTAGGCGGCGCCGGACTTCAGGACGGCGAGGAGGGTGACGACGAGCTCGGCCGAGCGGGGCATGGCCACGGCCACCAGCTGCTCGGGGCCTGCTCCGCGGGCGATGAGGAGGCGGGCGAGGCGGTTGGCGCGGGCGTCGAGCTCGGCGTAGGTGAGCTCGACTCCGGCCGCGTCGGCCAGGGCGATCGCGTCGGGGGTGCGCCGGGCCTGGGCCTCGATCAGCTCGGGCACCACGGCCGTGGAGGCCGGTACGGCGACGCCGCTCGCGGCGGCCGTGATGCGCGTGCTCTCCTGCTCGTCCAGCAGGGCGAGCCGGCCGACGGGGGTGTGCGGGGCGGTGACGAACGTCTCCAGCACGCTGCGCAGCTGCCGGGTCAGGGAGCCGACGAGCGACTCCTGCAGCAGGTCGGCGCGGTAGTACCAGTTGAGGACGGTGTGCTGCTCGTCCTGCATCACCACCATGCCCAGCGGGTAGTGGTTGTCGCCCTTGGTGTCGACCTCGGACAGGGCCAGGCCGTGGGCCTCCTGCCGGTCGTCGGTGGGGAAGTTCTCGAAGACGACGGCGGTGTCGAAGAGGGTGGGCAGGGCGGCGGTGCGCTGGATGTCGGCCAGGCCCAGGTAGTGGTGGGCGAGCAGGTCCACGCGCCGTTCCTGGACGCGGGAGAGCGTGTGCAGGAGGGAGGCGGCGGGGTCGACCTGCACGCGTACCGGAACGGTGTTGCTGAACAGACCGACCATCGACTCCACGCCGGGCAGCTCGGCCGGGCGGCCGGAGACGGTCTCGCCGAAGAGCACGTCGTCGCGGCCGGTCAGGCCGGCCAGCACGATGCCCCAGGCGCCCTGGACGACGGCGTTGACGGTCAGTCCGTGGCTGCGGGCGGCCGCGGTCAGGGCGGTGTGCAGCGAGGCGGGCAGCTCGTCGGCGATGCGGCCGGGCAGCGCCGCGGGGTGGGCGGCGGCGCCGGGGGCGACGAGGGTGGGCTCCTCGACGCCGGCCAGGGCGGTGCGCCAGGCCTCCTCGGCGGCGGTGCGGTCCTGGGCGGCGAGCCAGGCGAGGTAGTCCTTGTACGGGGCGATCGGCGGCAGCGCGGAGGCGTCGCCGCGCCGCCCGTACAGCTCGAAGAGCTCACCGGCGAGGACCGGCGCCGACCAGCCGTCGAGCAGCAGGTGGTGGGCGGCGAACAGCAGCCGGTGGGTGTCGGGTGCGAGCTTGATGAGGGTGAAGCGCAGCAGGGGCGGGCGGGTGGGGTCGAAGCGGTGGGCGCGCTCGGCGACGAGCAGCCGGTCGAGTTCGGCGCGCTGCTCGTCCTCGCCGAGGTGGGACAGGTCCTGCTCGGCCCAGGGCAGTTCGGCCGCGGCCGGGATCAGCTGGACGGGCGTGCCGTCGGCGGTGCGGTGGAAGCAGGCGCGCAGGCTGGCGTGCCGCTCCAGCAGGGCGGCGACGGCGGCGCGCAGGGCCGCGGTGTCCAGCTCGCCGCGCACGTCGAGGGCGAGGCGGGTGATGTAGACGTCCTCGGCCTGCTGGTCGTACTCGGTGTGGAAGAGCAGGCCCTCCTGCAGCGGGGAGAGCGGCCAGATGTCGCTCAGGTGCGGCTGTGCCTTCTCCAGGCGGCCGATCTCCTCCTGGGTGAGGTCGACCAGCGGCAGGTCGGAGGGGACCAGGCCGCCGGCGGTGGGCTCGGCGGCGGCCTCGACGAGGGTGCGCAGCACCGCGAACCACGCCTCGGCCAGCTGCCGCACGTCGTCCTCGGTGAGCAGCTCGCCGGGCCAGGTCCAGGTGGCGGCCAGGCGCGGGCCGTCGGCGTGGGTCTCGGTGACGGCGTTGGCGGTCAGGGCGTACGGCAGCGGGGTGGCCTCGTCGGCGCCGCCGCCCAGGCCGCTCTCCCCCGCCCCGCCGTCGCCGCCGATGCGGCCGAGGTAGTTGAAGCCGATCTGCGGCTCGGGGTACTTGGCGAGCTGCACGGCGGTACGCGGGTTGAGGTAGCGCAGCAGGCCGAAGCCGATGCCGTTGTCGGGGATGGCCCGCAGCTGCTCCTTGACGGCCTTCAGGGCGCCGACGAGGGCCTCGGGGGTGCCGGCCGCGGCGGCCGCACCCGGGTCGAGGCGGACGGGGTAGAGGCTGGTGAACCAGCCGACGGTGCGCGAGAGGTCGGCGCCGTCGAGGATGTCCTCGCGCCCGTGGCCCTCCAGGCCGACGAGCACGGCGGAGCCCTCGCCCAGGCCGCGGTCGCGGCGCCAGCCGGCGACGGCGACGGCGAGCGCGGTGAGCAGCACGTCGTTGATCTGCGCGGTGAACGCGGCCGGGACGCGGCCGAGCAGCGGCTCGGTGATCTCGGCGGGCAGGTGCACGGTGAGGTGGGCCGCACCGGCGAGGGTGTCGCGCTGCGGGTCGAGCGGGCGGTCGGTCAGCAGCGGGTCGTCGGTGCCCAGGATCTCGCGCCACAGGGGCAGTTCGCGCAGGCGGGCGCTCTCGCCGGCGGCCGCGGTCAGGTGCTGGGCCCAGCGGCGGAAGGAGGTGCCGACGGGCTCGGGGGTGAAGGCGGTGCCCTGGGCGGCGGCCTGAAGGGCGGCGGAGACCTCGGGCAGCAGGATGCGCCAGGAGACGCCGTCGACGGACAGGTGGTGGACGACCAGCAGCAGCCGGCCGGGGGCGGAGGCCCCGGCGTCCAGCCAGACGGCCTGGACCATGCGGCCGGCCTCGGCGTCGAGCCGCTGCTGGGCGGCGGCGAACTCCCGCTCGCCGGCCGCGCGCAGGGCGTCCTCGTCCAGGCCGGCGACGTCGGCGCGGTGCAGGCACGCGGCGGCGGGGACGGTGCCGGGCGCGGTGATCTCCAGCGTCCACTCGCCGATGTCCTCGATGCGGGTGAGCTTCAGCCGCAGCGCGTCGTGGTGGTCGAGGAGGGTCTGCAGGACGGCGGTGACGCGCCCGGTGTCCAGGCCCGCGGGCACCGGCAGCGACATGGCCTGGCTGAAGCGGGGGTCCGGGCCGCTGTGTTCGCTGAACCAGTGGACGATCGGGGTCAGGGGCACCGCGCCGACGCCGTCGGAGGGGGCGCGGCGGCGCGCCGGGGCGGTGGCCTCGGTGGCGACGGCGGCGAGCGCCTCGACGGTCTTGTGGGTGAACACGTCGCGGGGCGTGAAGCGCAGGCCCGCCTTGCGGGCGCGGCTGATGAGCTGGATGGAGCCGATGCTGTCGCCGCCGAGCTCGAAGAAGCTCTGGTCGGCGGCGACCTTCTCCAGGCCGAGGACCTCGGCGAAGAGCGTGGCGAGCAGCTCCTCGCGCTCGCCCTCGGGGGCACGGCCGGCGGCCGCGGCGAACTGCGGGGCGGGCAGGGCCTTGCGGTCCAGCTTGCCGTTGACGGTCAGCGGCAGCGCGTCGAGGGTGACGACGAGGGCGGGGACCATGTACTCGGGCAGGACGGCCGCGACGTGCTCGCGCAGGGCGTCGGCGTCCAGCGGCCCGGTGGCGGGCACGGCGTACGCGACGAGCTGCTTGACGCCCGGCTGGGCCTCGTGGGCGACGACGGCGGCCGCCGCGACGGCCTCGTGGCGGGCGAGCACGTTCTCGATCTCGCCGAGCTCGATGCGGAAGCCTCGGATCTTGACCTGGTCGTCGGCGCGGCCGACGAACTCCAACTGGCCGTCCTCGCGCAGCCGCACCAGGTCGCCGGTGCGGTACATCCGCTCCCCCGGCGCGCCGAACGGGTCGGCGACGAAGCGCTCGGAGGTCAGGGCGGGCCGGCCGAGGTAGCCGCGGGCCAGGCCGGCCCCGGCGACGTACAGCTCGCCTGCCGTTCCCTGCGGCACCAGGCGCAGGGCGCCGTCGAGGACGTAGGCGCGCGTGTCGTGCACGGGGGCGCCGATCGGCGGGTTCTGGCCGGTGGCCTCCAGCGGCGTGCTGATGGAGACGGCGACGGTCGACTCGGTGGGGCCGTAGGCGTTGACCATGCGGCGGCCGGGGGCCCAGCGGGCGACGAGCTCCGGCGAGGTGGCGTCGCCGCCGACGATCAGGCAGGCGAAGTGGGGCAGTTCGGCGGCGGGCACGCTGGCGAGCGCGGCCGGCGGGATCAGCGCGTGGGTGACGGCGCGGGTGGCGAGGACGTCGGCGAGCGGCTCGCCGGCCAGCGGCCCGGGCTCCGGTACGACGAGGGTGGCGCCGCTGGTCAGGGCGAGGCACAGCTCCAGGACGGAGGCGTCGAAGCTGGGCGAGGAGAACTGCAGGACGCGGCTGCCCTCGTCCGCGGCGAAGCGCTCGCGCTCGGTGGCGGCGAACGCGGCGAGGCCGGCGTGGGTGACGACGACGCCCTTGGGCACGCCGGTGGAGCCGGAGGTGTAGATGACGTACGCGGGCGAGGCGAGGGACACCGGCCCTGCGGGGACCGGCAGACCGGCGGCGCCGGCCGGCTCGTCGAGCCGGATCGCCCGGGTGCCCTCGGGCACCGCACCGGCGTACGCGGAGGTGGTCAGGGCCGCGGCCGGACGGGCGTCGCCGAACATGAACGCGATGCGCTCGGCCGGGTAGTCGGGGTCGACGGGCAGGTAGGCGGCACCGGCCTTCATCACGGCGAGGGAGGCGACGACCGACTCGACCGAGCGGCCGAGCACGAGGGCCACCGTCTGCTCGGGGCCCACGCCCAGGGCGGCCAGGCGGGCGGCCAGCTCGTCGGTGCGGGCGGCCAGTTCGGCGTAGGTCAGCGAGGTGCCGGCCGCCTCGACGGCGACCGCGTCGGGGGTACGGGCGACCTGGGCGGCGAACAGCTGGGGGAAGGTGGCGGGGGTGACGGCCGGGCCTGCGTCCCGGGCGGCGACCAGACGCTCGCGCTCGCCCTCGGTGAGCAGGTTCAGGCCGGCGACCGTGCGGGCGGGGTCCTCGGTGAGGGTGTGCAGCAGTCGCACCAGGCGGTCGCCGACGACCTCCACCTGCTCGCGGTCGAAGAGG
This sequence comes from Streptomyces sp. NPDC049585, assembly GCF_040675615.1. Taxonomy (NCBI): domain Bacteria; kingdom Bacillati; phylum Actinomycetota; class Actinomycetes; order Kitasatosporales; family Streptomycetaceae; genus Streptomyces; species Streptomyces sp. NPDC049585. The sequence continues at coordinate 73,127 of NZ_JBFAPE010000010.1, read as the reverse complement.
TCGGGGCGGTAGTTCAGCAGCAGCCGCAGCCGTCCCTCGTGGACGTGGGAGACCAGGCACAGCGGGTAGTGGTTGGCGTCCAGGACGTCGAAGCCGTCGATGGTCAGCCCGCCGGCGAGGTCGCGCAGGTCCTGCAGGTCGAAGGGGAAGTTCTCGAACGCCACGTAGGTGTCGAAGAGTTCGGGGTGGCCGGAGAGCCGGTGGATGTCGCGCATGCCCGTGAACTGGTGGGCGGACATCTCCAGGTGCTCGGCCTGCAGCCGGGCCAGGACGTCGCGCAGCGAGTCGCCGTTGTGCAGGCGCACCCGCACCGGGAGGGTGTTGATGAGCATGCCGACCATGCGCTCGACGCCGGGGGCCTCCGGCGGCCGGCCGGAGACGACGGTGCCGAAGACGACGTCGTCGCGGCCGGTGAGGACCGACAGCAGCAGCGCCCAGGAGCCGTGCACGGCGCTGGAGAACGTCAGGTCGCTGGAGCGCAGCCGGGCCGAGAGCGCCTCGGTCTCCGCCACCGACAGCTCCACGGCCAGCTGCTGGGGGTGGACGACGGCGCGGCCGGGGTCGGAGGGCACCAGGCGGGTGGGCGCGTCGATGCCGGCGAGGGCCTGGCGCCAGGCGTTCTCGGCGGCCTTGTGGTCCTGCCGGGCGAGGTGGGCCAGGTGCTGGCGGAAGGGGGTGACCGGCGGCAGGACGGAGGCGTCGCCGCCGGCCGCGTAGGTCTCGAAGAGCTCACCGAGCAGGACGGAGGTGGACCAGCCGTCGAGCAGGATGTGGTGGAAGGTGCACAGCAGGCGCCAGGAGTCGTCGGCGAGCCGCAGCAGGCGGTAGCGCATCAGCGGCGGGCGGGCGAGGTCGAAGGGGTGGGCCTTCTCCTCGGCCTGGATGCGGGCCGCCTCGGCCTCGCGCCCGGCGGCGTCGAGGGCGCGCAGGTCGTCCTCCTGCCAGGGCAGGTCGGCCTGCCGGGCGACGACCTGGACGGGCCGGCTCTGCTTGGGGTGCAGGAAGCCCACCCGCAGGTTGGCGTGGCGGTCCAGCAGTGCCTGGGCGGTGGTGCGCAGCGTCGGTGCGTCGAGGCCACCGCCGAGGTCGAGCACGACCTGCACGGTGTAGACGTCGTCGCCGGTCTCGTCGTACAGCGCGTGGAAGAGCAGTCCCTCCTGGAGCGGGGACAGCGGAAGGATGTCCTCGGGACCCGGCTTCGTCATTACAGCGTCCTCCACTCGGCTTCGAGGCCGTCGATCTCGTCTTGGGAAAGCTCCACCAGCGCCAGGTCCGACGGACTCCAGCCGCCGGCATCGGGCCGGTCGGCGTGGTCGGTCAGGGCGCGCAGGGCGCGGAAGAAGGTGTCCGCCAGTTCGCGGACGGCGGGTTCGGGCAGCAGCCGGCCGGGCCAGGTCCAGGTGGCCACCAGGCGCGGTCCGTCGGGGTGGTCGTGGACGACCGCGTTGATCTCCAGCAGGTGGGACAGGGGCAGGTCGGCGCCCTCGGCGAGGACCTCGTCGGTCTCGGGGGCCGGGCCCCAGTCGCCGCCGGGGGCCGGGCTGCGGCCCAGGTAGTTGAAGAGCACGTCGGCGGTGGCCAGGGCGGCCAGGCGCGGTGCGGCCTGCGGGTCGAGGTGGCGCAGCACCCCGTGGCCGAGGCCGGCGTCGGGCGCGGCCCGCAGCTGTTCCTTCACGGCGCGCAGGGCCCGGCCGGCCTCGGGGCCGGCGGCCCAGACGTCGTCCCGGTCGGTGACGCCGGTGGCCAGGCGTGCGGGGTGGATGGTGGTGAACCAGCCGACGGTACGGCTGAGGTCGAGGCCGTCGGCGATGTCCTGCCGGCCGTGGCCCTCGACGTCCACCAGGAGGCCGTCGCCGCCGTCCTGGCCGCGGCGTGTCCGCCAGTGCTCGACGGCCAGGGTCAGGGCGGTCAGCAGCACTTCGTGGACGCCGGCGTTCAGGGCGCCGGGGGCGGTGTGCAGCAGGGGCCCGGTGACCTCGGGCGGCAGGGTGTGGGTCAGGTGCCGGGCGGCGAAGGCGGTGTCGAGCTGCGCGTCCAGCGTGCGGTCGGTCAGCTGCGGGGCGGGCAGGCGCAGGACGTCGGCCCACAGCTCGCTCTCGTCCGCGCGCCTGCCCACCTGCTCGGTGAGCAGCTGCGCCCAGCGGCGCAGCGGGGTGCCGACGGGGGCGAGCTGCGGCGTCTTGCCCTCGGCCGCCGCCTCCCACGCGGCCCGCAGGTCGGGCAGCAGGACGGTCCAGGAGACGCCGTCGACGACCAGGTGGTGGACGGCCAGCAGCAGGCGCCCGGGGGCCTCTGCCGCGTCGAACCACACGAGTTGGGCCATCACCCCGGCGTCCGGGGCGAGCCGGCCCCAGGCGGCGCGGGCCTCGCGGGCGATCAGGGCGCGCAGGGTGGTGGCGTCGAGGCCGGCGGCGTCCACGCGGCGGACGAGCCCGGCGGCGGCCACGCTGCCCGGGGCGGTGATCTCGTACGTCCAGCGCTCGCCGCCGCGGTCGCGGCGGGTGCGCAGGGCGTCGTGGGTGTCGAGCAGGGCCTGCAGGGCGGTGGCCAGGTGCTCCTCGCCCAGGGCGGGGGGCACCTGGATCAGGGCCGACTGGTGGAAGGCGTCGGCGTCGCCGCCGCGCTCCTCCAGCCAGCGCATGACGGGCGTGGCGGGCAGCGGGCCGGTGCCGGCCTCCTGCGCGGCCTGTGCGGAGGGCGTGGCCTCGGCGACCGCCGCGGCGAGGGCGGCGACCGTCTTGAGCTCGAAGACCTCCTTCGGGGTCAGCTGCAGGCCCAGCCGGCGGGCGCGGGCGACGAGCTGGATGGAGACGATGCTGTCGCCGCCCAGTTCGAAGAAGCTGTCGTCGACGCCGATCTCCTCGCGCCCGAGGACGTCGGCGAACAGGCCGGCCAGGGTCTCCTCCAGTGCGGTGCGCGGCGCCGCGTCCTGCTGGACCGCGCCCTCGAACTGCGGGGCGGGCAGGGCCTTGCGGTCGAGCTTGCCGTTGGGGGTGAGCGGCAGGTCGTCCAGGACGACGACGGCGGCCGGCACCATGTGGGCGGGCAGCGGGCCCGCGGCGTGGGCGAGGACGTCGGCGGCGTCGAGGGCGGCGCCCTCGGCGGGCACCACGTAGCCGACGAGCTGCTTGTGGCCGGGGGTGTCCTCGCGCACGGTGGCGGCGGCGCGCGAGACGCCGGGGTGGCGGGCGAGGACGGCCTCGACCTCGCCGAGTTCGATGCGGAAGCCGTGCAGCTTGATCTGGTCGTCGGTGCGGCCGAGGTACTCCAGCTCGCCGTCGGCGCGCCAGCGCCCCACGTCGCCGGTGCGGTACATGCGGGCGCCGGGCGGGCCGTAGGGGTCGGCGACGAACCGCTCGGCGGTCAGGGCGGGCCGGCCCAGATAGCCGCGGGCCAGCTGGCCGCCGCCGATGTAGATCTCGCCCGCCACGCCCGGCGGCAGCGGCCCCAGGGCCGCGTCCAGGACATGGATGGTGGAGTTCCACATGGGCCGGCCGATGGGCACGGGACCGCCGGGGACGTCCTCGTCGGGGCCGATGCGGTACTCCACGCAGCCGACGGTGGCCTCGGTCGGGCCGTACTCGTTGACGACCGTGATCCCGGGACGCACCCGGCGCAGCTCGTCGACGACCTCGCCCAGCAGCATCTCGCCGCCGACGACGAGTTCGCCGGTGGGGGCGAACTCCTCGGGCAGCACGCCCAGCAGGGCCAGGTGGGAGGGGGTGGCCTTGAGGAAGGACGGGCGCGGTGCGCCGGTGCCGGGGCCCTCCAGGGCGGTGACGCGCACCAGGCCACCGGTGATCAGCGGGGCGTACAGGGCGGTGACGGTCAGGTCGAAGGAGACCGGCGAGTGCAGCAGGGCGCTGCCGGCCACCGAGGGGTAGCGCTCGCGGGCGTACTGGAGGTAGACGGCCACCGACCGGTGGGTCACCACGACGCCCTTGGGGCGGCCGGTGGAGCCGGAGGTGTAGATGACGTACGCCGGGTGGTCGAGGTCGAGCGCCCGGGTGCGGTCGGCGTCGCGCACGTCGTGGGCGGGCGTGGCGTGCTCGGCGGTCACGTCGAGGACGGGCAGGCCGGCGGGGACGGCGTCGCGGGTGGCGGGCGCGGCCACGACGAGGGCGGGGGCGGAGTCGGTGAGCATGTAGGCGACGCGCTCGGCCGGGTAGTCGGGGTCGACCGGGACGTAGGCGGCACCGGACTTCAGGACCGCGAGCAGCGCCACGACCAGGTCGGCCGAGCGGGGCAGCAGCACCGCGACGCGCTCCTCGGGACCGGCGCCGGCGGCGATCAGCGCGTGCGCGAGCCGGTTGGCGCGGGCGTTGAGCTCGGCGTACGTCCAGGTGTGCGCGCCCTCGGCGAGGGCGGGGGCGCCGGGGGTGCGGGCGGCCTGCGCCTCGAAGAGGGCGGGCAGCGGCGCCTCGGGCTCCACCACGGGGGCCAGGTTGAACTCGCGGGTGACCTGGTGGCGTTCGCCGGAGGTCAGCACGTCGATGTCGGCGACGCGGGTGGCGCTGTCGGCGGTGAAGGCCTCCAGCACCCGCACCAGGCGGCCGCTCATCGCCTCGATGGTGGCCCGGTCGAACAGGTCGGTGCTGTACTCCAGGCGCCCGCCGATGCCGGCCGGGGCCTCGTGGCCGGCGGACCGCTCGTCGAGGCCGAACAGCAGGTCGATCTTGGTGACGCCGGGGTCGACCTGCTGGGGGGTGGCGGCCAGGCCCGGCAGCTCCAGCGTGGACTCGGCCGGGGTCTGGACGTCCATCATGACCTGGAAGAGCGGGTTGCGGGCCAGGGAGCGCTCGGGGTTGAGCGCCTCGACGAGCCGCTCGAAGGGCACGTCCTGGTGGGCGTGCGCGGCCAGCGCCATCTCGCGGGAGCGGTCGATCAGTTCGGCGACGGTGGGGTTGCCGGAGACGTCGTTGCGGTAGACGACGGTGTTGACGAAGCAGCCGACGAGGTCGTCCAGGCGGGTGTCGCCGCGGCCGGCGACGGCGCTGCCCAGCGGGATGTCGGTGCCGGCGCCGAGCTTGCTCAGCAGGACGGCCACCGCGCTCTGCAGCACCATGAACAGGCTCGCGCCGCGGGCGCGGGCGAGGTCGGCGAGGCGGCCGTGCAGGGCCGGCGGGATCTCGAAGCGGACGATGTCGCCGCGCTGGCTGGGCACGCCCGGCCGGGGCCGGTCCAGCGGCAGGTCGAGCTCCTCGGGCAGGCCGGCGAGGGTGCGCGTCCAGTGCGCGAGCTGCCGGCCCAGGGGGCTGTCGGGGTCGCTGTCGTCGCCGAGGACCTCGTGCTGCCACAGCGTGTAGTCGGCGTACTGCACGGGCAGCGGCGCGAACTGCGGCGCCTCGCCGGCCGTACGGGCGGTGTAGGCGCGGCCCAGGTCGCGGGCGAGGGGGGCCAGTGACAGCCCGTCGGCGACGATGTGGTGCAGCACGACGAGCAGGACGTGGTCCTCCGGGCCGAGGACCAGCAGCCGGGGGCGTACGGCGAGGCCGGCGGTGAGGTCGAAGCCCTCGGCGACGACCGCGGCGACGGTGGCGTCGAGGTCGGCGGGGTCGGTGGCCTGCTCCTGCAGCGCGACCTGACGGGCGGCGTCCTGCGGGGAGAGGATCTCCTGCCGGGGGCGGCCGTCGGTCTCGGGGAAGAAGGTGCGCAGCGACTCGTGCCGGGTGAGGACGTCCTCGACGGCGCGGGCGAGCGCGGTGCGGTCCAGGCGGCCCGTCAGGCGCAGGGCCAGGCCCATGTTGTAGGCGCCGGAGGGGCCCTGGAGGCGGTTGACCAGCCACAGCCGCTGCTGGGTGAGGGAGAGCGGCAGTTGGGCCGGGCGGGGCAGCGGCGCGAGCGGCAGCCGGCTGGTGCCGGAGCCGTCCAGGAGGGCGAGCAGGCCGGCGGGGGTGGGCGACTCGAAGACGGTGCGGATGGACAGCTCGGCGCCGAACTCCTCGCGGATGCGGCCGAGCAGGCGGATGGCGGTCAGGGAGTGGCCGCCCAGCTCGAAGAAGTTGTCGTCCATGCCGACGCGGTCGGCCTTGAGCACCTCGGCCAGCAGGGCGCACAGGGCCTGTTCGCGCGGGGTTCCGGGGGCGCGGTAGGCGGCGCGCGCGGCCGTCGTGGTCTCCTGCGCGGGCTGTGCGGCCGGCGGCGTCCACTGCGCGGGGACGGCCAGCGGGACGCTCTCCAGGGCCGCGCCCGGCTCGCTGGCCGCGAGGGCCGCGAGGAAGCCGGTGAGCGCCTCGCCATGGGCGGCGACGGTCTCGGGGGTGTAGAGGTCGGCGTTGGCATGGAAGTCGATCAGGAAGCCGTCGCCGGGGGCGCGGTTGTCGACGATCAGGGAGAGGTCCTCCTCCGGGCCGACCGAGAAGCCGCGGACGGTGGCCGGGTGGCCGGCGAAGTCCAGCGGCTCGCCGTACATGATCAGGTTGACCTCGGGGCCCCACAGCCGCTTGCGGTCGCCGACCAGTCCGAGGTCGCGGTGGATGTCCTCGTAGCGGTAGCGCTGGTGGCGCAGGGCGCCGTGCAGTTCGTCGCTGACCGCGCGCAGGAAGTCCGCGACGGTGTCCTGCGGGTGGAGGCGCACGCGCACGGGCAGGGCGTTGGAGACCATGCCGGGGGTGCTGCGGGCCGCCGCGCCGCTGCGGGCGGCGGCCGCAAGTCCCAGGACGATGTCGTCGGCGCCGGTCAGGCGGTGCAGGTAGCCGGCGATGCCGGCGACGACGACGGCCGGCCAGCTGACGCGCACCTCGCGGGCGAGGTCGCGCAGGGCCTCGGCGACGGCGCCGTCGACCTCGCCGGCCTGCCGAACGTGGTCGGTGGGCACGCGCTCCGGGCGGGGGGCCAGGCTCACCGGCTCGCCGGCGCCTGCCAGGCGCCCGGTCCAGAACTGCCCGTCGGCGGCGAACTGTTCCGAGGCGCGGTAGGCGGCGTCCTGCTCGATCAGTTCGCGCAGGGTGCCGAAGGTGCCGGGCAGGGCGGTGCGCCCGGTGGCCAGGGCGGTGTAGAGGGCGGCGACCCGGCCGGCGATCAGCGACCAGCTGTAGCCGTCGACGAGGGCGTGGTGCACCTTGCTGAACCAGGTCCAGCGGTCGCGGGCGAGCTTGATCAGCGCGAAGGTGAACAGCGGTCCGGCCGTCAGGTCGACCGGCGCCGTGACCCGCTCCCGCATCCACTCCTCGGCCGCGGCCGCGGGGTCGGGGCGGTCGCTGACGTCCAGGCTGTGCAACTGCCAGTCCAGCTCGGGCAGTACGGTCTGCACCGGTCCGTCGGGACCGTCGTGGAACCGCACGCGCAGTGCGTCGGTCTCGTCGACCGTCCGGCGCAGGGCGGCGCCGAAGGCCGCCGCATCGACCTCACCCGCGATCTCCACGCATTCGGCGATGGAGTACATCGGGTTTTCCGGGTTCACCTGCTGGGCCAGCCACATTCCGTACTGAGCGGCCGTCAGTGGCAATTGGAGTCCATTCCGATCGGCCATGTGCCATTCACTCCGATTGATGAGACGCATCGACGACCCGGCCCACGCTACGGATCAAGTCGGAGTGCTCCACGAGCTCATGGAAAACTTCGATCCGTCGCCGGTCCGCCATCGAAGAATTCGCATCGACCTGTACAGGAACGAAAAACGCGCGTGCCCCGCCGGGAAGGCGGGGCACGCGCCGGGATGCGTCCGGTGGGCTCGGGAAGGGGGATTACCCGGCCGGATGCAGACGGACGGGCAGGCTGCTGTAGCCGTGCAGGAAGTTGGAGTGGATCGGCCGGGCCGATCCACTCGGCTCGGCGTGGGCGACGTGCGTGCGCAGCGCCGTCAGCAGCGCGTGGATCTCGGCCCGGCCCAGGTAGGCGCCGAGGCAGAAGTGCGGCCCGTAGCCGAAGGAGACGTGCTTGTTGGGCGTACGGCCGAGGTCGAAGACGCCGGGGTCGGCGAAGACCTCCTCGTCGTAGTTGGCGGAGCTGTTCCAGAGGGTGACCACGTCACCGGCCCGGATCGTGCGACCGCCGATCTCCACGTCGGCGACCGCGCGCCGGCCGAAGTGCATGGCCGGGGTCACCCAGCGCAGCACCTCCTCGACGGCGGTGTCCACCTCCACCTCCCCGCTGCGCAGCCGGCGCCACTGCTCGGGATGCTGCATCAGCTCGTGCAGCGCGCAGATCATCGACAGCCGGCTGGTCTCGTCGCCGCCGATGATGACGCTGTAGCAGTTGAAGACGATCTCCTGCTCGGTCAGCGGCTCCCCGTCGATCTGCGCGGTGGCCAGCACGCTGACCACGTCCTCGCGGGGGTCCTCCCGGCGCTCGTCGGCCAGTTCGGAGAAGTACAGCAGCAGCTCGTTGCGGGCGACCACGGCCTCCTCGGCCGACTGGCCGGCCTCCTCGGAGCTGAGCGCCTGCTTCGTCAGGGACAGCAGGTAGCTGCGGTCGGCGGCGGGCACGCCCAGCAGGTCGGCGATGGTGGCCATCGGGATGTGCTCGGCGACGTCCCGGGCGAAGTCGCACTCGCCCCGGGCCACCGCCTCGCGCACCAGCCGGTCGGCCCGGGCCCGGACCCCGTCGACCACCGGCTGCAGCACCCGCGGCGCGAACGCCTTGAGCAGCAGGTTGCGCAGCTCCCGGTGGCGCCGGCCGTCGGTGACGGCCAGCATCTGCCCGGCGGCGGAGTCGCCGCCCTCCAGGAGGGTGGCGAGGACGTTGCCGCGCTCGGAGGTGAAGTTCTTGTTGTCCCGGTAGACGGCCATCACGTCGTGGTAGCGGGAGAGCACCCAGAACCCGGGCACCTGCCGGCCCTCCACCGGGTGCCAGTGCACGGGCCTGTCCGTGCGGAACCGCTGCCACAGGGCGCGCAGTTCCTCCTTGGGCCGCAGGAAGGTCTGCGGATCGGTCAGGTCCGTGCCGGCCAGGTCTGTGCCCGCCGGCACGGTCGTGGCGGTGAGGGTCATCTCACGCCTCGCGCTGGGTCATCGCGACGAGCACCTTGCGTTCGCCGGTGAAGGGCCGGCGGCCGTGCGAGGTGAGGATGTTGTCGATCATCAGCACGTCGCCGGTGTCCCACGGCTCGGCCAGCGTCGTCTCGGCGTAGACGCCCTGGATGGCGGCCAGCTCGTCCTGGGTGATCGGCGTGCCGTCGCCCAGGTAGGCGTTGCGGGGCAGCCCGTCCTCGCCGCAGATCTCCAGCAGGCCCTCGCGCACGGCCTCCGGCAGGGCGCCGACGTGGAAGAGGTGGGCCTGGTTGAACCAGACCTTCCGGCCGGTGATCGGGTGGACGGCGGTGGCCGGGCGCCGCTGGCGGGTGCGCAGCAGGTCCCCGTCCCAGGCCGTCTCGATGCCCTGGGTCGCGCAGTAGCTGTCCACCTGCGCCTTGTCGTCGGTCTGGAAGCCCTCCTGCCAGGACAGGCCCATGCCGGTGCGGTAGGTGCGGGTGTACAGGACGCCCTTTTCCTCGAACCGGGCGACGAGGTCGGCCGGGAGCCGCTCGAGCACCGCGGCGCTGTCGGCGACCGGCGTCTCGCCGCCGGTGGCGGCGGCCTGCGCACAGAAGAAGAAGACGTTGTGCGGCCAGTTGCGCGAGTAGGCGCTCTCGTTGTGCTGCGGAATGCTCTGGTCGGCGGGGTACTCGGTGGAGGTGTACACCTTGCCGGTCACCCGGCTGCGCGGGGTGGAGCGCTCGTTGTACTCCAGGGTCGTGCCGCCGATCTCCTCGGCGATCTGCGCGAGTTCGGCCTGCTCGGCCAGCCCGCTGCCCTTCACCATCACCGCGGCGTGCCGGTACATCGCCGACCGCAGGGCGGCGGCGTTGGCCGTGAACCACGCCCGGTGGTCGCCGTCGTGGCGCGGGCTCACGCGCACCAGGCGGCTGCCGTGGTGCTCCAGCAGTTCGACGGAGGCGTCGGTGAAGGACTGGTCGAGGTCGAGATCGGTGCGGATGGTCGTCGTCATTCCTGCTCCACGTCCAGGCTGTAGCCGTTGATGCTCGTGTGGTTGACCGGGTCGCCGGCCGCGTACTCGTAGGGGTTGAGGAAGGGTCCGGCAGCGATCGGCGCGGAGAACCGGCCGAAGGAGGGGTTGAGCACCCGGGTGTCGAGCACGACGTTGTACAACGCGCCCTGGTGCTCGGTGCCGACCTGGTACCGGCCGAGCCATCCGTAGTCGAAGTCGCCGGGCAGGTTGTCCGGCACGTGCTGCGGGTCGGTGCTGCCGTCCGGGCGCAGCGGCTCGCCGTACAGGCCGTACCGGTAGACGTCGCCCGTCCGGCGGCCGTCGTCCCCGGCGGTCAGGAAGACGTCGCCGTGCACGGTCGGGTAGCTCCAGGTGGTCCGGCCGGCGCCGCGCGCCGCGGCCGGCCTCGCCGAGAGCAGGACCCCGCCGGGGAGCTCCACCACGCGGGTCAGCAGCCGCTTGTCCGCGCCGAGCACCAGGTCCGGGGCGGTCCTGGCCATGTCGGTGTGCCCGTAGAGCTGCCGGTCGGTGCCCTTGGCAGTGGTGGCCGTGCGGGCCATGACGTGGTCGGCGATGTCCTTGGTGTAGACGACGTCCGCCGCGCCGGGCCCGGTCACGCCCGCGCCGAGGTAGCGCTCGGCGGCGTCCTGCCGCTGGGTCTGCCGGGTGCCGGCGGCCGTGTAGCCGGTGAGGTGGCCGTTGAGGGCGTACGTCGTGCCGGTGAGGGGGTTCTCGCCGGTGGTCGCGAGCAGCCGGTCGGCGTCGTCGTAGCAGTAGCCGGTGACCGTGGTGCCCTTGGCGGTGCGCTCCGTGGTGCGCACCACGTTGCCGTTGGTCCCCGCGTTGGCCCGGGTGCCCTTGGGGCACTCGGCGGGTGCGGGAGAGGTGAAGTCGCGGTCGTACTCGTGGCCGGCGATGCGGGCGTGCACGAGGCGGCCCGCGGCGTCGTAGCGGAATGCGGAGGGCTCCGCCCCGGGCACCGACTCCGCCACCACCGTCCCGGACTGCGAGCGGGTCACCCGCGCGGGCAGCGCGGTGCCGTCGGCGAGCGTCCAGTTCTTGCCGGTGATCCGGCCGGCCTCGTCGCGCTCCACGCCCAGCGCGGAGCCGTTGCCGTAGCGCACCCGGTGCACCTGGCCCGCCGCGTCGTACTCGGCGGTGGCCAGCGTCCTGCCGTCCAGCGCCACCGCGAGCGTGCGGCCCGCCGCGTCCCGGCGGACCTCCTCCACCTGCGCCGCGTCACCGTCGCCGGGCGGGGTCACCCGCTGGCGGACCATGCGGCCGGCCCGGTCGTACGTCGTCTCCGTGCGGGTGCCCACGCCGTCGGTGTAGCGCACGGCACGGCCCAGCAGGTCGACGGTGTTGGTCATGAAGTGGTCGTGCTGCACGGCCTTCACGGTCAGCGGATCGCCGCCGGAGGCGCTGTCGTAGGTCACGGTCCACGCCGGCAGGCTGGGGTTGCCGGGCATGGACATCCGGCTGATCCGGCCGCGCGCGTCGTACTGCACGCACGTCCAGTCCGGGCCGGCGAAGTTCACCGCGACGGGCAGGCCGCGCGATCCGTAGACGAACTTCTCCACGCGCGCCGAGCCGGTGGCCGACGCCGGCAGCGTGATCGACTTCGGCAGGCCGCGCTGCGGGGCCGGATCGTCCTGCTTCGTGCAGGGGTTGTCGACACTCTCCCCCGCCCCGTAGTAGGCGAAGGACTTGCGGGTGCCGTCCGGCGCGATCTCGGCGACCGGGCGGCCGGAGGCCTCCGACTCGTACCGGGTCGTCAGGGCCAGCCCTTCCGGGTCGGTGACCAGGGCGGCCGGCATCCCGGTCTGGTCCAGGCGGGTCTGCGTCACCAGGCGCGGCACCCCGTCGGAGTCGGCGCGCTCGGTGGTCATCCCCGCCGGGTCCAGCGCGGTCGTCTGCGCCGGCACCTTCGCGCAGCCCTCCGGGGCCGGGCTCAGCGGGCGCAGGTCCTCGCCGAAGCACCTGCGCGGCCCCGGCCCGTACGCACCGGCCGGCATGCCGGCCTCGTTGTAGACCGTGGTCGTCAGCCGGCCGGCGGCGTCCTCCCGCCAGGACGGCTGGTCGGCGGCCGTCCAGGCGAACCGGGTCGTGCGCCCGGTCGCGTCCGTGTCGGCGGCGACCCGGCCCGCGGCGTCCTGCGTCACCTTGCGACTCCAGCCCTGCGGGCCGGTCGCACCGGCGACGGCGACCTCCGCCGTCCCACCGGCGTAGCGGTATGCGTGATGGGGCCGCCGGTCCGCGCGACCGGACACGCCCTCGGGGTCGGGCCCGGTCAGCGAGGTCGCGGCGGCGGAACCGGCGGCGTACTCGATGCGGTACGCCGCGGCGTCGGTGTCGCGCCGCCCGCGGTCCACGGCGATCCAGTCCATGACCAGCGAAGGCCGCACGGAGGTGAGCCGGTGGTCGGCGGAGAACCCGAGGTCGGTGGTCTCGTCGCCGGGATTGACGATGCGGACGAGCTTGCCGTCCCGGTAGAACAGATGCGTGTCGCCGGCACCGGGCACGGAGACGGCACACAGGTACCCGGCGGGGGCGCCGCTTCCCGGGGCGCACTCGCGCTCACCGGCGAAGTGGAAGACGACGCCGCCGGAGTCGGCGCCGAGCGCCTGCGGCGAGGCGCCGGCGGTACGGCCGGCGGCGGCGCCAGTGCCGGCTGCGGTCCCGGAGCCCGACCGCCCGGCCGAGGCAGCCGCGCCCGCCGAGGCGTCGGTGACCCGGCCCGCGGCCGGGCGGCCGGCCCGGGCAGCCGAGCCGACCGGGGCAGCCGCTCCCGCCGTCGGGGCGGCGATCCCGAAGCCCAGGGCTGCAGCGCCCGGTTGGGGCGCCCCCGCGCCGGCGGCGGCGCCCGGCAGGGCGGCAGTGCCGAGCCCCGCGGCGGAGCCGCCCGGTTGGCCCGTACCCGGGCTGCCGCCCGCCGGGCCTCCGGCGCCGATCGCCGCACCGATCACCGCGGCGGCCGCCGCACCCGGCGTCGCGCCCGCTGCGGCGGCGAAGCCGCCCGGCAGGGCGGCGGCGCCGGAGCCGCCCGACGCGGAGCCGGGCGGTGGGGTGACCGTCCAGCCGGGCGGCAGGATCGCCGCCGACGGCTGGAGCCAGGACGCCGGGACCGGCGCGCTGTGGCCCGCGGCCGTGGCCCACAGGGCGGCGTGGCCGCCGCCTGCACGGTGGCGGTACTCGACCGTCAGGTCGTACGCGTGGCCGGCCCTGAGCGTGACCGTGCGCCCGTAGGCGACCTTGTCGCCGGCGCCCTTGCCGGCCCAGTCGTCCAGGACCGCCTTGCCGTCGATCAGGATCCGTACGCCGCCGTCGTAGGTGCCGCCGAGCCGGAAGCGGCCGTCGGCGGGCACGCGCAGCGTGCCGCTCCAGCGGGCGCGGAACGCGGCGCCGGCCTGCGCGCCGTCATAGGGCGCCCGTTCGGCGTCCCAGCGGAAGTCGGCCCGGGCGTCGGTGCGCCGGGCCGCCGGCTTCTCGTGGGCGCCGATGCCGCCGTCCGCGTCCCCGGCGTAGTAGCTGCCGGTCAGTCCGGCGGAGGCGGCGGCCGCCTGCGAGTTGTACGTGAAGGTGGCGCCCAGGGGGCCGCTGCCGGTGGCCACCTGCGGGGTGGCGACGGACATCGAGACGTTGCCGGTGGCCAGTCCCACGGTGACGGGGCCGAGGGTGTCGGTGGCCACCGGGCCGCCGGGGGCGGCGGCACCGAGCCGCTCGTTGACGGTGAAGGTGCGGGCGGGCGCGTCCGTGCCCGCCCGCCCGGAGCGGTCCTTGGCGCGTACGGTCCAGCGGTAGGTGGCGCCGTCCTTGAGCAGGCCGGCCGGTATGCGCCAGCGGGGGGCCGGCAGCCAGCCGGAGGAGGTGACCTGTCCGCTGCGGGGCGTCTCGCCGGCGCCGAGGACGAATTCGTAGGCCACGGCGCCCTGTTGCGGGGCTGCGGCCAGTTCGGGCCGTGGGTCGGTCAGGGTGGCCGCGTCCGCGGGCCCGGCGGGGGCCGGGGCGGCCGGGCCGCCGCCGGCGGCCGCGGGGGCGGCGTCGAAGGTGCCCTCCGGCCAGGCGGGGGCGGTCGGGCCGCCGGGTGCGGTGCGGGGCAGGGCCACCTTCGAGGGGGCACCGGCCGGTGCCCTGGCCGCTCCGGGGGCCTGCGCCCCGAGCAGCGTGCCGGACAGCGCCGCGGTCACCGCGGTCGCCACCAGCGCTCTACGTCTTGCGGCGTGAGCCACGAGCACTCACCACTTTCACTCACCTGGTTCCGGAGGGGAGTTGTATCCGTCCTGATGCTGTCAGTGGCCGAATGGGGTGGCGAAGCCCGTTGAGAATCTTTGAATACGGTCCGGTGGTTGGCCGCTGCTTTCTGCGGATACGGTGCTCACCGTGACCATTCGCATACTTCTCGCCGATGACCAGGAAGCCGTTCGTGTGGGTTTCCGGTTGATTCTGGATTCGCAGCCCGACATGGAGGTGGTGGGCGAGGCGGCGGACGGCCTGCAGGCCGTCGAACTCGCCGTCCGGCTGCGCCCGGACGTGGTGCTCGCCGACATCCGCATGCCGCGCCTGGACGGTCTGGAGGTCACCCGCCGGCTGGCCGGCCCCGGTGTCGCCGATCCGGTGCGGGTGGTGGTGGTGACCACCTTCGACCTGGACGAATACGTGCACACGGCGCTGCACAACGGTGCCTGCGGGTTCCTGTTGAAGCGGTCGGGTCCGGCGCTGCTGGTGGAGGCGGTGCGGGCGGCGGTGGCCGGTGACACGATGATCAGCCCGTCGATCACGGTGCGGCTGCTGAAGCACCTGCAGAGCCCGTCGCCCAAGGAGGTGGCGCAGCCGCTGGAGGCGCTGACGGAGCGGGAGACGGAGATCGCCCGGCTGGTGGCGAAGGGGCTCACGAACGCGGAGATCGGCAGCGAGTTGTTCATTTCGGCCGGTACCGCGAAGACGCATGTCGCGAACATTCAGCGCAAGCTCGACGTGCGCAATCGGGTCGGTATCGCGGCCTGGGTGTGGGACAGCGGCCTGGCGGGCTGAGGTTGCCGGCCAGGCCGCGCCGTCTCAGGCCGCGCATACTCCCTTCATGCTGTCGATCAGGGCCAGTACGGCCCTGGCGGACGGCAGGATCATGCGCCCCTCACGGGTGAGCCGGGCTCCCGTCGAATCGCGGACGAAGAGTTTGGTGCCCAGCATCTGCTCCAGGCACTTGATCTGGTAACTGATGGCGGGCTGCGAATAGCCCAGGACCTTTGCGGCCTGGTCCATCCTGCCGATCTCCGCCACGGACACGAAAGCCCGGAACTCCCGCTCGTGCATCTGGCCCCCTGTCTTGAGCGGGCCCCGACCGGTTTCGCGGTGTTGCCGGTGGCCGGATGCGGGGCCGTGAATTCGCCTCCATGTCACATCGGTTGGGCACCGGGGGCAATGGATGATGCAGGAAGCTGCCGTCCGGTCGTCGGTGGTGTGCCGAAGACGCCGAAGCGCCCCCGCAACCTTCGTTGCCGGGGCGCTTTTTCGTGGGGTGCGGCGCGTGGTGTCAGCCGTGACTGATGGCGGTCAGGACGTTCAGCCGGGCCCCGCGGCGGGCGGGCGCGATGGAGGCGATGACGCCGACCACGGCGGCTCCGACGAGGTAGGCGATCATCTGGCCCCAGGGCAGTGCGAGCTCGGTGACGCCCTGGTCCTTCATCGCGTGGGCGACCGCGAGTCCGAGGGCTGCGCCGACGACGACACCGAGGACGGCGCCGAAGAGCGAGATCACGACCGACTCCGTCATGATCATGCGGACGGTCTGGCCGCGGCTGAGGCCGATGGCCCGCAGCATGCCCATTTCCTTGGTGCGTTCGAGGATGGACAGGGCCAGGGTGTTGACGATGCCGAGGACCGCGATCAGCATCGCGACGCCCAGCAGCGCCTGGACGATGGTGAGCATCATGGCGAATCCGCTGCTGAACCTCTCGATGACCTGGCCCTTGGTCTGCACGGAGACCTCGGGACTGTCCTTGAGCAGCTGCTCGATCTTCGGCTGGACCTCGGAGACGTCGGCGTTGCCGGCGAGCTCGAAGAACGCCTGCGAGGGCAGCTTGGCCTTGAAGCCGGCCTGGGCGTCGGTGAAGGGCACGACCACGCTGTTGGCGAGGCCGGAGTCGTGGAAGGTGCCGGCGAGGCGGTAGGTGTGCGCCTCTCCGCGCTGCAGCTGCACGGTGATGCGGTCACCGACCTTGACGCCGTGGTCCTCGGCGGATTTGGCGTTCATCACGACCGTTCCCGCGGCCAGGGTGTCGATGTTGCCGTCCTGGGTGCGCAGGCCGAGGACCTTACGGGCGCTGGCCCAGTCCTGCCAGCCGGCGACCGTGGCGGTGTCCTTGCCCACGGTGGCCGTGTCGAACATCGCCGCGGCCACGGTCGTGACGCCCGGCACCTGGGCCGCGCGGGTGAGCGCGCCCGGGTCGATGGCCGCCGAGCCGGCGGATCCGCCGTCGCCCATGGCCACCAGGTCGGCCTTGAGGTCCTGGGAGATGTCCTTGGAGATGCTGCTCTCGGAGGAGGCCGCGACCGTGCTGATGGCCGTGACCAGGGCCACGCCGATCATCATCGCCGAGGCGGTGACCGCGGTGCGGCGCGGGTTGCGGGCGGAGTTGGCGCGGCCGAGCTCGCCCGGCACCGACCGGGCGAACAGCGATCCGAGCGCCCACACCGTGGGCCGGCTGATCAGCGGGGTGAGCAGGGCGATGCCGACAAAGGCGAGGAGCACCCCGGTGAGGATGGTGCCGATACCGCTGGAGCCGAAGAGGCCGAGGGCGAGCAGGAGCACGCCGAGGCCGAGGAGGATCGCGCCGGTCCAGGTCTGCTTGCGATGCTTGCCGTCGGGCACGGCCGCGGCGCGGATCACCGCGATGGGCGGGACCTTGGAGGCGCGCAGGGCCGGGAAGAGGGCGGAGAGCACGGTGACGACGATGCCGACCGCGAAGGCGGTGACCACGGCACCGGTGGGCACCCCGAGGGAGGCGACCTTCAGCCCGTCGGTCGTACCGGCCAGCATGTCCGCGCCGGCCGCGCCGATGCCGATGCCGGCGGCGAGGCCCACGGCGGAGGCGACCAGGCCCACGACGAAGGATTCGAGCAGCACCGAGCCGATCATCTGCTTGCGGCTGGCGCCGATGGCCCGCAGGAGGGCGAGTTCGCGCAGGCGCTGGGCGATGATGATGGAGAAGGTGTTGACGATGAGGAAGATGCCCACCAGGACCGCCACGCCGGCGAAGCCGAGCAGCAGCGTGTTCATCATGTCCAGGATGCCGCGGGACTTCTCCGAGTCCTTCTTGGCCAGCTCCTCGGCGGTGACGACCTGGTAGTCGTCGCCGAGTTGCTTGTCCAGCGCCTCCTTGACGCCGTCGGCGGAGGTGCCGCGGGCGATGTCGACGGCTATGCCGGAGAAGCCGCCGGCCTTGCCGAGCACCAGGCGCTGGGCGACCGGTTCGGTGAAGGCCACGGTCTGCTCGCCGCCGATGGAGTCGCGCTCCCCTGAGTAGCCGAAGATGCCGGCGACGGTGAAGGACTGGCGGGGCTCGCTGGTGAGCACCCCGATCCGGTCGCCGACGCGGTAGCCGGCCTTCTTCGCCAGTGCCGCGTTGACGGCGACCTCGTCCTCGGTGCGCGGGGCGCGGCCCTCGCGCAGTTTCAGCAGCGAGCTCTCCCCGCGCCAGGCCTCGCCGTAGCGGGGGCCGCCGGTGGAGGGCACGAGCTTGCCGTCCTTGCCCAGGGCCCGGGCGCCCTCGGCCTTGACCAGGCCGTAGGCCTTGCCGACGCCGCCGACGGCCGCCACGCGGGCGACGGTGGCCGCGTCCGCCGGGGGGATGACCGCGGCATCGTCGGCGGCCCCCGCCTCGATCTTGGGCTTGTGCGCGACGTGCAGGTCCATGTCGTCGTACGCGCCGGCGAACTGGGCGTCGATGGAGCGGCCGAGGGTGTCCTTGATGACCATGGCGCCGGAGACGAACATCACCGCGAGCACCACGGCCAGGCCCGACAGCAGCAGCCGCAGCTTGCGGGAGAGCAGGCTCTTGAGTGTTGCGCTCAGCACGCCGGTCACCGGCCCTTGACGTCGAGGGTGCGCATCATGTCCAGGACGGCGTCGGCCGTGGGCTCCCGCAGCTCGTCCACGATCCGGCCGTCGGCCAGGAAAATGACGCGGTCGGCGTAGGAGGCAGCGACGGGGTCGTGGGTGACCATGACGATGGTCTGTCCCAGCGTGCGCACCGAGTGCTGCAGGAACTTCAGCACCTCGGCACCGGAGGTGGAGTCCAGGTTGCCGGTCGGCTCGTCGGCGAAGATGACCTCCGGCTGGCCGACCAGGGCGCGGGCGCAGGCGACGCGCTGCTGCTGGCCGCCGGAGAGTTCGGTGGGCCGGTGGCCCAGGCGCTGGCCGAGGCCGACGGTCTCCACGACCCGGTCGAACCAGTCGGGCGAGGGCTTGCGGCCGGCGATCTTCAGCGGCAGCAGGATGTTCTCCTCGGCCGTGAGCGTGGGCAGCAGGTTGAACTGCTGGAAGATGAAGCCGATACGGCCGCGGCGCAGCTTGGTGAGCTCCTTGTCGGACATCCCGCTGAGCTCGGCGTCGCCGATGTAGACCGCGCCTTCGGTGATGGTGTCGAGGCCGGCCAGGCTGTGCATCAGCGTCGACTTGCCGGACCCGGAGGGGCCCATGACCGCGGTGAATTCACCGGCGGTGATGTCGACGCTCACCCCTCGCAGGGCGGCCACCTGTGCCTCTCCCTCTCCGTACAGCTTCGTTACGCCGACTGCTCGGGCGGCGATCGCGCGCTTGGTGGAAACAGTCGCGGTCACACGACTCACACTCCCCACGGTGTTCGACCTCGGACGGTGAAATGGAGACTAGAAGCGGGCCGATGGAGCCACATCTGCCAAACGGCAGAGATTGTTCCGGGTAGGCGAGCGGCGCCCCCAGCGCGCATCGAACTTTTCGATGCGCGCCTGCACCGATCGGCAGAGCGCGCCTAGCGTTCCGGCGATGGGACACGTCCCGTGGCGACGCTCG
Organism: Streptomyces sp. NPDC049585; assembly: GCF_040675615.1. Lineage (NCBI taxonomy): Bacteria > Bacillati > Actinomycetota > Actinomycetes > Kitasatosporales > Streptomycetaceae > Streptomyces > Streptomyces sp. NPDC049585. The sequence goes on along the minus strand of NZ_JBFAPE010000010.1, from coordinate 54,151 downwards.
GAAGGACGCGCATGACAGGCACCCGGACCCTCTCCAAATACTGGATGCTGACGAACGAGTTCACCCAGAATCCGTATCCGGTCCTGGAATACGTGCGCCGCGAGAGCCCCGTGCGCGAGCTGTCCCTTCCGGACGGCAGCCGGGCCTTCGTGGTCACGCGGTACGACGACGCCAAGGCCGCCCTCGCCGACCCGCGGCTCAGCCGTGACATCCATGTGCACTACCGGCTGATGTCGCAGCGCACCGGGCGGACGATGACGCCGCCGCCGGAGGAGGCCAACCACCTGGCCAACCTGGAGCCGCCGCGCCACACCCCGCTGCGCCGGGCGATCAGCTTCGCCTTCACGCCACGCCGGGCGGAGGCGCTGCGGCCGCGCGTCGAGGAAATCGCCGACGACCTGCTGGAGAAGCTGGCCGGCCGGCCCCGGGCGGATCTGATCGGCGGGTACGCCGATCCGCTGCCGGTGATCACCATCGCCGAGCTGATGGGCGTGCCGGCGGACGCCTGGCCGGATTTCCTGCGCTGGTCGGCGGCGCTGCGCACGTACTCCCCCACCGACGGCTCGGGGGCGCTGGACCGCAACATCCAGGAACTGTCGCGGTACATGTCCGAGCTGATCGCCCGCAAGGAGCGCGAGCCGGGCGAGGACCTGCTCTCGGCGCTCATCCACGCGGACGAGGAGCGGCGGCTGACCCCCACCGAGATCCTCTCCACCGGCTTCGCGCTGATGACCGGTGGCAACGACACCACCGCCAGCCTGGTGGGCGGGGTGCTGGCCGCGCTGCTGACCCATCCGGCGGAGCGCACGCGGCTGCTGGCCGAGCCCGGCCGCTGGGGCGCCTCGATGGACGAGCTGATCCGGTACGTGAGCCCGATCGGCAACGCCCTGCAGCGGGTGACCACCGAGCCGGTGGAGCTGGGCGGGGTGACGATCCCGGCCGGCGAGGTCGTGGTGATCTGCGTGATGTCGACCAACCGTGACACCGCGCAGTTCCCCCACCACCCGGACCGCCTCGACCTGGACCGGCCCAAGCCGGCCCACCTGAGCTTCGGCTTCGGCATCCACTACTGCTCCGGCGCGCACCTGGCCAAGGTGATCACCGAGATCGCCGCCCGGCGGCTCTTCGAGCGCTTCCCGGACGTGCGGCTGGCCGTGGACCCGGCCGAGCTGCGCTACCAGCAGAACGTGGTCGTACGCCCGCTGGTGGAGCTGCCGGTGACGTGGTGAGGACCGCGGGGCGAGGGGCGGCGGCACCGGTCAGGCGGGCCGCCGCATCGCCGTGTACAGCGCCCTGAGCATGAGGATCGCGCTGACCGCGAGCATGTGGTAGCCGAGGACGGGGAAGAGCTCCAGCTCCTTGGTCAGGCGCGGGCCGCGGCCGGTGCCGAAGACGGTCAGGACCACCCCCATCAGCCCGGTGCAGGCGGCGACCAGGGTGATGGTCACCTGGTGGATCAGGCCGGAGACGAAGCGCCGTTCCCGCTCGTCGGCGAGCACCCGCACCCGTACGCCCAGCCGCCCCTCCTCCAAGGAGGCGCTGATCCGCTCCGCCCGCCGGGGCAGCCGGCGCAGCATGGGCAGGACGGAGAGGAACTCCTGCGCGGCGCCCTGCGCGAGCGAGGAGAAGGCCGGCGGGACGAACCCGGCCGCCCGCTCGGCGCCCGGCCCGCCCGGGGTGCCGCGCCGGCCGCCGAGCCCGAGGCGGTCGGTGAGCATCGCCATGGCGAAGGAACGGGCCTCCTCGAGCATGTTGAAGCCGGGGGCGAGCCGGGTGAGGGTGCCCTCGACGGTGGCCAGGGCCCGGAAGACGGCCGCCACCTCGGGCGGCACCGCGAGGCCGAACCGCGCGAGCATCCGGAACAGCGCCGTGAACATCTCGGTGTCGGGCTGGGCCCCGGCGCTCAGGTGCCGGGCCATGAAGCGCCCCAGCTCCCGCTCCAGCAGCAGCGGGTCGGGCATGAGTTCGTCGTCGGTGGTGGCCCGGGTGCCCAGGAGGCTGAGCAGGGCGTCGTGCAACCCGGCCGGGTCGCCGCGGTCGACGGCGATCAGCAGTTCCTGGATGGCCAGCCGCACGGAGGGGTCGATCCGGCCGACGGAGCCGAAGTCCAGCATGCCGATGTGCCCGCTGGTCAGCAGCAGCAGGTTGCCCGGGTGCGGATCGGCGTGGAAGGTGCCCACGCGCAAAATCTGGTGGAGCATGGCGTCGAAGGCGCTGCGGGCCAGCTTCTCGCGGTCCCAGCCCTCCCGGTCGGCCAGCTTGCCGGCCCGGTCGAGGGTGACGCCGTCCAGCCACTCCTGCACCAGGACGCGGGCCGAGGTGTACTCGTAGTAGACGCGCGGGATGCGCACCGGCGCCTCGGGGGCATGGCCGTCGCAGGCGTCCGCCACCGCGCTGGCGTTGCGGGCCTCGACGCGGAAGTCCAGCTCCTCGCGCACCGATTCGGCGAAACCGTCGCCCAGCTCCCGCAGGCCCATGGCCTGGGCCGCGCGGGCCCGGGCGGCCAGGCCCCGGCTGACGGTCAGCACGATGTCGAGGTCGCGCTCGACCGTCTCGCGGATGCCGGGACGCTGCACCTTGACGGCGACGGTGGGCCCGCCGGCCAGCCGGGCGCGGTGCACCTGGGCGATGGAGGCGGCGGCCAGCGGCACGTGCTCGATCCACTCGAAGACCTCGTCGACGGGCTTGCCCAGCTCCTTGCGGAGCACGGCCTCCACCTCCGGCCAGGGCGCGGCCGGCACGTCGGACTGCAGCCGGCTGAGCTCGTCGATGAAGTGCGGCGGCAGCAGGTCGCGCCGGGTGGACAGGACCTGGCCGAGCTTGATGAGCGCACCGCCGCACTCCTCCAGCGCCAGCCGCAGCGAGCGGGCGGAGCGCTCGCCGAACTCGCCCGGTTCCAGGGCGCGTTCCCAGCCGGAGCGGCCGCGCGCCAGCCGGCCGAGCCCGTGCCGGACGAAGATCCGGCTGATCTGCGAGTAGCGGCGCACCCGGGCCAGGCGGTCGCCCAGGCCCCGGACCGCCTGCAGTGGGCGGGCCCAGCTGCCGTGCGGCACGAAGACCTCGGCGAGCACGAGCGCGGCCATGGCGGCGAAGAGGGACAGGGCGAACTGCAGGAAGGTCAGCACGCCGCGGTTGTCCTCGCCGCGGATCACCTCCCCGGAGACGGTGAGCATGGCCAGCCCCACCAGACCGGCCGACAAGGCGCGCAGCGGCCCCACTCTGATGCCCAGCAGCCGGCGCGAGGCGGCGGAGACACCGAGCACGATGACGCCGAGGGCGACGCCGGCCGCCAGGACGAGGAGGAAGGTCACGGATATGTCGTCCGTCGCAGCGGCGGCCAGTCGGGTCATCACGGCTCCCTCGAGGTAGGTCGCCGGTCAGGCTAGGGCGAAGCCACCGCCGGAACCGAGCATCGTGGCAGCTTCATGCAGCAGCGGGAATTGCCGGGAGGGCAGGCCGTGCAGCCGTCGCAGGTAGGCGTCGGCGGACGGCAGGGTCTCCAGCAGGATGCGCTGCTGGCGCCGGACGCGGCTGAAGTGCTCCTGCGCGGCGCGGCGGGAGTCGGGGCGGTGGGCGAGCGGGGGGCAGGGGGCCGGGCGGCTCGTGGCCGCGGCGGCGAGCAGGGCGTAGTACGGGAGTTCGTCGGGCGCGGGCGTCAGACCGGCGCGGTAGGCGGCCGTGCTCCCGGCCAGGGCGGCCGAGGGCGGCAGGGCCTGCTGGGCGCGCCACAGGGGTGCGTCGGTGCGGGGGCCGGTGGCGTAGTGCAGGCGGGCCAGGTCGCGGGCGCGGGCGAAGCGTTCGGCGAGGGCCTGCTCGAAGCGGGCGGCCGGGGCCTCGCGGCCGGCCATGGCCGGGAAGTCGCGCACCAGCAGGTCCACGGCGCCCAGGACGTCGGCCGGGCCGGCGCCGGGCAGCGGTTCCAGGGCGTACGAGGCGGCGCCCAGCGCGACGCAGTTCCCCACCCAGGAGCGGTGGCTGCGGCCGGTGGCCAGGCGCACGTGGCGCACGGTGGCGCGGGCCGGGTCGGGCCCCCACAGCGCGCACAGGCGCCGGGCGGCCCGGTCGGGTCCGGTGAGGTCCCCGGCGTGGACGAGTCCGGTGACGACGCGGCCGGCCAGCGGCGTGCGCCAGGCCCAGCCCTCGGGGACGGCGACGAGGGTGGTGTACGGCTCGATGCCGGCCGCGGGGTCATGGGGGGTGGTGACGACGACGGCGCTGTCGCACAGCAATGCGTCCTGTGCGGGAACGAAGGGTTCGTCGAGGATGCCGGACATCAGCAGGCGTTGTTCCCCGGTGCAGTCGAGGAAGAAATCCCCTTCGACGCGCAGGCCGTCCGTCGTGTGCAGTGCGGTCAGCATTCCCTGTGCGTCGCGTTCGGCGGACTGCGGCACGCCGGTGATGCGCCGCACGCCGAGGGTACGGGTCGCCAGTTTCCGTAGGAACGCGGTGAACAAATGGGCGTCGGCGTGCCAGCCGTAGGGAAGTGCGGCACGCCCGTCCAGCCAGCGCGGTGATTTCCGCGCGTCCATGAGCGGGGGCTCGCGGAAACACGCGTAGTCGAACGGTTCGAGCGTCTCGCCGTGATGGCGGCGCGTACGCCAGTGGTCGATCAGCGGAACGTCCTCGCACAGCGGCATTTCCGCGTACGGGCGGTAGAACTGGTCGGCCCATCCGCTGGCGAGCATGTGCGGCACGGCACTCGCCGCGTGCGGGGTGCGCCAATTGACGTACCGCGTGGCGACGTCGAACGAGGCGTCGCACGCGCGCATCCACTCGCGCTCCAGGACCCCGGTGCCGTCGAAGAGCGCCTGCTGGACGCCGGGGGCGAGCCGGGCCGCTTCGATTGCCTCGATTCCCGCAGGTCCGGGGCCCGGTGCCGGGTCGAGGACGGTGATGCGGACGGTGCCGCCCAGTGCGCCGGCCAGGCGGACGGCCGCGGTCCATGCGTCGCGCCCGCCGCCGGCCACGACGACGTTTTCGATGAGATCGCCCATGCGGGCAGGCTTTTCCAGCGGCCTGTACGAAAGCTGTATTCCTCCTCCACCCGGCTATGGAAAGCGGTACGGAAGGACGCCCGATCCCGTACAGGAGCGGGGCCGAATCTGTGGATGCGGGACCTGAGAGGGGCCCGGCCCCATACGGAGGAGGAGCAATGAACAACCCACAGAACGCCCCTGCCCAGGTTCAGCACCCGCTCGAGTTCCTCAAGGAGATCGAGCAGCAGGCGTCCCTGACCCAGGAGTCCCTGCTGCGTGACAATGCGGCGCCGTGGGCCGAACTGCTGGCCCAGTACGTCGACGCGCTCACCGAGCTCGCGGCGCAGGGGAAGTTCGACAATCCCCGCGAGTACTACGGGCTCGACGACTCCCACGCGGGTGGCTGCGGCTGAGCCGGGACCGCGGAAATGCCTTCGCGGGCCGGCGCCGAAAGGCGGCCGGCCCGCGAAAGGCGAGCGGGAAAAAGGGAGATCGTTCAGAAAGAGGCGAGGACCGGGGCGGAATGCTCCTCCTGCCCGAGAAGGCGGGCCAAAGGCGCGCAGCGGTACAGCGGCCAGCCGTCCAGCAGTGCCGCGTCGGCCAGTTCCTCCAGCAGCTCCTCGGCGTCGTCGGTGCCGGTGTCCAGCAGCGCGGCGGCATCGGCGGCGTCCAGCTGCTCCAGGCCGGCCGCCGCCAGCACGGCGAAGGCGCGCCTGGCGGGTGCGGGCAGCCGGTCGAGCTCGGTGCGCAGGGCGGCCCGTACGTCCAGGCTGCCCAGGCGCAGTTCGCCGAGCCGGCGCTGCTCGGGCGCGAGGAGGGCGGCGAGCCTCGCTGCCGGCCAGTGCGGCCGGGCGGCCAGGCGGGCTCCGGCGATGCGCAGGGCCAGGGGCAGCCGGTCGCAGTACTCGGCGATGCGCGCGGCCGCCTCGGGGTCCTGCGCGAGGCGGGCGGGCCCGGCGACGGCGGCGAGCAGCCCCACCGCCGCGGCGGGCTCCAGCGGGCCGAGGCGCACGAGGTGGGCGCCCTCCAGGGCGGCGAGCGAGGCACGCACGCCGGTCACCAGGGTGCGGCTCGGGCCGGCACCCGGAAGCAGCGGCCGGACCTGGGCGTCTTCGGCGGCGTTGTCGAGGACGACCAGGACGCGGCGGCCGGCCAGCAGCGTGCGGTAGAGCTGCCCGCGCTCGTCGGCGCCGGCGGGCAGCCGGTCGGGGGCGACGCCGAGGGCGCCGAGGAACAGGCCGAGGACCTCGGCGGGTTCGCGGGGCGTGCCCTGGGCGGTGCGCAGGTCCGCGTGCAGCCGGCCGTCGGGGAAGTCCCCGGCGAGGTGCGCGGCGACCCACAGCGCCAGCGCGGACTTCCCCGTACCGGGCGCTCCGGTGACGACGACGTCGTGCCCGGCGCGCAGGGCGGCGCCCACCTCTTCGACCTCCCCCTCCCGCCCGGTGAAATCGGCAGGTGGAGCAGGGCACGTCGCCGGTTGGTGGCCAGTCGTTCCTCCCCCGGCCACCGCCGGGAGGTGCCCCCAGCGGAACGGGTGGGAACCCACCGGCCCACCGGCCGGCACCGCCCCCTGCTCCGGGGACAACGTCCCCGTGAGCACCGCCTGGTGCAGCGCCCGCAGCTCGTCCCCGGGATCGATGCCCAGCTCCTCGGCCAGGACGGCCCGCCCCTGCTCGTACACGGCCAGCGCATCCGCCTGCCGCCCGCTGCGGAAGAGCGCGGTCATCAGATGGCACCGCAGCCGCTCGCGCACCGGGTGCTGGTGCACCAGCCGCGTCAGGGCAGGCACCATCTCTCCGTGCCGCCCCAGCGCCAGCGCAGCCTCCGCATGGTGCTCGAGTGCCGCAAGGCGCGCCTCCTCCAGGCGCGGCCCCTCCGCCTCGGCGAGGTGCTCGGTCACGCCGGTGAGCGCGGGCCCGCGCCACAGGGCGAGGGCGTCGGCCAGGTGCCGCGAGGCGTCCTCGTACCGCCCGGCGGCCAGGTCGGCGCGGCCGGCCTCGGCGAGCCGGCGGAAGGCGTCCCAGTCCAGGGGCGCGTCGCCGATGTCCAGCCGGTAGCCGGCGCCCACCCGCTCCAGGGCGACGTCCGCGCCCAGGCGGGTGCGCAGGCGGGAGACGTACGTGTAGAGCTGGTTGGTGCTCGTGGCCGGCGGCTCCCAGCCCCACACCAGGGTGGTGAGGCGCTCGTCGGGCATGACCTTGCCGTGGGCGAGGAGCAGGGCCGCGAGCACGGTGCGCTGCTTGGCGCCGTCGAGGGCCACCGCGCGGTCGCCGGCCGTGGCCGCGACCTGCCCCAGGATCTGGAAGTCCATGCGCGAAACGCTATTGACCTGCGCTTTTACGGGACTGTCGGGGCGATTTCGCGGTCGCGAAAGCGAGACGAAAGCGCCGGAAAAAGGGGTCTTCCTAACGTGGTGGGCACACCGGGGCGAGCGCTCCGGAAGCAGCCGAGACCACCGTCGCGTCCCAGGAGGAACCCGTGAAGCGCCTCTCCCCCACCCTCAAGGCCCTCGCCACGACCGGAGCGGTCCTGCTGCTGTCGGCGGCCGGCACCACCGCGGCCCAGGCGGCCCCGCACGACGACCCGTGGACGGTCGCCCCGGCCCGTGCGGTGGCGAAGGACGACCCGTGGACGGTCGCCCCCGCCGGCACCATGGACGACCCGTGGACCGTCGCCCCGGCCGCCGTCAAGGACGACCCCTGGACCTGAGGCGGCCCGACCGCCCGTCCCTCACGGCTGCACCAGCGCGAACAGATCCTGCGAGCCCGGCACCGCGCCGCCCCGCACCACCTCCCCCAGCTGCCGCGCCCGCTCCTGCCAGAACGACGTGCCGATCCCGGCGAAGAGCTCGTCCGCGGCCGTGAAGCACTCCGCCGCGCCGGCCGCGTCGCCGTGCAGCAGCACCAGGCTCCCCAGCACCACGCGGGCCCGGCCCTCCAGGTAGCGGTCCGGCACCTTGCCGGCGACCCGCAGCGCCTCGCGCACCGCCTCCTCGGCCTCCAGGGTGCGCCCCTGGCACCACAGCGCCTCGCCCAGCGCGCGCAGCGCGTGGGCCTCGCCCCGGCGGTCGCCGCCGGCCCGTACCAGGTCCAGGGCCCGCCGGCCGGCCTCCTCGGCCCGCTGCCCATCACCCTGGTGGAGCAGGGCCTCCGCGAGCCGGACGGTGCTCTGCGCCTCGCCGCGGGCCGTACCGAGCGCGCGGCTGCGGGCGACGGCCTCGGACGACAGCTGCAGGCTGGCCCGGGGGTCGCCGCGCTCCAGCTCGACCTGGGCGAGCATGCCGAGGACGTGGGCCTCGGCGTACCGGTCGCCCACGGCGCGGAAGATCTCCAGTGAACGGTGTCCGAGGTCCCGGGCGTGGTCGAGCTCGCCGTCGTGGCGGGCGCACAGCGCGAGGTTGCGCAGGACCAGGGCACGGCCCTGGTCCTGCCCGAGCTCCTCGAACAGGCGCAGGGCGTCGGTGAGGTGCTCGCCGGCGCGGTCGTAGGACCACTCCACGATCTCCAGCGTGCCGAGCGAGTGCAGCATGACGGCCTCGCCGAGCCGGTCCCCGGTCTGCCGGGCGGCGGCCAGGGCCGCCTCGCAGGAGTGCCGCCAGTCCTCCAGGTAGTTGCGGTTCTGGAAGAGGGTGACGCTGGTCATGGTCAGGTCCCAGGCGAAGGCGGACTCCGCGTCGCGGGCGGCCTGTTCGACCAGGCCGGTGATGGCGGTGCGCTCGCTCTCGAACCACTCCATGGGGTCCTGCAGCAGGCTGTCGGTGAGGTGCGCCGGCAGCGGGTGCAGGGGGGCCGGGCCGTGCAGGACGGTGTAGTCGCCGCCGTAGACCCGCCGGTGGGCCTCGGCGGCCAGGGCGAGCCAGGCGCCCAGCACGCGCCGTACGGCCCGGCGCAGGTCCGGCGCCGCGTCCTGGGCGAGGGCGCGTTCGCGGGCGAAGAGGCGCGGCAGGCCCTGGAAGCGGTAGCGCACGTGCCCGGTGGTGGTGCCGACGGGCACGACGAACTGGGCGTCGACGAGTTCCTCGATGAGGTCCTCGGCGTCCAGGGGGTCGATGTCGAGCAGCGCGGCCCCGGCCCAGGCGGCGAAGTCGGGGACGTTGACGGTGGCCAGCAGCCGGAACATCCGGGCGGTGGCCTCCGGCAGGTCGCGGTAGCTCAGCCGCAGGCCGGCCCGCACGCCGCGCTCGTCGGGGCTGAGCTCGTCCAGCCTGCGGTGCTGGTCCTCCAGCCGGGCGACCAGGGAGCGCACGGTCCAGTGGGGTTTGGCGGTGAGCCGGGCGGCGGCGATGCGCAGGGCCAGCGGCAGCCCGTCGCACAGTGCGGCGAGCCGGGCGGCGGCCACGGGGTCGCCGGTGAGCCGGTCGTCGCCGACGACGCGGGAGAGCAGCGCGATGGCCTCGTCCTGGCCGAGGGCGTCGAGGTGCAGGGGGACGAAGGCGTAGTCGCCGGCGAGGGCGCCGCCCATGGGGTCGCGGCTGGTGATCAGCACGCAGCAGCGGCCGGAGCCGGGCAGCAGGGGGCGTATCTGCTGGAAGGAGCGGGCGTTGTCCAGGACGATCAGGACACGGCGGCCGTCGAGGACGCTGCGGAAGAGGGCGGTGCGCTCGTTCTGGTCGGCGGGGATCTGCGGGGCCGGTACGCCCAGGGCGCGCAGGAAGCGGTCGAGGACCGCGCTCGGCCGGCGCGGCTCCTCCTCGTCGTAGCCGCGCAGGTCGGCGAAGAGCTGGCCGTCGGGGAAGCGGACGGCGACCTGGCGGGCCCAGTGGACGGCGAGGGCCGTCTTGCCGACGCCGCCGATGCCGGTCAAGGAGCCCACGGGCAGGGCGGGGCCGCCGAGGTGGTCCAGGAGGGTGTCGAGGGCGGCCAGTTCGCGCCGGCGGCCGGTGAAGGAGGCGACGGCGGAGGGCAGCTGCGCGGGCACGGTGGCGGAGGGCACGAGCGCGACCGGTTCGGCGGGCAGGGTCAGCCGGGGGGAGTCGGCGAGGATCTCCTCGTGCAGTTCCTGCAGGGCGGGGCCGGGGTCGATGCCGAGCTCCTCGGCCAGCAGCCGCTGGCCGTCGCGGTAGGTCTCCAGCGCCTCGGCGCGCCGGCCGGAGCGGTACTGGGCGAGCATGAGATGCGCCTTGGCCGTCTCGCGCAGGGGGTGCTCGCGGACGAAGGCGGTCAGCTCGCCGATGAGTTCGCGGTGGTGGCCCATCTCCAGGCGCAGCCCGGCGTGCTCCTCGTGGACGTCCAGACGCATCTCGTTCAGCCGGGTGGCCTCGGCCTGGGCACGCTCGGCGGTGATGCCCTCCAGGGCCGGACCGCGCCACATGGCGAGGGCTTCCTCGAAGTGGGCGCAGGCCTCCTCGGGGCGCCCGCTGCGGGCGGCCTCGCGGCCGAGGGCGGCGCGCTCCTCGAACTCGACGGCGTCGATGCGGTGTTCGCCGGCGAAGAGCATGTAGCCGGGGTGGCTGGTGACGAGGACGTCGTCGGCGCCGACGGTGGCCTTGAGGGTCTTGCGCAGGGCGGAGACGCAGATGGCGATCTGGTTGCGGGCGGTGGCGGGCGGGCGGCCGTTCCAAACGGCGTCGGCGAGGGTCTCGACGGAGACGACGCGGTTGGGGGCGAGCAGCAGCATCGACATGATGGTGCGCTGCCGGGCGCCGGTGAGCGTCACCGGCGCCCCACCGGCGCTGATGTCCAGCGGTCCCAGGATCCGGAACACCATCTGTAGCACGAGCTGCCTCCCATGTCGCGGCCGCACCCGGGCTCCGTGCGACCCGGTTCATGCCGCTTCAAGTGCTTAACAAGGCGCTGTGGGGCGAGCAACGACGCTGGCAGCTTGCTGCCGTGCCGGCCCCCTCGACATCCGGCGAACCGGCGGCTACGGCGCCCCGTAGGACGTGTCCGGCGGATCTTCGTCATGCGGCACCACGGCGCCCCGTAGGGGCGCGGGGAACTGCGCGACAAGCCACGACGCGCCCGCGGACGAAGTGCCGTGCTGCTGCGGCGCAGGCCGCCGGGGACCGATCACGCCCACGCGGCGGCAGCCGCAGATCGAACACCGCCCCGCACCCCTACGGGGCGCCCCCTGACGGGGCACGACCTAGGACGTCCGCAGGGCGACGAAGTCGCACAGGGCGTCCAGGGCCCTGCGGGCCGTCAGGGGCGGCAGGACGGCGAGTGCGGCACGGGCGTCGGCCAGCCGCTGGTGCAGGATCTCCTCGGCCCGGGCGCGTGCCGGGGCGGTGCGGAACAGCTCCAGGGCCCGGCGGTGGTCGGCCGGGTCGGCGAGCGCACCGCCGGCGAGCAGGGCGCGCAGCTCCGCGCCGGCGGCCCCGGTGTCGGCGCGGGCGAGCAGCACCGGCAGGCTGGGCACGCCGGCGAGCAGGTCCTTGCCCTGTTCCTTGCCGGTGAGGGTGGCGGGGGCGGCCAGGTCGAGCAGGTCGTCGGCGATCTGGAAGGCGATGCCGAGGTGTTCGCCGTAGGCGGCGAGGGCCGCGGTGTACGGCTCGGGGGCGCCGGCCTGCAGGGCGCCGATGCCCAGGGACATCGCCAGCAGGGCGGCGGTCTTGCCCTCGGTGACGCGGAAGTAGTGCGCGACGGGGTCCTCGTCGGGGGCGGGGCCGGTCAGTTCGCGCAGTTGCCCGGAGACCAGGCGGCCGGCGGTCTCGGCGTTCAGGCGCAGCGCGTCGGCGCCGAGTCCGGCGGCGAGCTGGGCGGAACGGGCGAGCAGCCAGTCCCCGCCGAGGACGGCGGTGCGCTCGCCCCAGCGGGCGTTGGCGCTGGGCACGCCGTGCCGGGTGGCGGCCTGGTCCATCACGTCGTCGTGGTAGAGGGAGGAGAGGTGGACGAGTTCGGCCACGACGGCGGCGACGGTGACGCCCTCGTCCCACGGCTCGCCGAACTGGGCGCCCAGCAGGACGAGCAGGGGGCGCATGCGTTTGCCGCCGGCGGCCGCGATGTGGCCGGTGAGGTCGGCGACGCGGGGGTCGGGGGCGCTGCGCACACAGTCCTGCAGGGCCTTCTCCGCGGCGGCCAGGCCCTCGCGTATCGCTCTTTCGAATTCCTCGTCGCCGAGCGAGAGTTGCCCGAGAATACCGGAGGAACGGTGCGGCACCGGACCGGCTGCGGCGGCCGGGTCCATGTGAATCAGGCCCACGGGGAAACCCCTTTAGGAATCGTGGTGTGCCGGCAACGATGTCGGTCTCCCTTGAACTGCGCCAAGAGAAGTGGCAGGAAGATGCAACCTTTCTTCGCGCCGGCTGGAGTGGGCCATTCGGCGTTTACGCTCCTGGCGACGCACATCAAGAAAGGCACGTGAATTGAGCAAGCGTTTCGCATCCGTCGTGGTGGCCGCTTCCGGTCTGCTCGCCCTCATGGGCGGCACGGCCCAGGCGCAGACGGCGCAGCAGGCCCCCGACGCGGCCGCCAAGTCCTGTGACGGCGTGAAGCTGTCCGGCACCCTGCCGGCGCCTCCCGCCGGGATGGCGGTCACCCAGCAGGTGACGATCGGCGAGGACTGCAAGCCGGTGCTGGGCCCCGTGCAGTACGTGCCCGCCTCGGGCGCGGCCGCCAAGAAGGCGGCCGCCGGCGTGAAGTCGGTGGCCGCGGCCGCGGGCACGACGCGGCAGATCCGCAGCTGGAACGAGATGTTCGACTGCTGCAAGATCCGGATGACGGGCCTGTACACCACCTCGACGGTCAACACGGCGGACGGCCGTATCACCAGCGCGTCCACCGAGGCGCGCCAGGAGTTCAACCGCGAGCCGTGGGACGCGGGCTGGTCGGTGAAGTCGGCCGACCACAAGGACGACTGCCTCACCAACTGCTCGGTGGTCAACTCCGAGGCGCACGCGGAATTCGCCTACAAGGGCATCTTCGACGTGACCGGCAAGTGGTACGCCAACACGCACCACTCGTACGTCAAGCTCAACCCGGACGCGACCGCGACGTGCACCTTCGACGTGGACCTGCGCCACACCTTCATCGGCTGGAACTGGCAGCGCGGCTGCGAGTGATCCGCTCCGAGCACGACCGGTGCCCCGTGGCGAGTCCGCCGCGGGGCACCGGTGCATAACCGGCTCTCTCTCAGCAGGCCCCTTCGACGATGGCCACGGCGTTGATGCCGCCGAGCCCGAAGGCGTTGAGCTGGGCCACGTTCAGCCGCTGCCCGCCGGCGGGGGTGCCGGTGACGAAGCGGAAGGGGCCGGCGGGGCCGGAGGCGGGGCATGCCCCGACGGTGGGCGGGACCCGGCCCTCGTTGAGCGCCCGCAGCCCCACGATCAGGTTGATCAGGCCGGAGGCGCCGGAGGTGTGGCCGGTCATCGACTGCACGGCCGTCATCAGCGGGCCGCCCGCCGCGTCGCCGAGCACGTCGGCCAGGGCCACGGCCTCGGCCTCGTCGTCGCCCAGGGTGCCGTCGCCGTGCAGCATCACCAGGTCGACGTCGCCGGGGCCCACGCCGGCCATACGGTGCGCGGCGCGCATGGCCTCGGCGATGCCGGCCGGGGAGGGCGCCGTGACGTGGTGGGCGTCGCAGTTGACGGCGACGCCGCGCAGCCGGCCGTGCACCCGCAGGGCGCCGTCGCCGGTGCGGCGCAGCACGACGGCCGCGGCGCCGTCGCCCATGGGCACCGCCCGCCCGCCGGCCGGGCGCACGCGTTCGAGCAGTCCGTACAGGGACTCGGTGAGCACGTCGACCCCGGCGACGACCACCACCTCGGGGGCGTCCTCGCCGTCCTGGCCGAGCAGGTCCAGGGCCAGGGCCAGGGCGTACAGCGAGGCCGCGCAGGTGTTGGAGAAGGTGTGGGTGACGTCGGCGTTGAAGCGGGTGCGCAGCGCGGTGCCGAAGTCCAGGCCGGAGTCGGCGAAGGGCGAGCCGTCGCGCCACCACAGTTCGAGGGAGCGCAGCTCGCGCATGCCCGTGCCGACCAGGACGGGGATGCCGGCGAGGTCCTCGCCGAGGCCGGCATCGGCCACGGCCTGGCCGACGGCGTCCAGCAGCAGCCGGGTGGCGCGCCCGGGCACGTCGGAGCCGGCGACGGGCCGGTCGTCGACCTCGTAGGCGTGCCGGCCGCGGAAGCGGCTGCCGTCGAAGCCGCGGAACTCGGCGCGGCCGCTCAGGCCGGCGCACAGGCTCTCGAAGAGCTCGTCGACGCCGGCGCCGGTGGCCGCGACGGCCCCCATCCCGACGATGGGACGGCTCACCGGCTCGTCGCACACGGCAGTGGACACACCTTCACCCCGTTTCGGATGTACCTGTTTCGGACGTGCGTGTTGCGGACGTACCTCTTGCGGACGTGCGTGGTGCGGACGTGCGTGGTGCGCGGCGCGGCCCTCAGCCGCGGCCGCGGGGTCCCCTGGCACGCACGGTGGCGTCGCCGAGCTCGCAGGCGGCGTCGATGACGGCCCCGCGCAGCACCCGGCTGGGGGTGACGGCGAGCCGGGCGGGCGGCCCGGTCAGCGCGAGGGCGGCCGCGCCGCGGGTGCCCTCGGGGCGCACCGGCACGGCGATGGCGACGGCGCCGGGTACGGCGGCGTCGGGGCCGTGCGCCCAGCCGTTGCGGCGGACGAGGGCGAGCGTGGCGGCGGTGAAGCGGGCGCGGCGCAGGCCCTCGTAGAGCTCCTCGGGCTCCTCCCAGGCCAGCAGCACCTGGGCGACGGGGCCGGCGGTGGCCGGCTGGGCCGAGCCGACGGGGACGGCCTCGGCGCCGGTGAGGGGGTCGCTGGAGGCGGCGACGCAGATCTGCATGCCGCCGCGGCGCCGGAAGAGCAGGGCGTCCAGGCCGGTCAGGGCGTGCAGCCGGTTCAGGACGGGCCCCGCGGTGCGCACCAGCCGGTCCCGCTGGACCTCGCCGGCGGCGCTGCTCAGGCGCGCGCCGAGCACGAAGCGGCCCTGGGCGTCGCGGGTGAGCAGGTCCAGGCGTTCCATGGCCAGGGCGATGCGGTGGACGGTGGGGCGGGCCAGGCCGCTGTGGGCCACCATGGCCGCCAGCGTCGCCGGGCCCTTCTCGACCACGCTGAGCAGCAGGGACGCCTTGTCGAGCACGCCGACTCCACTCACGGTCGGCTGCCGGGTCGCGGTGGCGCTCATCGGGCCGGCACCGCCGCCCGCTCCAGGGCGCCCGGTCCGTCGACGCTTGTCACGTCGATGTCCGGGACGATGCGGCGGATCAGCCCGGCCAGGGTGCGGCCGGGGCCGATCTCGACGAGCCGGCGGCAGCCGAGCTGTGCGGTCAGGGTGTGCACGCTCTGCTCCCACAGCACGGGCGAGGTGAGCTGCTGTACGCCCAGTTCGGGCCAGTCGCAGTCGCCGTCGTAGGGGCGGGCGTCGGCGTTGGCGACCACGGGCAGGTGCCGGGGCGCGAAGCGGGCGGCGCGCAGGGCGCCGCTCAGGGCCGCGGCGGCGGGGGCCATGTACGGGCTGTGGAAGGCGCCGCCGACGGGCAGGGCGAGCATGCGGGCGCCGATGACGGGTGCCTTGGCGGCGACGGCCGCGACTCCTTCGGGGGAGCCGGAGACCACGGTCTGGCCGGGGGCGTTGACGTTGGCGACCCACACGTCGGCGCCTTCCTCGCGCACCTCGCGGACCATGGCGACGACCTCGGCGAGGGGGGCGGCGACCAGGACGCCCATGGTGCCCTCGCGGTGCCGGGCCGCCTCCCGCATGGCCCGGCCGCGGGCGGCGACCAGGGCGGCGCCCTCGGCGACGGTCAGGGCGCCGGCGGCGGTCAGGGCGGTGTACTCGCCGAGGCTGTGCCCGGCCAGGGCAGCGACGGGGCCGTCGAGGAAGCCGGTGCGCACGGCCTCGGCGTGGGCGATCACCGAGACGGTGAAGACGGTGAGCTGGGCGAGGTCGGTGCGCCGCAGGTGCTCGGCCGGGGTGCTCAGCAGGAGTTCGGGGAGGTCCTCGCCGGTGACGGCGGAGATCTCCGCGGTGAGCTCCCACGACGGGGTGTCCCGCCAGGGCTCGCCCATGTTGTGCTTCTGTGTTCCCTGGCCCGGGAACACGAGACCGATCGGCAGCTGATTCATGGAACGACCCTCCACTGGTTCTTCCCGCTGGTGTTCCGCCGAAAGGCACGGGGGCCGGATACATGCGTCGCCGTGCGTGCGTCGCGGGAGTGTCCGGTCCCCGTGCGCCGACGGCATAACGGGGGAATCAGCCGCCGGGGAAGGAAGGCGCACCCTGGGGCGTGCATGTGCGCACGGCGTCCGTCGGGTGTCGCTCTCCCTTTCCTGACGGGTCATACAACTGGCCGGTGCTCTCCCGCGGCAACGTCCGTTTCAGGAAGATGCCAGCGCACAGGAAGCTGCCAGCGTTTTACCTGCGGCCGCCGCCGAACTGGCTGCCGGCGGGCGGCAGCAGGCCCAGTTCGGCGGCGCGCACGCCGGCCTGGAAGCGGGAGCTGGCACCGAGCAGCGCCATGATCTCGGCGACGTAGCGCCGGTAGGTGCGCACGGAGACGGCCAGCTCGCGGGCGGCGACCTCGTCGGTGACCCCGGCCCGCAGGGCGCCGAGCACCTGCCGGGCCAGGGCGGCGCGGTCGCGGTCGCCGAAGACGAGGGGTTCGCCCGCGGGCACGGCGTTGGCCCACACGCTCTCGAAGAGGGTCTGCAGGGTGTGCAGCACCTCGGGCAGCCGGATGACCGACGCCCGCCGCCCGACAGCCGACTCGGCCACCACGAGGGCGGCCCGGCCGTCGACGACCAGGGCCTGCAGGGGCGGCACCCTGGCCACCCGGATGGCCACCGGCCGGTTCCGGGCGAGTTGTTCGCGCACGAACTCCTCGTCCAGCAGGGCCGGCGAGCTCAGCAGCCGTACGGTGATGCGCTCGGCGGCGCCGTAGATCAGTCCCCGTTCCGAGCGGCCGGTCTGCTCCTCGGCCGCCAGGTGCCGGGCATGCACGATGTCGATGCTCTCGCGGGCACCGCGGATGAGTGCTTCCGCGGTGTCGAGGACGACGCCGTAGTCGTTGTCGACGACGGTGATGAGCCGTTCCTGGGTGCTGCGGTCGCGGTGAATGGCGACGGTCGACTCGATCAACGCCTGTACCTGGAGCAGGGCATGCTCCAGTTCGTCCTCTGCACTGCTGGACACGTCCTGCTCTCACCATCCGTTTTCTCGTGTGCCCCTCGACGTTCCGCTTGCGCTGAACGCTGCTCACTCCGACAGCAGGCCGGCCTCGACGGCCCGTACGCCCGCCTGGAAGCGGGAGTTGGCGTCCAGCTCGCGCATGATCTCGGCGACGTGGCGCCGGTAGGTGCGCAAGGAGACGTTCAGTTCGCGGGCGGCGGTCTCGTCGGTCTTTCCGGCGCGCAGCCGTTCGAGGATGCTGCGGGCGAGCTCGGTGCGCAGGCGCGGGCTGAGCCGCAGGTGGTCGGTCAGGTCGCGGCCGCGGGACCAGGCGCCGGCGAAGAGCAGTTCCAGGGCGCGGACGGCGGCGGTGTCGTTGACCACGGCAGCCTGTTCGCGGCCGGCGCCGGCGCGGACGAGGGCGGTGGTGCCGTCGACGATGAGGACCTCGCGCAGTTCCCGTTCGGAGACGCGGGCCTCGACGCGGTTCTCCGGGAGCCTGTCGAGCCGTTCGAGCGCACTGTCGGGGGCCTCGGCGGTGCACAGCACCCGTACGGAGACCCGGGGTGGGAGCGCGGCGAGCGAGCGCAGGACGGCGTCGGCGAACTCCCCGGCGCCGGTGAGGGCGACGCAGACGGTGTGCCGGGCGCGTCCGATGAGTTCGTCGAGGGAGTGGCCGATGAGTGCGGCGTCGGTGTGCTCGACGGCGGAGGGCGCACCGGCCCGCTGCCGGTACAGGGAGACGGTGGATTCGATAAGGGCGCGGGCTTGGAGCAGCGCCTGTTCCAGATGGGCGGCGTGCTCCTCGTCCCCCGCGGCCGGTGCGGTCGCCGCGGCGTCCGGCCCGCGGACGCCCGATGGTGGGTCAACTGTCAGGCCTGTCATACGTCCCCCTCGCGTGCCCAGGCGCTCCCGTCGCCGCAGCCGCGCGTGAACGCCGCAGTGCCGTGGCGCGGACTCGGCGGGGAACGATTTCCCACCCCTTTACGCAGACAACCGGAATGACGGCTTTTCGCTTCGGGCGGCGGCAACGAGAAGATCGTCTTGATCTGGGCAGACATTAGTTCGCATTGCGAGACCCAGTCAACGAGCCATCATGGGGATGGCCGGATTCCGGTCAGTGCAGCAGGTTTACCCAACGTTCCCACCAGCCTCTTCCTTCCCCGCTGACAACAAGCTGCACTGCACCCTCGGAAGCGGTACCTCCTCTTGCTGGTTGGGTCACGAGAGGTCGAACACCCCTGTACACACAGTCACTTCGCTGTCCGGTAAAGGCCATCCACATGCTGATACTGGTCGCGTGTCGCCTACAGTCGCGGCGTGACCACGACACCGCCGCAGTCCACAGCGGTCCGGCGAAGGCCGCGCAACCGCAGGCCCAAGGAGGGCCCGTCCGATCCGGCGGTGCGGAATCAGTGGCAACGCATCGATTGATTCAAGCCACATTCGGAATTCAACCAGTGGCCATTTTCAGTTCCTTCCCGAGTGGTTGACCAAAGCAATCACCGGAAGAGCACTTCCTTCGACGCCGCGCGGGACCCGCACGTCCCGGCGCGCCTTGAAGCAACGGGGAAAACATGACAACTGCACGCCCGCGGAGCATCGCCGACCTGCTCCTCGACGCAAGCCGGCACCATCCGGACACGGGGATCCGCTACTGCTCCGGCGGCGCCGGGGCCGACTACCAGGACCAGACCCACGTCCAGCTGTTGGACGACGCCACTCACCTGCTGGACGGGCTGCGCGAGCGCGGCCTGCGCCCCGGCGACCGGGTCGTCCTCGTCCTCGAGCACCCCCGCGACTTCCTCACCGCCTTCTGGGCCGCCGTCCTCGGCGGTTTCGTCCCCTGTCCCCTGGTTCCGCTGCGCGGCGACGCCGAGCGCTGGGCCGCCCAGCTGGCGCACGTGACCGCGCTGCTCGACGGGCCCCTGCTGATTGCCGGCGACGAACTGGCCGCCGAACTGCCGCCCGTGGACGGCCTGGTGGCCGTGCCCCTGAGCGCGCTGCGTGCCGCCGCCGACGCGGGCCGCCCCACCGCCGGCACCCCCACCCCGTACCCCGCTGCACCCGACGACACCGCGGTGCTCTTCCTGACCTCCGGCTCCACCGGCGCGGCCAAGGCCGTGATGCTCAGCCACGCCAACCTGCTGGCCTCCATGGCCGGCAAGAACGGCCACCACCGCCTCGGCCCCGGCGACACCACCTTGAACTGGGTCTCCTTCGACCACGTGGCCGCGCTGCTGGAGTGCCACCTGCTGCCGCTGTCCACCGGCAGCCGCCAGCTGCACGTGCCCGCCCCCGTGATCCTCGGCGAGCCGCTGGAGTTCCTGCGCCTGGTCTCCCGGCACGAGGTCACCATGACCTTCGCACCCAACTTCCTGATCGGACTGCTCACTTCCGCCGCCGAGCGCCTGGACGCCTGCGGGGAGCGGCTCGACCTGGGCCGGCTGCGGCACATCATCAGCGGCGGCGAGGCCGTGGTGTGCGCCACCGGCGAGGCCTTCCTCGCCCGGTACGCCGACCACGGGCTGGCCCCCGACGCACTGTGGCCGGCCTTCGGCATGACCGAGACCTGCGCCGGCAGCGTCTACTCCCGCGCCTTCCCCGCCGTCGACCGCGGCAAGGAGTTCGCCTGCCTGGGCACCCCCGTCGAGGGACTGCGCCTGCGCATCGCCGGCGAGGACGACGAGGTGCTGCCCGACGGCGAGACCGGCGAACTCCAGCTGGCCGGCCCGATGATCACCCCGGGCTACTACAACGACGCGCGGGCCACCCGCGAGGCGTTCACCGCCGACGGCTGGTTCCGCAGCGGCGACCTGGGCCGCCTGGAGGACGGCCGGCTCACCCTGGTCGGCCGCAGCAAGGACAGCGTCATCGTCAACGGCGTCAACTACTTCAGCCACGACATCGAGGCCGCCCTCGAACGGCTCGACGGCGTCGCCGCCTCCTACGTCGCGGCCTTCCCGCTGCGCCCGGCCGGCAGCGACACCGAGCAGCTGGTGATCGCCTTCCACCCGGAGGTCCCCGCCGGGGATCCGGGCGCGCTGTACCGCGTACTGATCGCCGTGCGCAGCACCGTGGTCATGCACTGGGGGTTCCGCCCCGCCCTCGTCCTGCCGCTGCCCGCAAAGGCCTTCCCCAAGACCAGCCTGGGCAAGATCCAGCGCGCGCTGATGCGCCGCCGGCTGGAGTCGGGGGCCTACGCCGCCGAGCAGCGCGCGGTCGCGGAGCTGACCGAGCGCATGCTCGGCGGGCACACCGAGCCCGAGGGGCGCACCGAGCGGATCCTGGCGGAGATCTACGCCGAGCTGTTCGGCACCGACCCGGCCGCGGTCAGCGCCACCGCGAACTTCTTCGACCTCGGCGGCACCTCGCTGGACCTGCTGCGGCTGCGCGCCAAGGTCTCGCAGCGCCTGGGCGTCGCCGGGCCGGAGATCATCACCCTGCTGACCGCCCCCACCGTCCGGGCGCTCGCCGCCCGCCTGAGCGCGCCGGAGCAGGCGGCCGGGCAGGCGTACGACCCGGTGGTGCCGCTGCAGACGTCCGGCGACGGGACGCCGCTGTTCTGCGTGCATCCGGGGGTCGGCGAGGTCCTCGTCTTCGCCAACCTCGCCCAGTACTTCACCGGCGACCGGCCCTTCTACGCCCTGCGGGCCCGCGGCTTCGGCGAGCACGAGAAGCCCTTCGCCACCTTCGAGCAGATGGTCGACGCCTACGTGGACGCCATCCGCGCCCGGCAGCCGCACGGCCCCTATGCGCTGGCCGGCTACTCCTTCGGTGCCGCCGTCGCCTTCGAGATCGCCAAGGTGCTGGAGGCGGCCGGCGAGCGGGTGGACTTCCTCGGCAGCTTCAACCTGCCCCCGCACATCAAGTACCGCATGAACGAGCTGGACTTCCCCGAGACCGCCGCCAACCTGGCCCTCTTCCTGGACCTGGTCGACCGGCGCACGGCCCGGGAGCTGCCGGGCCTGCTGCGCGGCCTGCCCCGGGAGGAGCAGACCCGCCGCATTCTTCGACTCGCCCCCGCCGAGCGGCTGCGCGAGCTGGACCTCGACGAGGAGCGGTTCGGCACCTGGGCGGAGCTGGCCGACTCCCTGACCGACCTGGGCCGCAGCTACGAGCCCGCCGGGCGCGTGCGCTCCATGACCGTCTTCTGCGCCGTCCCCCTGCGGGGCACCAAAGAAGAGTGGGTGGAGCGGGAACTGCGCCGCTGGGACGACTTCACCACCGGTCCCAACCGCTACCTCGACATCCCCGGGGAGCACTACACCCTGATGGGACCGCGGCACGTCGCCGCGTTCCAGTCCATCCTGCGCCGGGAGCTCGACCGCGCCCTGGCCGCCGCCGACGCCGACCGCATGGGGCAGCCCGCATGAACCTCTCCGCACTCACCGGCAAGAAGATCCTGATCACCGGCGGCACCGGGCAGGTCGCCCGCCCCGTCGCCGAGGCCCTCGCCCGCAACAACGAGGTGTGGTGCCTGGGCCGCTTCGGCACCCCCGGCGTGGCCCGGGAGCTGACCCGGCAGGGCGTCACCACCTGGTACTGGGACATGGCCGACGCCTCCCCCGACGCCCTCAAGGGCGTCCCGCAGGACTTCACCCACGTCCTGCACTCCGCCGTGCACCGGGGCGAGGACGGCGACGTCACCGCCGCCGTCGAGATCAACTCGGTGGCCACCGGCCGCCTGATGACCCACTGCCGCACCGCGGAGGCGTTCCTGTACGTCTCCACCGGCGCCCTGTACGCCCGCAGCACCCTGGACCACGCCTACACCGAGTCCGACCCGGTCGACGGTGTCGCCGACTGGCTGCCGGCCTACCCCGTCGGCAAGATCGCCGCGGAGGGCACGGCCCGCGCGTTCGCCCGCGTCCTGGGCCTGCCCACCACCATCGCCCGGCTGAACATCGCCTACGGTCCCGGCGGCTACGGCGGCGTGCCGATGCTGTACTTCGCCCGCATGCTCGCCGGCGAGCCCATCGCGGTGCCCCTGACCGGCCAGAACTGGTGCTCGCCCCTGCACACCGACGACCTCGTGGCGCAGGTGCCGCACCTGTGGCGGGCCGCCGGCATTCCAGCCACGCTCGTCAACTGGGGCGGCGACGAGGCGATGGGGATGACCGACTGCGTACGTCATCTGGAGGAGCTCACCGGTATCGAGGCGCACCTCGTGCCGAGCGCGGTCACGCGCGAGACGTACCGCTTCGACCCCACCCTGCGCCGCTCGCTCACCGGCCCGTGCACGGTCGGCTGGCGCGAGGGGATCCGCAGCACCCTCGAAGCCCTGTACCCGCAGTACGCCCGCAGCCTCGCGACCGCCGGCTAGGAGGAAGCCCACCCATGACCTCGTCCGAGAACCTCGCACTGGTCCGCACGGCCTACGCCGCGCACCGCGACCGTGACCTCGACGCCTTCCTCGGCGTCTTCGCCGCCGACGCCGAGTGGGTCCACCCCGACGGCATGGCCGACTACGGCCTGGGCGGCACCCAGCGGGGCCACGCCGGCATCAAGGAGTTCCTCGCCCGCGTCCCGCAGCACGTCGGCGGGATGGTGCTCGACCCGCAGGAGTTCATCGTCTCCGGCGACCGCGTCGTCGTCCTCGGCGTCAGGGAGGTGACGAACAGGCGCGGCCGCACGCGGACCTTGAAGTTCCTGCATGCGTGGACGATCCGCGACGGCAAGGCGGTACGCATGGAGGACGTCTTCGACACCGTCGCCTTCCAGCGCCTGCTGCAGGAGTGACCGTCCGCGGACCGGTGCCCGGCCGAAAGGGGCCGGGCACCGGTCCGCGGCGCCAGAGGGTCACTTCTGCTTGTTGGAGACCTGCACCAGGATCGTCAGGACGGCCAGGCCCAGGATGAGCCACAGGCCCGGGTAGAGCATGTCCAGCTCGGTGCCCGGCAGGATCGTCGCGGTGACGACGGCGAGCCCGAAGGCGCCGCCGACCTGCAGCGAGCTGTTGAGCAGCCCGGCCGCCAGGCCCTGCTCCTCGTCCGGCACGCCGTTGGTGCCGGCGACCATCAGCGTGGCGATGCTCAGGGCGAAGCCGACGCCCCACAGCACGGAGGCGGGCAGCAGCACGCCCCACAGGTTCGGCTCGGAGCCGATGAAGAGCATGAGCACGTAGCACGGGAGGAAGGCCAGGAGCCCGGTCATCAGCACCTTGGTGACACCGAACCGGTCCATCAGGGCGCCCAGCTTGGGGCCGATGACGACGACCATGAGGCCCGCCGGCAGCAGCACCAGGGCCATCTGCCACGGCTTCCACCCCATCAGGTCCTGCAGGTACAGGCCGAGGAGGAACTGGAAGCCCATCGCGCCGCCGTACAGCACGCCGATGCTGATGTTCGCGGTCACCAGGCCCCGGTTGCGGAAGAGGTCGAGGCGGATCAGGGGCTCCTTGACGGTGCGCTCGATCAGCAGGAAGCCGCCGAGCAGCAGCGCGGAGAGCACGTACCCGCCGATGGTGCGCCACGAGCCCCAGCCCACCTCGGCCGCCTGGACGGTGGTGAAGACCAGCGTGAGGGTGCCGCCGACCAGGGTGACGGCGCCGCCGAGGTCCAGGCGCTGCCGCTCGGTGCGCGGGGGGTCCGGCGGCAGGATGCGCAGGGCGCCGAAGAGCATGAGCAGGGAGAGGGGGATCGGCAGGATGAAGATCGAGCGCCAGTCCAGTGCCGCGAGCAGGCCGCCCACCAGCAGGCCGGAGGAGTAGCCGGACGCCTCGAAGACGTTGAAGATGCCGAAGGCCTTGTTGCGCTGCGGGCCTTCGGGGAAGGTCGTGGTCAGCAGCGACATGGCCGCGGGGGCGGCGAAGCCGGCCGCCATGCCCTTGACGAACCGCGAGACGATCAGCAGGGTCGAGTCGTCGGCGAGGGCGCCGAGCGTGGAGACGACCGCGAAGGCCGCCATGGCCAGCACCAGCACCCGCCGGCGGCCGAAGAGGTCGGCGACGCGCCCGCCGAGCAGCAGGAAGCTGCCGAAGGCCAGGATGTAGGCGCCGGCCAGCCACTGCGCGGTGCCCGCGCTCATCCCGAATTCGCTCTGGATCTCGGGGATGGCCACGACGATCATCGAGACGTCGAGGCCGTCCAGCAGGATCACCCCGCTGAAGATGAGCAGTGAGACCCATAACCGGGCCGACCACCGCACGGGGCCCTGGAGCCCCGGAGCCGCTGCCTCGGGAGCCGCCAAGGCCTCGCCTCCCGTTTTCTGTTCACTCGGAGCCGAGCTGCCCGACATGTGGGACGTCCTCTCCCCATAGACTGATCCGGAGAGCGCACAACAACCCGCGTCCGCGATAGTTGCGCGCGCGTTATATTTCAGGAGCCTGATGTTGCCGCATCCAGGCAGACGTTCGCAAGGGGGTGTTGGGCCCGATGTCGATCAACGACAACTCCGCCCTGGCCCGCGCGCAGGGCTGGCGCACGCTGGCCGCACTGCACGCGCGGATCGAGGACGCGCTCGAACGGGCGCTGCAGCACGAACACGGCCTGTCCGTCAGCGAGTACGGGGTCCTGGAGACGCTGTCGCAGGAGGGCGGCTACCGCCTGCGGATGAACCAGCTCTCCAAGGCCGTGGTGCTCAGCCAGTCCGCCACCACCCGGCTGGTGACCCGGCTGGAGCAACGCGGCCTGCTGGAGCGGTACATCTGCGAGGAGGACCGCCGCGGCATCTACACCCGCGTCACCGCCGACGGCCATGCCGTGCTCGACCGGGCCCGGCCGACCCACGACGCCTCACTGGCCGAGGCCCTGGAGGGAGCCGGCGCCCTGCCCGAACTCGCGCCGCTGGCCGAGGCCCTGACGACCCTTCCCCTGCGTGCCACCGACGGCGCCCCGTAGGGGCGCGGGGCAGCGTTCGATCTGCGGCTGCCGCCGCGTGGGCGCGACCGGCCATCAACGGCGCCCGTCAGGGGCGCCGTGGTGGCCGCCGACGGAGTGTAGCCCATTCCCCGCGCCATTACCGGCCCGTATTCACGGCCCTGTGTGACGTATCTTCCGCGACCTGACAGATCGTCGTCGCACTTCTCCGGGCCCCGTCCCGGCTGTGGTTAGCATCGCCCGACGGACAGGGCAACGGCAATCCGTTGCGAAACCCCCTGCCGCGCCCTGGGACTTCCTTCCACCGGCGCGCGTCCGTCCTTTTCCGAGCCCAGAAGTCGGCCATTGATGCGATGCGGAGATGCGGAATGCGGCTTGCGCAAATGATGGCGAGTGTATTGGAGCGCTACGCGGAGCGGCCCGCCCTCGGCGAACGCGCCAAGGAATTCGTGACGGACCCGGCGACCGGCCGCGTCTCGCTGCGTCTCCTCCCCCGGTACGAGACGACCAGCTTCGCCGACGTGCTCGGCCGCGTACGGGCCGTGGCCCGTGAATGGCACCACCACCGCGAGCACGCCCTCGCGCCCGGCGAGCGCGTCGCCCTGCTGGGC
Source organism: Streptomyces sp. NPDC049585 (assembly GCF_040675615.1). NCBI lineage: Bacteria > Bacillati > Actinomycetota > Actinomycetes > Kitasatosporales > Streptomycetaceae > Streptomyces > Streptomyces sp. NPDC049585. The sequence goes on along the minus strand of NZ_JBFAPE010000010.1, from coordinate 28,687 downwards.
TTCGCGAGCGGCGACTACGCCACCGTCGACCTGGCCTGCGTCCACCTCGGCGCGGTCACCGTACCCCTGCAGACCAGCGCGCCCATGCCGCAGCTGGAGGCGATCGTGGCGGAGACCGAGCCCTTCACGGTCGCCTCCAGCCTCGAACGCCTGGACGTGGCGGTCTCCTTGACCCTGAAGAACGCCTCCGTCCGGCGCCTGGTGGTCTTCGACTTCCACGAGCAGGTCGACGCGGACCGCGAGGCGCTGTCGGCCGCGCGCGAGCGCCTGGCGGAGGCCGGCCGCGACGTGCCCGTCGACGTCCTGCCGGACCTCCTCGCGCGGGGCGCCGACCTGCCCGACGCCCCCTTGTACACACCGGCGGACGACGACGATCCGCTGGCCATGCTCGTCTACACCTCGGGCAGCACCGGAACGCCCAAGGGTGCCATGTACACCAATCGGCTGGCCGCGGCGATGTGGGGCGGCGCGTGGGCGAAGCTCTTCTCGGACGAGCACGCGATCACGTTCCATTACATGCCGATGAGTCATGTCGCCGGCCACTCCTCCCTCAAAAACACGATGGCCCGCGGCGGCATCACCTATTTCACGGCCAGCAGCGACCTTTCCACCTTCTTCGAGGACATCGCGCTCGCCCGGCCGACCGAGTTGTCCCTGGTGCCGCGCGTGTGCGAAATGCTCCACCAGAAATACCGCAGCGAGCTCGACCGGCGGGTGCTGGCCGGCGCCGACCGCGAGGCGGCAGAGGAAGAGGTCAAGGCACAGATGCGTACCGCCGTCCTCGGCGGCCGCATCGGCTGGGCCAGTTGCGGCTCGGCGCCCCTGTCGGCGGACCTGGCCGCGTTCGTCGAGTCCCTCCTGGGCATCGAGCTGCACATCATCTACGGCTCCACCGAGGCCGCGGCCGTGTGGGTCGACGGCGCGCTGCTGCGCCCGCCGGTGACCGACTACAAGCTGGCCGACGTGCCCGAACTCGGCTACTTCCGCACCGACTCCCCCCATCCGCGCGGCGAGCTCCTGCTGAAGACCGAGGCCCTGGTGCCCGGGTACTACAAGCAGCCCGAGCTGTCCGCCCGGATCCTGGACGAGGACGGCTACTACAAGACGGGCGACATCGTCGCGCAGACCGGCCCGGACCGGCTCGCCGTCGTCGACCGCCGCTCCAGCGTACTGAAGCTCTCGCAGGGCGAGTTCGTGGCGACCGCGACGCTGGAGGCCGTCTTCGCCGCGAGCCCGCTGGTGCGGCAGATCTTCGTCTACGGCAACGGCGAACGCTCCTACCTCCTCGCGGTGGTCGTCCCCACCGCCGAGGCCCTGGCGGAGGCGGACGGCGTGCCGGAGAGCCTGGAGCAGCGGCTGAGCGAATCGTTCCAGCAGATCGCCAAGGACGCGGGGCTGAACTCCTACGAGGTCCCCCGCGGTCTGCTGATCGAGACCGAGCCGTTCAGTCAGGCCAACGGCCTGCTGTCGGACCATCGCAAGCTGCTGCGGCCGCAGCTGCTGGAGCGCTACCGCGAGCGCCTGGAGGAGCTGTACGTCCGGACGACCGAGCGCGAGGCCGAGGAGCTGCTGGAGGTGCGCCGCGGCGCCGCGGACCGACCGGTGCTGGAGACGGTGCAGCGGGCAGCCCGGGCACTGCTGGGCACCTCCACCATCGAGGTGGGCCCGGCGGCCCGCTTCCGCGACCTCGGCGGGGACTCGCTGTCGGCGGTGTCCTTCTCCGACCTGCTCCAGGAGATCTTCGCCGTCCGGGTGCCGGTCGACATGATCATCAGCCCCGCGTACGACCTGCAGCAGCTGGCCGGCCACATCGAGACCCGGCGCGCGACCGGGAGCGACCGGCCCACCGCCGCCTCCGTGCACGGCGCGGACGTCACCGAGGTCCGCGCCGCGGACCTCACCCTGGAGGCGTTCCTGGACGCGCCGACCCTCGCCGCCGCGAGCGGGCTGCCCCGGCCCACCGGTGAGCCCCGGCACGTCCTGCTGACGGGGGCCAACGGCTACCTCGGGCGCTTCCTGTGCCTGGAGTGGCTGCAGAAGCTCGCGGCCACGGGCGGGAAACTGACCTGCGTGGTGCGCGGCAAGGACGCCGCCGCGGCCCGCGAGCGGCTCGCCGGCGCCTTCGCCGGCGGCGACGCCGACCTCGTGCGCGCCTTCGAGACGCTGGCGGAGCACCTGGAGGTCGTGGCCGGCGACGTCGCCGAGCCCCGGCTCGGCCTGGACGAGGCGACGTGGCAGCGGCTGGCGCGCGAGACCGACCTGATCGTCCACGCGGGCGCCCTGGTCAACCACGTCCTGCCGTACCACCACCTCTTCGACGCCAACGTGCTGGGCACCGCCGAGCTCGTCCGGCTCGCGCTGACCGAGCGGATCAAGCCGTTCACCTACATCTCCAGCGTCGCCGTCGCCACCTCGCTGCCCGGAGGGAGGGCCCTCGGCGAGGACGCCGACGTACGGACCGCCCTGCCCGTCCAGCCGGTCGACGGCGGGTACGCGGCCGGGTACGCCACGAGCAAGTGGGCCGGCGAGGTCCTGCTGCGGGAGGCCCACGACCGCTGCGGCCTGCCCGTCACCACCTTCCGGTCGAACATGATCCTCGCGCACAGCCGGTACGGCGGGCAGCTCAACGTCCCGGACATGTTCAGCCGCCTGCTGTTCAGCGTCATCGCCACCGGCCTGGCACCGCGTTCCTTCTACCGCGCGGGCGCCGACGGCACCCGTCCGCGCGCCCACTACGACGGCCTGCCCGTCGACTTCACCGCCGCGGCCGTCGTGGCCCTCGGCAGCGGCACCGCACCCGGCTACCGGACGTTCAGCCTGGTCAACCCGCACGACGACGGGATATCGCTCGACACCTTCGTCGACTGGCTCCAGGATGCCGGCCACAGGATCACGCGCATCGACGACCACGGCGACTGGCTCACGCGCTTCGAGGCCGCCCTGCGCGCCCTGCCCGAAGCACAGCGCCGCCACTCGGCGCTGCCCCTGCTGCACGGCTTCGCGCAGCCCGAGGAGGCCGTCGCCGGCTCCGCCATTCCCTCCGACCGCTTCCGGGCCGCCGTACGGGCCGCGGGGCTCGGCCCCGGCGGCGACATCCCGCACCTGACACCGGCCCTCATCGCGAAGTACGCCGCCGACCTGGAGCACCTGAAGTCCGCCTGAACCGCGCCCGACCCGATCGCACAGGGAGAGCCATGCAGTCCACGGAGCAGCACACGGAAGACTTCGACGGCAGGTACCGCCTCGGGCGCAAGCTCGTCGAGGAACTGGGCACCGCCGACGGCCCCGAGCCCACCGCCTTCGACCTCCTGGGCAAGCAGTGGGACGTGGTTCCCGGGACGTACGCACCCCACCCGGGCACCGGCACCGAGTGGTACACCACCGCCATCCCCTACCCCTTGGGCGGCCGCTTCCTGGAGATCGGCTGCGGGGCGGGCGTCACCGCCGTGTGGGCGGCCCTGCACGGCTGCGCCGAGGTGACCGCGACCGACATCGTGCAGAGCGCGGTCGACAGCACCCTGCTCAATGCCGCGCGGCACGGCGTCGCCGACCGCGTACGGGCCCTGCGCAGCGACCTGTTCGACGAGCTCGGCCCGGACGAACGCTTCGACGCCGTCTTCTGGAACTGCAGCGTCTTCGAGGCCCCGGCCGACTTCGAGTTCACCCGGGACTTCGAGTGGGCGATCTTCGACCGGGGCTACTCCGCCCTCGGTCGCTACCTCTCCCAGGTGCACGGGCGGCTGCTGCCCGGCGGCCGGGCGCTGGTCACCTTCAACAGCTTCGGCGACATCGACCGGATCACCGAGGTCGCCGCCAAGGCGGGCACGCGTCTCGCGCCCCTGGGCACGGCCGACCGGAAGCTGGCGGGCGAGCAGGTCACGTACAAGCTCTTCGAGGTCCTGCCCGCCTGACGCGACGGACCGCCGCTGCGGCCCCCGGCACACGCTCGTGCGTGCCGGGGGCCGCAGCCGTTGCGTCAACTGCCCTTCACCCCGCTGAAGTCGACCGCGAACGTCTCCTCGCCGTCCTGGGTGCCGGTGACGTGCACGGCGTAGCGGCCCGGCGCGGCCGCCGGCAGCGGTGTCGCCTCGATCCAGCAGGGCCGGTCGAACTCGACGTACTTCCGGTAGCTCGCGGCGATCCTCAGGGTGACCGGGGAGGCGGGCGCGAGCAGTGCGTGGGCGGCCTGGTCGGCGGCCTCCAGCAGGGCCAACCCCGGTACGTGGTCCACGGGATGGTCGAACAGCGCGGTGTTGGCCGTGTCGTTGCGCAGCAGCCAGCGGTGCGGCGCATCCCCGGGGGCGAGGACGACGTCGGCGGCCGAGGCCCGTCCGGCGAGGCCGGCGGGTATCGGCTCGGGCAGCGGCCAGGAGCCCCAGTCGACGGTCGCGTGGGAGCCGCGCACCCGCGCGTAGACCCGCGGCGCAATCCAGCGGAACTCGGAGTGCGCCCGGGCCGCCGTCACCCCGTCGCGCAGGATGTGGAAGCCCATGCGCAGGTTCCGCGCCGAGCCGCGGCTGTCGGCCGGTTCGGCGACGGTGACCTCGACGGCGAGCGCGCAGGGCCGGTCGGCTGCGCGCAGGTCCGGCGCGACGGTGAACTCCAGGGCGTTCAGCATGGTTTGGTGCGTGAGCGGGACGCCGTAGGCGCCGTGCGCGACGACCAGTCCGGTCTGCCGGACGGTCTGCGCGAGGACGCGCGGGTCGTAGGGAAGGGGTCCGCCGGCCGCGGGCCAGCGGACGGCGAGGGCGAACTCGTGGGCTCCGGTGGGTTCCCAGTCGGTGACCAGGAGGGATTCCGGGCGTCTGAGGTGCGCGTACGCACCGAGGAGAGCATGTGGCGGCGGCGTGGAGGACTGGGCTTCCACAGTGGCCGGTGGTTCCAGAGTGACGTCGGGCAAGGCCCCCCCTAGGTGTGCCAGGTCTGCGCAACTCCATACCTCGGGCTGTTAAAGTACCGGCCCTCCGGTCTGTTTTGACCTTGAGTAAGTGTGAGTTCAAGCACTAGTAAAGGAATGTCCAGGAGGTGTGCGGTGCCGAGGCAGGAGCGGGCGATCCAGACCCGCCGGATCATCCTTGAGGCGGCGGCCGAGATGTTCGACCAACTCGGCTACGACGCCACGACCATCGGCGGCCTCATCGACCGGACCCGGCTCACCCGCGGCGGCCTGTACTTCCACTTCACCTCCAAGGAAGAGCTGGCCCGCGCCGTGCTCGACGAGGCGGTGACCATGGAGGGGCTCACCCCGCAGACGTTCAAGCTGCAGGAGTGGGTGGACCTGGCCCTGCTGCTGGCCCATCGCCTGCCCAGGGAACCGCTGCTCAGCGCCTCCATCCGGCTGTCCGTCGACGTCAAGGCCCGCGGCCTGTTCGGCACCCGCTGGCCGGACTGGATCGCCATCGGCCAGGACCTGCTCACCGCGGCCCGCGAGCGCGGGGAGCTGCTCGTGCACGTCGACCCGCAGGAGACGGCACGGATGTTCGTCGGCGCCTGGACCGGCATACAACTGGTCACCGAGAGCCTGCCCGGGTGCGACCTGTCCACGGAGGTCTCCGGCTTCCTGCGGCTCACCCTGCCCAACATCGCCCGCCCCGGGGTGCTGGCGAAGCTGGACACCTCCCCCACGCGCGCGGCGCGCCTGCTGGCGCCGGGGGCCGACTCCACCGCAACCGGGCGCCCCTGACGCCCGCGTGGCCTGAATGGTTCGGTCCCCCATGGCAAAGTCCCGGTATAAATAAACAGGACGTGAGTCCGGTTTTCGGGGCGCCCGGGGTCTTCGGCACCGGGCGGCACGGCGTTCCGTCCACCCGCCGGGTGGCGGGCAACGGGGGGTTACACGATGCCAGAGCTGGGTGGACGCACGCGCGCCGCGGCCGGGACGCATGCACCGGCGGCCCTGGACGACGCGCTCGGCCGGCACCTGTTCGCCTCCCTGCAGCGCAGCGGGCAACGGGCGAAGGCCGAACAGTACGTCCGCGGCCTGCTGTCGGTGCCCGGCCGCAAGACGCTGCGCAACATCGCCGCCCGGTTCGACGGCGCGGCGGCGCAGCAAAGCGTGCACCACTTCATCAGCTCCTCCCCGTGGGAGTGGACGCCGGTGCGGCACGCCCTGGCCCGTCACGCGTACCGGACGCTGGCGCCCGAGGCGTGGGTGATCCGGCACACCCTGATCCCCAAGGTCGGCTCGCACTCCGTCGGCGTGGACCTGCAGCCCACACCGTACGGCAGCGTCAACGCCCAACGGGCGGTCGGTTCCTGGCTGGTCTCGCCACGGGCCGCCGTGCCCGTCGACTGGCAACTGCACCTCTCCGAGCGCTGGATGACCGACCCACTGCGGCGGCGCGCGAGCGTTCCGGAGGACGCCGCGGTGTGCAGCACCGAGGAGTGCGTGCGCGAGACGGTCTTCAGCGTCCTCGGCATCGACGGCGGGCTGCGCCTGCCGGTCGTCGTGGACATCCCCGGCCTGGACGGCGCGTCGACCGCGCGCTTCCTGTCGTCGCTGGGGCTTCCGTTCCTCGTGCGCGTGGGGCGGGCGACGCCGTTGCGGCTCGACCGCGCCGAACTGCCCCGCTACGGCGACCTGGAGCGCACCGCCGGGGACCTGGCCGAGTTCCTCCCGCGCCTGCGACGGCGGGTGGACCCCGGTGACGGTCCCACGACGGCCGCGGCCATACCGGTGGTGCCGCCGCCCGCGGAGGGCGAGGGGATGGTGCTGCTGTGCGAGTGGAACGCGGCCGGGCGCCGGCGGTTGTGGCTGACCAACACCACCGCCCCCTCCCCCGTTCCGGCGCTGCGGTTGACCCGGCTGCCGGCGGCCGTCGTGCGCGACTTCACCGCCGTCTCCGAGCGGGTGGGCGTGCGCGACTTCGCGGGACGCTCGTTCCCCGGCTGGCACCGGCACATCACGCTCGCCTCGGTGGCCCATCTGATCGCCGTGACCACGACAACAGAACTACCGTCCGGTAACTTGACACTCTCCTAGGACGGACAGTGGTCACCCCGCACATCGGTCCTTACTGTCGGGGCGCAGGCTCCCCAGCACCGACACGGGCCACGGGGGCGAAGGAATGGCAGGTCCTCACCACACGGACCCGAGCCATCCGGCAATGCCACGCATTCGGCCCGGGCAGGAGTGAAGAGAACCCATGCTCAATCTCGACCTGCGCCTCGCGCACCCCGCACCACACATCCCGGCGTCCACCCTGCGGTCCTCGTCCCAGGACGCGGTCCTCGCCGAACTCTCCTCGACCCTGTTCACCTCCCTGACGCGCAGCGACCAGTGCCGAAAGGGAATGCAGTACATACGCGGCCTGTTGCGGACCCCGGGGCGCAAGTCCGTTCGCAACATCGCGGCGACGCTGGCCGACGAGCAGGTGTCCGAACAGAACCTGCACCACTTCATTTCCGCTTCCACCTGGGACTGGGTGCCGTTGCGCCGCGCCCTTGCCCATCATCTGACCGGCGCCTTCCCCCCGCGGGCCTGGGTGGTGAAGACAATGATCATCCCCAAGACCGGACGGCATTCCGTGGGCGTCGACAAGCATTACTTCCCCACCCTGGGCCAGGTGCTCAACGCGCAGCGGGCCGTCGGCGTCTGGGCGGCCTGCGAGGACGTCAGCGCCCCCGTCAACTGGCGGCTGCACCTGCCCAAGGCGTGGCTCAAGGACGACATCCGGCGCAGCCAGGTCGCGATCCCGGACGCCGCGGATGTCGAGACCCTCACCGAGTGCGTCATCGAGGCGTTGCGGGAGACCTCGGCGGAGTGGGAACTGCCGCTGCGGCCGGTGGTGCTGGACGCCTGCGAGGCGCACACGGCGACGATGTTCGAGCGGCTCGGCGCCGCCGGCGTACCGCTGCTGATGCGCATCCGGGGCGACCTCCTGCTCGACGTGGCGGACCCCGCCCTGCCCGTCCGGGGCCGCAGGGCGCTGTCCGCCCAGCAGATCATGGGCCTGGCCAAGGACATGCGCCGGCCGCTGGTGGAGACCGAGCGCGCCGGCGGCGCGGCGCGGCCCCGGCGGTTCGCCGCCGCCGTCCGCGTCGGGCTGCCGCCGCTGTCCCCGGCCGCCGTCGCACGCGAGCAGCTGGTGCTGCTGGGCGTCGGGGAGGAGGGCGGCCCCTGGCCCGGGGGCCTGTGGCTGACGAACCTGACCACGACCTCGCCGGCGTCCCTGGCACGGCTGACGCGCCTGACCCGCAAGGTGGACCGGGACTTCACCGAGATCGCGGACCGGGTGGGCATCCGGGATTTCACGGGCCGTTCGTTCGGCGGATGGCACCGGCACGTCACCCTCGCCTCGGCCGCCCATGCGGTGGTCGCCCTCGCGAACGGCAGTTAGAGGGCCTTCCCCCGGCAATTCACGCGTCGCCCGGGAATGGGGCGGGCTCGGCAGGCAGACGGTCGTCGCACCGTCTGCCTGCTGCTTTTTTTTGCGGTCCTGTGAAGACCCGTGACGACATGACGGACTGCCGTCCACCTGACACATACCTGCGCACCTGACGCATGCCCGGTCACTTGACGCATGACCGGTCACCTGACGCATGCCGCATCACCTGACGGAGTACGGCCGGCCCGCTTGGCGCCCCGCATCCTGTCCACGAGGATCACGGTCGCGGCGGGTTCGGCGGCATTCGCCCCCGCGCGCACCCTTCCCTTCCGTCCTTCCCCCTGCGATTTCCCGGTTCCCCGCCCGAGTGCGGCTGTTTCACCGGCCTTTCGCGATTGGAGAAAACAGTGGACGACGCCGTTCCCGGCATCCGGTACGAACAGGCGCTGCACCAGCCGCCGTGGGAGGACGCCGAGCACGTCCGGCAGGTGCGCAAGGAGCTGGCGACGCGTGCTCCGCTCGTCGCCGCCGACGACGTGGACGTGCTGCGCACGCAGCTGGCCCGCGTCGCCGCGGGTCAGGCCCACGTCGTCCAGGCGGGCGACTGCGCGGAGGACCCCGCGGAGTCGACCCGGGCCGCGGTGGCCCGCAAGGCAGGGCTTGTCAACCTCCTGGCCGGCGCCCTGCAGTTGGACACGGGCCGGCCCGTGGTGCGCGCCGGCAGGATGGCCGGCCAGTACGGCAAGCCCCGCTCGAACCCCACCGAGCGCATCGGCGGCGTCGACCTGCCCGTCTACCGGGGCCACATGGTCAACGGCCCGGAGCCCGACCCCGCCGTGCGGCGCCCCGACCCCGAGCGTCTGCTCGCCGGCTACGAGGCCGCCCGCGCGGTCATGGGCCACCTCGGCTGGCGCGGCCCGGGCGGGCCCGCGCGCATCGGTGCGCCCGTGTGGACGAGCCACGAGGCGCTGCTGCTCGACTACGAGCTGCCCATGGTCCGCCGGGACGAGCAGGACCGGCTGCTGCTGACCTCCACGCACTGGCCCTGGATCGGTGAGCGCACCCGGCAGGCCGACGGGGCGCACGTGCGGCTGCTGGCCGCGGTCGCCAACCCCGTGGCCTGCAAGGTGGGTCCGGGTACGACCCCCGGCGAGCTGCTGGCCCTGTGCGAGCGGCTCGACCCGCGCCGCGAGCCCGGCCGGCTCACCCTCATCGCGCGGATGGGCGCCGGCACCGCTGCCGGGCGGCTGCCCGCGCTCGTCACGGCCGTACGCGCCGCGGGCCACCCGGTGATCTGGCTCACCGACCCCATGCACGGCAACACCGTCGCCACCCCGGAGGGGTTCAAGACCCGCTTCCTCGCCACCGTGGCGCGCGAGGCCGAGGAGTTCCGGGGCGCGGTGCTGGCCGCGGGCGGCGTCGCGGGCGGGCTGCACCTGGAGACCACCCCCGACGACGTGACCGAGTGCGTGCACGGCGCGGAGCAGGCCGGCCGGGTGGGCGAGCGCTACACGAGTTTCTGCGACCCCCGGCTCAACCCCGCCCAGGCCCTGTCCGTGGTCTCCGCCTGGTGGGCGGCCGGCCGGACGACCCCGGCCGCCGCCGCCTGACCCGGCGCACCGCCCCGGCCCCCGAGCCCCTGCCCCGACAGCGAAGGAGAGCACCGCCATGGCCGGCATACCTCCCATCGAGCCCTACCCCCTGCCCTCGGCGCGGGACCTGCCCGGCAACACCGCCGCCTGGCGCGTGGATCCGCGGCGTGCCGTGCTGCTCGTGCACGACATGCAGCGCTACTTCCTGCGGCCGCTGCCCGCCGCCGTCCGCGACCCGCTCGTGCGCAACGCCACCGCCCTGCGCGTACGCGGCGCGGCGGCCGGCCTGCCCGTCGCATACACGGCGCAGCCCGGCGGCATGACCGACGAACAGCGCGGCCTGCTCAAGGACTTCTGGGGTCCGGGCATGCGCGTGGACCCCGCCGACCGGCAGGTCGTCGAGGTGCTGGCGCCGCGCGGCGACGACATGGTGTTCACCAAGTGGCGCTACAGCGCCTTCTTCGGATCCGGCCTGCTGCGCTGGATGCGCGAGCGCGGCCGCGACCAGCTCGTGGTGTGCGGCGTCTACGCGCACGTGGGCGTCCTGATGACCGCGGTCGAGGCGTTCACCAACGACATCGAGACCTTCCTGGTGGCGGACGCCGTGGCGGACTTCTCCGCCGAGCACCACTGGATGGCCCTGCAGTACGCCGCCCAGCGCTGTGCCGTCGTCTGCACGACGGACACCGTCCTGGCCGGGCTCGGTGCGCAGGCCGCGCTGGAGGTGGGCGCGTGACCGGCACCCCCGGCGCTGCCGCGGACCTCCTCGCACGCGTCCTGTCCCCGGACCCGCCCGCGTTCGCCCTGCTGCACCGCCCCGAGGCGACCGGCCCCGGGCACCTGGACGTCCTGGTCGGCGAGATCTCCACGCCGGCCGCACTCGCGGACCTGCCCCTGCCCGGGCAGGCCCCCGGCGGCGGGGCCCGGCACGAGGTGCTGGCGCTCGTGCCGTACCGGCAGATCGCCGAGCGCGGCTTCGCCTGCGTCGACGACGGCGAGCCGCTGATCGCCATGAGTGTCACGGGCCAGGGCCTGCTGCCGGTGCCCGAGGCGCTGCGGCGCCTGCCGGACGTACCGATCACCGTGGCCGGCGGCCGCTTCGACGTCGACGACGAGGCCTACGCCGAGACGGTGCGCCGGGTCGTCGCCGACGAGATCGGCCGCGGCGAGGGCGCCAACTTCGTCATCAAGCGCTCGTTCGTCACCGACATCACCGGCTACACGCCGCACAGCGCCCTGTCGTTCTTCCGGCGGCTGCTGCAGGGCGAGTCCGGCGCGTACTGGACGTTCGTCGTCCACACCGGCTCGCGCACCTTCGTGGGCGCGACCCCCGAGCGCCATGTCAGCCTCACCGGCGGCACCGCCGTGATGAACCCCATCAGCGGCACCTACCGCTACCCGCCGGCGGGGCCCGACCTGGAGGGGGTCATGGACTTCCTCGCCGACCGCAAGGAGGCCGACGAGCTGTACATGGTGGTGGACGAGGAACTGAAGATGACGGCCCGGTTCTGCGACGCGGGCGGCCGGGTGGTCGGGCCCCGCCTCAAGGAGATGGGACGCCTCGCCCACACCGAGTACTTCATCGAGGGCCGCAGCTCCCGCGACCCCCGCGCGATCCTGCGCGAGGCGATGTTCGCCCCCACCGTCACCGGCAGCCCGCTGCAGAGTGCCTGCCGCGTCATCGGCCGGTACGAGCCGCAGGGCCGCGGCTACTACAGCGGCGTGCTGGCCCTCGTCGGCCGTGACGCGCACGGCGAGCGGGCCATGGACTCCGCCATCCTCATCCGCACCGCCGACATCGACGCCGGCGGCCGGGTGCGCATCGGGGTGGGCGCCACGCTCGTCCGCCACTCCGACCCGGCCTCCGAGGTCGCCGAGACCGCCGCGAAGGCGGCCGGGCTGCTCGCCGCCCTGCGGGGCGAGCCGGCGCCCGCCGCGCCGGCCCACGGCCCCCGCCGCTTCGACGATCATCCCGACGTGCGCGCCGCGCTGGAGCGCCGCAACGCGACGCTCGCCGGCTTCTGGCTCACCGAGCAGGAGCGGCGGCAGCGGCCCGACCCGGCGCTGGCCGGCCGCCGGGTGCTGGTCGTGGACGCCGAGGACACCTTCACCTCGATGATCGACCACCAGCTGCGCTCCCTGGGACTTGGCGTGACGGTCCGGCGCTTCGACGAGCCGTACGCCTTCGACGGCCACGACCTCGTCGTGATGGGCCCCGGCCCCGGCGACCCCCGCGCCGCGGACCACCCCAAGATCGCCCATCTGACCTCGGCGATCGACACCCTGCTCCAGGAGCAGCGGCCCTTCCTCGCGGTGTGCCTGAGCCACCAGGTGCTCGGGCTGCGGCTCGGCCTGCCGCTGGTGCGCCGGGACGCCCCCAACCAGGGCGTGCAGCGGGAGATCGACTTCTTCGGGGCCCGCGAACGCGTCGGCTTCTACAACACCTTCGCCGTCCGCTCGGCCGAGGACAAGACCGAGCCGCCGGGCGTGGGCGTGGTGGAGGTCAGCCGGGACACCGGTACGGGCGAGGTGCACGCGCTGCGCGGTCCGCACTTCGCCTCCCTGCAGTTCCATGCCGAGTCGGTGCTCACCGAGGACGGCGTCCGGCTGGTCGGCTCGCTGCTGACCGAGGTCCTGGAACGGGCCCGCCCCTGAAAGGGGCCCGACTCAGCCGACGGTGATCTTCATGATCCGCCCGGACGCCTCGGAGACGAACAGCTCGCGCCGCGGGTCGGCGCCGCCGAACCCGCGCGGAACCCGCACGCTGGTGGGCATGTGCAGGCCGTCCACCAGCGTGCAGGACCGTCCCGTGGCCGGGTCGACCTCGACGAGCCGGCCGTAGCGGAAGCTCGCGACGACCAGGCTGCCGTCGTGGAAGGCGGTCAGGTCGTCGAGGAGCCGGGTGTGCAGCAGACCGTCGCTGAGCCGGGCGACGACGGTGTGCCGCTCGGGCGCCGCGAGCGGGATGCGCACCACCCGTGAGGTGGCGTCGGCGAGGACACTGGCGTACAGCTGGTCGCCGACGATCTCCAGTCCATTGGTACCGAAGACGCCTGCCCGCCGCGTCCAGTCGTCGTCCCTGCTGCCGTCGGGCCGGACCTTGAGGATTCCGGTGGCGAGTTCACGGCTGAGGTAGAAGTTGCCCTCGCCGTCGATGGCGAGGCCGTTGATGCCGTGCAGGCCGCCCACGACCTTCTGCGGTCGCGGCTGCGCGGCGGTGGGGTCGAACCGCAGGATGCCGCCGTCCCATGCGAGCGGGTGCACGCCGTAGTTGACGTACATCATGCCGTCGCTTCCGCGCCGCAGCGCCCCAGGGCCGACGACCGGGAGGCTCGCCCTGAGCCTGCCGTCCGGCCCGTAGCCCTCGACCCTGCCCTTGCCGGAGTGCGAGACCCACAGGGTGCCCCGGCCGTCGAACTCGAGGTTCTCCCGCCAGTCGAGGACCGGTACGCCGCCCTCGCGGAACACCTCGGCCCGCGCGGGCCGCGCGCAGGAGTCGGTCCCCGCCGCCGAGGCCGGCTGCGGCCCGCCCGCGACCAGGGCGCCGACCAGGGCCGCCACGGCCGCCCACGACCTCATGCGCACGATGTGCCGCCTCCTCGACTCCGCCTGTTGCACGGGATCCGAAAAGCTACCCGCCGGCGGCTACCGTTCGGTAGCACAGCCGGCGGGCAGCGTCGTTTTCCGGACAACGGCGGTGGGAGGCCCGGCGGTTCAGCCGGTGGGCGTCGTCCCGCTCATCGCGCGCGCCTGGGCGCGCACGCGCCGGACGCTCAGCGCGAGGGCCAGAGCGGAGGCGATGGCCAGCTGGACGACGGCGCCGGCCTGCGCGGCGTGCGGGGAGACGACGGACTGCCACAGCAGCGGCGCGGCGACGGCCGTGCACATCAGGGTGGGGGCCGCGTACCAGATGAGGAAGGGCAGGACGGCGTACCAGTCCGGCGAGAGGAACATCAGGTCGTAGCGCATGGCGCCCCGGTACGCCGTCATGAGCGCGGCACCGACCGCGGCCGGGGCGCCGATCGTGGTGACCAGGGCCCACTGGTGCCAGGCGACTGCCGGCAGGCCGGTCAGCAGGCAGGTGACCCAGGAGACCGCGGGCCCGAGCAGGCACAGGGCCGCGGTGGGCACGACGAAATGACTGGTCGCCACCGTGTGCGGGGCGAAGGGCAGCAGGCGGGTGCGGGTGAGGTTGTCGGTGTCCTGGCGGGCGCCCTCGGTCAGGGCGCAGGCGGCCAGGTAGAGGGGGAGGACCAGGATCCAGCCGAACAGCGCGGCCTGGGGGCCGCCGACCGACGGGTGGTCCGGGGCCTGCCCCCACTGCTGCACCAGGTGCAGCAGGAGCACGCCCGCCACCTGGCAGACCACGGCCGCGGCGATCCGGGCGGGCCGGCGCAGCAACGCGAGCGCGTCGCGCCACAGCAGGACGAGCCGCGGATTGCCGGCCGGGAGGGGCAGGCGCAACCGGGCCCGGCCGCGTCCGGCGCGCGCCACCGACTGGGCGACGAGGGCGATGCCGCGGACGTCCAGCAGGGCGGCGCCCTGCCCGGCGCGGGAGCCGTGCTGCGCCCGGGCGGCGAGTTCGGCCGCGGGCAGCTCGCCCAGCAGGCCGAAGGCGCGGGCCAGGAGCGCCGCGGCGCAGCCGACGACGGCCGTGGTGAACGCAGCGGCGGGCAGGAGGTCGCCGCGGGCGGCGTCGGCCACCGCCCGGCCGGTCCAGCCCCACGGGCCGCTCCACGCGAGGACGCTGCCGAGCAGCGGGAAGGACGCGCAGGTGGCGACCGTGGCCGCGCCGAGGGCGCCGACGACGGCCGCGGCGGTGCGCAGCGCGCGGGAACGGGCGGGCCGGGCCTGGGTGAGGACGCCGAGGGCCGCGGCGAGCAGGGCCGCGGCCACCGTCGCCGGGACGGCGACCAGGACGGCCGCCGGCGCGGCCGCGCCGAGGGCCGCCTGGGCGACGGCGGCGAGCGGGACGGCGCCGACGGCACCGACCGCGGCGGCCACGCCGAGGCCGGCCAGCAGCCGCGGCCGCAGCATGCGGCCGCGGTCACCGGGCAGGGGCAGCAGCCAGGTGACCTCGTGGCTGCTCAGCAGCACCGGGCCCAGCCAGGTCGCCAGCCACAGCGCGGCGGCCGTCAGCAGCGCGCCGGTGCCGGTGGTCAGGGCGAGGGCGGTGGCGGAGGAGGCGGGGGCGCCCACGGCCCGTCCGGCGCCGGGCGCGGTGTGCAGGACGCCGGCCACGACGAGCACGAAGGCGGTGAGGGCGAGCAGCAGTTGCCAGCCGCCGGCGAACCGGGGGCGGCCGGAGCGCCCCGCGCGCTCGCGCCGGGCGTCGTGCGCCCCGCGCAGTGCCTCGGTGGTGGCGCCGGTCAGGTCGAGCAGCGGGTCGGGGGCTCCGGGAGCGGCGTAACCGGCCGTACGGGCCCCGGTCGTGTTCTTCACCGCCACGGCGCGGCCTCCTCGGCGAGGACGCGGGCGGGTTCGCCCTGGGCGACGCAGCGCCCGGAGGCGAGCAGGACGACGTGGTCGGCGACGGCCTCCACCAGGGAGCGTTCGTGCGAGACGAGGACGATGCCGGTGCCCGCCTCCTTCGCCGCGCCGAGGACGGCGGCGAGCCGTTCCTTGGCGCGGGCGTCCAGGCGCTGTTCGGGCTCGTCCAGCATGAGCAGCCGGGCGGGGCGCACCAGGGCGGCGCTCAGCAGCAGGGCCTGGCGCTGTCCTGCGGAGAGGGTGGCGGGGAAGGCGTCGTGGTGCGCCGCGAGCCCGAGGTGGTCCAGGACGTCGGCGGCGGCCGCGGCGGCGCGGCGGCCGAGGCCGTGGGCGGCGGCGACCATGCGCACGTGCTCGGCGACGGTGAGGTCGGGGAAGCACTCGCCGCCGTCCATCGACACCGCGACGTCGCGGCGGAAGCGGGGGTCGCTCTCGCGTACGGGTTCACCGTCGAGGAGCACGCTGCCGCCGTCGGCCTCCTGCCGTCCGGCCAGCACCCGCAGCACGGTGGACTTGCCGGATCCGTTCGCCCCCGCGAGGGCCACGCATCTGCCCGGTTCGACCTGCAGGCTGACGCCCGCGACGACGGGGGCGCCGCCGTAGTGGACGGTGAGGTCTTCGGCCAGGAGCAAAGGAGGCATGGGGGGAGCTTTCCTGCGGTGGGTGGTACGGAAAGGGGCGGTCGGTGCGCCGGGGGCTCAGGCCCCCGCGGGCACCGGCAGCAGAAAGCGGGCCGTCTCGATGAGCGCGAACTCGTCGTGCACCAGCAGCCCGAGCCGGTTGAGGGTCATGTGGCTGTGGGAGATGCACAGGCTCTCCCGGCGCGCGGCGGCGTCGGGCCCGTCGGCGACGCCGTCCAGGACGGCGGCCAGGGCGGTGTCCCAGGCGGCCAGCGGGCCGCCGCGCCGGATGAGCCGGTCGGCGGTGACGCCGGCGCGCTCGCGCAGGACGGTGGCCCACTGCACCGCCTCGGCGGCCAGCCGGTCGGCGGGGAAGACGGCGGTGGGGGCGAGCCCGGCCCACGTACGCCAGTACGCGGCGTAGCGCTGCAGCCAGCCGTCCACGTCGTGCGGGCGGGCGCGGTGGGCGGCCTTGCAGATCGTCTCGATGCCCAGCAGGCGCAGTTGCACCGCGCTCGGGGACTGCCCGGCGGACAGCACGGCGAGGTCGCTGGAGGCGGCGAAGGCGGCCTCGGAGAGGGCCAGCCGTTCGCCGGTGCCGTAGCGGTCGGTCTCGGGGGTGTAGACGGCGCGGTGGACGCCCGGGTCGAGGACGACGCCCGCGAGGTGCGGGTCGACCGTGGGGTCGGCGCGCAGGCTGGCGCGGGCGAGGTCGCGGACGCCGTCGAGGTAGACGGCGGGGTCGTGACCCGTGGTCGGCACGTCGCGGAAGGCGGCGTGCACGGCGGCGTCCAGCGGGCCGGCGTCGTCCGCCGCGGTGGGCAGGATGCGCAGGCGCAGGTGGGGGCCGCCCTCCCAGTAGCGGATGAAGAACCAGTTCCGCACACGGCCCGCCGCGCGCTGAGCGGCGATCAGCTCCGCGAGGGGGCCGGCTATGAGCGGGGCGAGGTGGTCGGTGCCGGTCGGGTCGGCGGCCACGTGGACGTGCCAGGACAGCCATCCCGGCGCCGGTCGCTGCTCGGACGGGATGGCGGTCACGCCGTTGCTCCTTCGAGTTCGGGGGGCGTGGGGCGGGCATCCAGCCCCGGTTCGTCGAACCGGCCGCTGCCGCAGGCCAGTTGGTAGATCGCCTGCTGGTGCGGGGGAAGTCCCAGTGCCTCGGCCGCGAGGTCACCGCGGAAGCTGCGCAGCGGCCGGGCGAACATCCCGTGCGCCGCGGCGGCCAGGGACAGGTGCTGGGCCAGCCACCCGGTGGCGGCCAGCACGTCGTCGGCGACGCGGGCGGGGTCGGGGGCGGTGCCGGCGGACCCGGTGCCGGTGGCCTGCAGGCCGGCGGCGGCGTCGAGGTCGGCGACGAACATCCACACCATTGTGCACCGGTCGAGGTCGAAGGCGAGCGAGGGGACGGGGGCGGCATCGATCAGCAGCCCGCCGCTCGCAGGCGCGCAGTCGCCCACGCGGTGGGCCTCGGTGCCGTCGACGCGGTACAGACCGTCGCGCAGCCCCTCGACGCCGCGCACCCAGCAGTACAGGTGCAGCACGGACCGGGCCTGCGCGAGCACGCCCAGGCCGGTGCCGGCGGCGGACAGCACGGCCAGCGCCCGGCGGAAGGCGTCCGCGGGCACGGTGGTGCGCGTGGCGGTGAAGCCGGCGAAACCCCGGGGCACCCGGCCGCTGTTGCGCGCCCACACCGTCCGCGCCCAGCTCGGCCCGGAGCCGGCCGGGTCGGCGGACGCGGGCAGGGCGGCGTCCGTCATGCGGTAGCCCGGTACGACGTCCCCGCCCGTCAGCGCCTCCAGCCAGCCGGCCCACTGCTCCCCCGCCCGGCCCGTCACCTCGACCGGGCGGCCGAGGGCGGCGCCCAGCAGCGCCACGGAGGCGAGCAGGTGCCCGGTCTCCAGCCCGGCCAGCACCCGGCGCAGCGGCCCGTAGAAGTCGGGCAGCGTGCGCAGCGCGGAGCCGGTCTCGATCGCCCGGCCCTGCGGCCGGACGTCCTGCGGCAGGGGCAGGTAGGCGTCGGCCTCGGGGGCCAGCAGGTGCCCGTCGGCGACGACGCGTACGGGGAACTTGGCGCGCGGCGACGGGTAGGGGCGGTGCTCGGGGTAGGGGTTGTCGGTCTCGAAGCGGACGGGCGCGCAGGCGGTGGCCACGACGTCCGCGAGGTCCACCGTGCGCTGCGGGCCGGGCTGCGGCCAGGGCAGTGCGTCCAGCAGGTCCCAGCGCGGCTGCGGGGCTGGCAGGTCGCGTCCCGCGGCCGCGCCGGCCACGGCCCGGCGGACGGGGTTGAGGTGGGGTGCCGCCTGCGGGTCGCGGCGGGTGTCGCCGCTGGGCTGGGCGCCCAGGATCTCCCGCAGCGCCCGGACGCGGCCGGACGGCGGATGCGTGGGGTGGGACATGGTCTGCGCTGCTCCTACGGGACGGGCGGGGCGGGCTGGCTGGCTGACTGACTGACTGACTGGAACGTCGGCGGGTTCTTCGGTGGCCCAGGGCGTGTCCGGCGGATCTTCGTCATGCGGCACCACGGGCGCCCCGTCAGGGGCGCGGGGAACTGCGCGACAAGCCACGACGCGCCTAGGGAAAGGGATGCACCGTGAGCCGGTCGGCGAGCACGCCGTCCTGCGGTCCGGCGAACCGGGCCAGCCGCGGCAGGCCGAACACGCGCTGATGCGCGTAGCCGAAGGTCAGCGGGATCGCCCCGGGGACCAGGACGCGGGCCGCGTGCAGCCCGGCCGCCCGGTGTTCGGGCCCGGTCTGGTCGAGCACCAGCACCTCCCCGAGCCCCGCCGCGGCCAGCCGGGCGGTGAGGTCCTCGCGGACCTCGGCGAGCGGCCGCCGGCGCCGCGGCAGCCGGTGTGCGGCGGGGAAGGCCTCGTCGAGCGTGCCGAGGGGACCGGACAGGAACGGTTCGAACGCCGGTGCCGCCTCGGGTACGGAGTACCAGCGCACGTGGTCGTCGAGGTCGGTCACCTGCCAGGGGTCCTCGCGCAGGGCGAGGGCGCGCTGCCGGTCGGGCGCCGTGAGGTCGCCGAGCACGATGGGGGCCAGTTCGGTGACGGCCGCCCGGACCGCGCTCACCGGATCGGGGTGGGCGGCGGCCGCCGTGAGGCTGTACTTGTCACGGGAGGAGGTGTTGATCGCCAGCGCCCACACCACGGGAAGCGCGATGTCCTGGGTGACGGCGCACAGGTGGATCTCGTAGCCGGCCCGGCGGATCAGGGCGCGCAGTTCGCGGGTGGTCGGGTCGGTCACCGACCGCCAGTCGATGCGCGGGACCGGGCGCCCGGACCACCAGGTGTGCAGGAAGGCGTCGCGTTCGACCACCTCCAGCAGCGCGTGCACGGCGGCCTCGTCGGGGCTCGCACCCAGGGCGCAGCCGTTGGAGGACTCGTAGGCCACGCGCCCCCACCGCTGGCCGGGGACCGGCCGCGGGTGCAGGTGGTAGGAGGCCGACTCCAGCGGTACGTACCGCTCCTGACCGGTGCCCCAGACGCGGGCCGGCGTCCAGGACATCGGCTGGTCCTCGGTGAAGGGGTCCACGCGGCAGTTGGGGTGGGCGAGTTGCTCGGCGGAGAGCATGCCCAGGCGGCGCGGGTCGACGGCCTGCCCGGCGATGTCGCGGTAGGCGGCCACCAGCGGCCGGGCGGTGCGCGCGACGTGCTGGGAGCCGGCGCGCTCCAGCCGTTCTAGCAGCGCCAGACGGGAGGCGCGGCCCAGGGTGCGGCCGCGGCCGTACCCCGCGGTCTCCTTGGCCCGCTCCTCGCGGGAGTGCATGGCACCGACGAGGGCGGCCGGCACGTCGGGCATGGGGCGCAGGGCGAGGACGGGGCCGTAGCGCAGGTCGACGAGCTGCCGGTGCAGGTGCTCCAGGGACAGGTCCGGGCCGTCGACGTGGCGCAGTTCGGCGTCGAGGTCGCCGAGGCGGGGTTCCCCGGCGGCCTCCGTCGTGCCGGCGGGTGCACAGGCGGGGCAGCCGCTCTGGCGCAGCAGGCGGTGCCGGCTGCTGCCGGTCGCGCAGACGGTCAGCGTCCCCGCTTCCGGCAGCGGTTCCTGCGCGGCGAGGGCGAGGGCCTCGCGCAGCAGGCCGTGGGCGGCCTCGGCGGTGCCCCCGGAGGCCCGCAGCGCCGCGGGCGCCTGCTCCTTGCCGCGGGTGCGGAACTGGGCGGTGACCTGGCACACCGGGCAACCGGCGGCCGTAGCGGGCGACCACAGCGGGCCGACCTCGGCCTCCTCGGACCAGATGCGCACGGTCAGCAGGGCGCGGCCGTCGCGCGTGGCCGCGTGCACGGCCTCCGACTCCCAGGCCAGGTCGTGGCCGGCGATCACCAGGACGCGGGCGTCCTCGCGGTCCGCCAGGGCGCGGCAGCCCTCGACGAGGGCGGGCGGCAGGCGGAGTGCGGGGTGGAGGTGCACGTCGGCCGCGGTGAGGGTGCTGCTCGTACCGGTCATGCCCGGGCCTCCGTGACGACCAGGTGGCCCGCGACCAGCGGGGCGTGGCCGGTGAGCACGTCCTCGGCGTCGGGGCGGAAGGTCACCGGGGCGCCCAGCAGCGTCCCGGCAAGGGCGTACGCCTCGTCGGCGGTGGCGGTGATGCCGGTGGCGCCGGTGGTGTCGATCCTCACGCCGTTGCCGTCGACTCCCTGACGCAGGGCCAGGTAGGCGCAGGCGGCGTGGTCCAGGGCGGTGGCGGCGTCGGTGGCCCAGGCCGCGGCGCGCCCGTGCTCCCCGGCGGCCTCGGCCAGGACGAGTCCGGCCGGGCCCCGGTACGTACGGCAGGTCAGGCCGGTGACGTCCTCGGCCACGACGGGCACCGGCGCGTCCTCGTGCCAGGGGGTGTCCGGGGCGCCGGACAGGCGGCGGGCGGCTTCGCGCAGGGCGGCGTCCACGACGGCGGCCTGCAGTGTGACGCCCGCTCCGCGGTGGGGGCCGTCGCCGCGCAGGAAGGCGGCGAGGGCCCGGGCCTTGGCCTCGTTGCGGATGGTGCCCCAGCCGGCGGCCGGCGTGCGCTCGACCGTGCCGGGGCCGGTGCCCGGGCCGGGGAGGACGCGGGCCAGGGCCAGGGGGATCTGCTGCCAGTCGTCGGGGGTGTCCCAGCGGTAGCAGCCCACCAGGTCGTCGGCGCCGGGGTGCGCCTGCTCGTCGAGGGCGTCGAGGACGTCCTCGACCGGTCCTGCGGCCCGCTCGATGCGCCGGCTGCGCCAGCCCAGGGGTGCGGAGTCGACGACGTGCACGGTGCCGGGCGCCTGCGCCAGCTCCAGCAGTTCGCGGAATGCCTGTTCGGCGGCGAGGCCGGCGGCCAGGCGCCGGGCGGCGGGCCGGGGCCGGCCGGGCACGGCGAGCCGGCGCTCCAGCTCCGCCACGGCCCGCGGGTCGGCGCCGAGGTCGCTGGCGGCGACCCACAGCCGCTCGCCGGCGTACCGAAGTTCGACCGCGAGGCGGCCGTCGGCGTCCCGGACGGTCAGGCCCGTACGGTCGCCGTCGTCCTCGGTGGTGTGGGTGATGCCGCGGTCGGCGAGGGCGTCGGCGGCGGCGCGGACGAGGTCCGCTTCGCCGCGCAGCGTCAGCGTGGTCCGCGCCAGGCGGCGCAGGGCGGCGTAGGGGTCGCCCGGGCAGTGGCTCTCCGCGTAGGCGACCGCGGCGGCGGGGACGTGCTCCGGTGCTGCTTCCGCGGGGAGGTCCAGCAGCACGCCGTGGCCCCGCAGGTGCCGCAGCACCTTCTCCAGGGCGGGCGCCGCCTTGGGCCCGCCGGCGGCGGCGAGCAGTTCCTGCTCGGTGGCCGGCCGCTGCAGGGCCTCCAGCCAGGCGGCCACCGGATCGATCAGCGGCGCGGGGAGGTTGAGGGTGAAGGCGCCTCGCGGCGACTGCACGAACACCGACGTCTGCGTGGTGCCGTACAGGATGCTCGGGCGCAGCTTGAGCCGCCGTATCTCGGTGGGGTGCATGTCAGTTGGGCCTCGTCTTCAGGCGGTCCTGCCATGCCTCGCCGAGCCGTTCGTCGACGGCGCGGGCCGTGCAGTAGCAGTACAGGTAACGGTGGACAGTGGTGACGTCCAGCACCGGGAGCAGCTCGTAGAGCCAGTTCACCAGGACGCGATAGGGCAGGAAGCCCTCGGGCGGCCTGCTGTGGAATCCGCTGTGCTGCAAGGTGGCGTGGAAGGCGCTCATCCGGCCGGGCTGCGGCAGGGCGGCGGTCTCGTCGGCGGCGCCGAGCAGCGCGCGGACGGGGCCGTCCAGGTCCGGCTCGCGCAGCCGTGCGTACGCCTGCGCGAACGTCCCGTATGCCGGGAGCGCCGCGGGGGTGGCGAGCGCGTCGGCGACGAGCTGGTCCAGTGCCCCGGCGCGCTGCTGGTACGCCTGCTCGAAGCGTTCCCGCAGCGGGTGTTCGTGGGGGGAGGCGGCCAGGTACGCCTCGGCGTGCGAGCGGTACGACAAGGAACCGAACCGCAGCCCGCCGGGGAAGACGGAACCGGCCGCCAGCATCAGCTGCAGCACCAGGCCCGGGCCGGACTCGTCGGCGTCCGCGAGCACGCGGGTCAGACCGGTCAGCATCGCGTGCCGTACGGCCTCGAGCGGTGCGGGGTCGTCCTGCACGTCGGCGCGTACGGTGCCGTGGGGGAACGGTGAGGCGTGCCGGGCGGTGCGCTCCTCGACGGCCTCGTACTCCCGCCTCCGGGCGGCGTACTCCGCCTCGCTCCAGGCCTCGCCCGGCTCGCCGAGCGCGGCCGCCCGCTCGCCCAGCAGGGCCGCGGCGTCCGCGCGGACGGGGCCGGGGCCGAGGTGCAGGGCGAGGTGGGAGCCGCCGTCCCAGTGGCGGGTGACGAAGGCGACCTCGTGGCCCTCCGCCCGCCGCAGATCGTCCAGGAAAGGCAGCACGGCGCGGGTGAGCAGCCCTGCCTTGCGCGGGGCGTAGTGGTACGCCCGCAGAACGGTCAGCATGCCGCGCCTCCTGTCGTGCGGTCGAATCCGGTGCGGTCGAACTCGTGGACGTATTCCCGGGCGTGCGCGCCCTCGCGGGGCGCGGGCAGGCACTCCTCCAGGAAGGGATGGGTGAAGGCGGCCGCGTCGCGGGCCAGCGACTTCAGGCCCAGCGGGCTGGCCAGGTGCAGATAGCGGGGCTTGGGCTGCAGGGGCGCGGTGGTCGTCAGGTCGGGCATCGAGCCGCCGGCGCGCTGCCATGCGGCGAGTTGTTTGCAGAAGACCTCGTCGGGCACGCTGTGCTCGGTGGCGAGGGCCAGCAGCCGGCGCACCCCCGCCTCGCTGCCGTCCGCCGCGCCGGTCAGGTGGCTCAGGTCGGGCAGGTACCAGCGCCGCCGCTGCAGGACGAGGTCGCCGTGACGGATGCGCGGCACACGCGTGACGCCGGCGGTGCGGCGGAGGTACTGGTCGAAGGTGGGCTGCACCAGCCCGCCGCCCTGCAGCCACAGCGCGATGCGGCTGGGCGCGGGCAGCAGGTCCCAGCGGGTGGAGGTGATCACCACCGGCCGGTGGCCGTCGCGGGTGGTCACCCGCACGTCGCCCGGTGCGTCACCGCTCTCGATGACCGCGTCCGCCCAGTCGTCGGCGGTCATGGCCTCGCGCAGCAGCGGCGGATGGACGCCGGTGTTGAGCCCGTGGCAGCCGCGGTCCTCCAGCACGCGCGGGCCGAGGAAACGGTGCAGGCGCTCGCGCAGCTCCTCCGTGGCCCGGCCCCCGGCGAGGGAGTCCAGGTGCAGGAAGCGCGCGAGGGTGGCGCCGGCGCCGGCGAAGATGCCGTTGCAGACCCACTGCGGCCCGGTGGTGGCGGGCTGGAGCATGAGGGCGTAGGAGGCGTCGGGCCGGTCGGTCCAGGCGGGCAGCGCCTCGCGCCAGGCGGCGACGAGGGAGTCAGGCAGGGCGACGTCGTCGTGGTCCTCGTGGTTCTCGTGTGTGTCGCTGCCGATGAGCTCGGCGATGTCGGTGAGCACCCGCTGCCGGAAGCGCCACAGCTGTCCGAGCGCCTCGTTGAGCGCGGGATCGGCGAGCCGCGGCGTGAAGGTAGTGGTGTCGGTACCGGTGACGGCACGGGCGGCCTCGGCGGCGAGGTCCTCGGCGGTGGCGGTGAGGGACAGCCGCGTCCCGCGGGCGCGCACGGCGTCGTGCAGCGCCAGCCGCAGATCGTGCTTGAGGTCGAAGGCGCTGAGAACGGGAAGGAGCTTGCGGACGCTGTCCAGCACGCCCTGCGGCAGATCGGGGGCACCGAGGGCAACAGCGGCATCCTCGTACAACCCGAGCCCCAGCTGGTCGGCGTGGGGCAACTGGTGGGCAGCCTGCGCGACGTCCTCCAGCAGCGCCCTGCGCCGCTCGGGGAGCGCGCCGACGGCGGCGGCGATGCGCCGCAGCGGCTCCCGCACCTCGGCGCCGTCCGGCAGGGCGTCCACGGTGTCGTCGAGGAACCGGGGCGACTGCTCGTCGACAGCCAGCGCGGGCAGCAGGACCTTGGCGCGCAACGCGCCGTCCACGACCCGCTCGGCAGCGCCCTCGGCACAACCGAGGCGCACGGCAAGCCGCTTGACGACGTCACGACGCTCGTGCACGCCGAAGCGGGCCACGGCGACAAGGGCATCGAGATGGGGCGTACGCCCGACGGTCACCCGGCGCGGCCCCTCGTCCCCGATGCGCAGAAACCCCAGCCGCCCGTCACCGGCGGGCAGCAGCGGGGCGAGACGTACGTGTACGGCGGAGCCGTGGTCGAGCGCGCTCTCACTGATGGTCTGAACGGCCCCCCGCTGAACGTCGAAAGCACTGAGGAGCAGGGTGGGCTTCTCCTGGTCCGCACCCGGCGTAGCGAACCCGACCCCGGTGAACCGGGCCCGAGGACTGGTCCGCAGCATGGCCCGGTGGGCATAGGCGACGAGCCCGGCCTCACTCTTGCGGTCACCCCGCGACCAGCGCCCGACATTGCCGGCGTACCGGGCACGAGCCGTGTCCAGGTCGAGGCTGACGAGGGCGAGTGAGGAGGCGAAGTCCTCCTGCCGGCACACGGCGGCGAGCTGCGCCCGCTCGGAGCCGGTGACGTCGGGAATGCGGGAGAGGAATTCCTCCAGGAGCCCGGCGAATTCCCGGACGGCGAACTCCCACCGGGCGACGACCTCCCCCACGTCGGCCACGGAATCGGCCGGCGACGAGGTCGGCTTCTGCCGAATCCGCCGCCGCAACCGCACGAGTTCCGCACGAACTCCGGAATCACCGGATTCACCGGATTCGCCGGCTTCCCCGACTTCTCCGACTTCCCCGATGCGCCGGTGCAGGAATTCATCCGCAGCACCAGCAGCCCGGAGAACCTCTTCATGGGCGGCGCCCAGAGCTTCCCAGGCACTCCGGTGGGACGACGGTGCAAGGTGCTCGAAAGGAACCGGATTGGCCCTGACCACCACACGCTGATCGACTCTGAATTCCACGGCATCCTGCACTAGGTCCGGCGGCTTCCATCCAAAAAAGCGCCCGGGGGGCGGCCGAACGCCGCCCCCGGGTCACACCTCAGCTGCTGCTGGAGCAGCAGGAGCAGCTGGCCGCGCAGCAGGAAGCACCCTTGGAAGCACCCATGGCCGGCAGACCGGTGGTGTCGGGAAGCTCCTCGGTGGAAATCTCGTCGATGGCGAACTCGTCGAACTCGATGGTGGCGTCCATGATGGACCTCATTTCCGTCTTGACTGATTAGGACGGAGCACCGGAGGGAACCGCACTCTGCGAGCCGCACCCCCCGTGGCTCATGACCAGTACTTAACACGATCACGGAATGCGGAGTCAACACCGATCGACCCGATAAAACGCCTCGGGAATTCTTTAGGAGGCCGATAACGAGGCGATAAGCGGGCGCGGTAAATTGAATTACGCGAGCGACTGGAAAGCGCCGGCTGCATTTCTCCGTGCTGTCTTCAACGGCCGGCCGACCAGCCGCTGGCATCGGGAGGCGTCAGGAGCCCCTCGCCACTGGCATGAGGTTGCTGCCGGCGCCCCAACTCCGCTCGCGGTAGGATCACTTGCGCTGCCCGCCTTCCCGGAGGGGTACGCGGTCCACGTTCACGCGCAGGCTCGCCCGGTCGTGAGTGGGGATGGTCATCCGTCGTGTGCGTGCACGCGGCGTGAGTGCGGATGCCCGGTAGGGCTGTCCCTGCCATTCCCAACTCACTGTCAGGAGTGGCCAAGCATGAACCCGGACGAGTACCAGTGCGAGTGTCGTATCCGGTTCCGTAGGATCCTGGTCGACGTCGCGGCCGGCGCCGCCTCCAGTCTTCTGGCGACGGTGCTGGCATCGGCAGCACGCCTGCTCTTCTGAGTCAGGCCAGTGGCGGGCCCGGAGAGCCCGCCACACCATCTCGCCCCGCTTGTCTCAGAACAGCGTTTGCTGTCCCTTCTTCACCTGCACCTGCGACCTGCGCCGCGCCCGCCGGCCCCTGCCTCGCCCGGGTCGCCCTTGATGCGGCACACGTGCCTCGAGCGGAATGCTGTCCCACGTGGGACGAAGACCGTGGATCTGCACATCGCCGACCATGCACTCGAGGTATTCCCGGGTCTCCGCGTCCGTGGAGTAGAGCACCGTGGCTCGGCTCGCGCGGGTCAGCAGCACGTTGTACGCGTGGCGCACGCAACGGGCGAAGTCTTCGTCGTCCAGGTTCTTCTTCCGCACTTCGGGGTCGAGCGAACCGGGGACCGCAACGCGGTTCACTCCTGCTTCCTTGTCCCTGCGCTGCTTCCCCCGCCGGAAGACCCAGCGACCGTCACGCCGGACCATGTCGTCACCCATGATGACCCCGCACCAGTCCCATTCGAGGCCCTGAGCGGTGTAGACACAGCCGATCTGGCCGAGACCGCCCTCGTGCACCGACCAGATCTTGGACGGCGGCGCGCCGTTCTCGCAGAAGCTCTCGCTGTAGGCGTTCCACGGCCTGTGCCAGTCCCCGATACGGACATCGGCCTCGAGGCGCTTCTCCTTTCCGCGGGGCTTGGTCCACGGCCAGCAGAATCCCGCGACCATGCGTGCGGAGGCCCCGGCCCGGGCCTCCTGCACGATGATCCGCTCGAGCTCCTCGGGGGTGTCCGCCACCTCGATGTGCATCAGCCCGTCGGGTACCCACTGGCCGGGTTCCCGGCCGGAGATGCCGAGGAGGTCCCGTACCCAGCGCACGTATGCGTCGCTGCCGCCGCACCGGTACTGCTGGCGGAGGTCGTAGTGGGCGAAGTCGGCTCCACGCCGTCGTGCGGCATCCTTGATCAGGGCCACGGTGCCGACGTCGTTCGGCCGAACGGACTGCCCTTCGTCCAGGAAGAACAGGCTGAGGCGGGACGCATCGAGCAGTTCGTCCACCTGGGGGCGCTTCCCCTGCTTCTCCGCCGACCAGCGCCTGTTGGTGGAACGTTCCCGCAATCGGTGCGCCTCGTCGCAGATCAGGACGTCCAGCGGCTCGTCCGGGGTGGCGACGAAGCTGCTGAAGTACGTGAAGCTCTCCTTGAACTCGCGGTCGCCGTAGCCCACGTGCTCCTGCATGGCGCCGTTGAAGGCTCTCGATCCGCTCGCGTATTTGACGCTTCGCCCTTCGGCTTCGAACTGCGCCTTGAGCTGCAGACCGATGGCACTCTTGCCCGTTCCCGCTCCTCCGGTGATGACGAACACGGCGCGCCTCGGGTTCGGGACGAGCGCCTCCTGATCGGGACCGTCGAGCACCATGGTGGAGGCCTCGACGACATGGTCCGCCACTTCCCGCTGCTGCTTGCGCAGGGCGAAGACGGTGTCCTCGCCCCTCGACTTGATCATGGCATCGAGCAGGGGCGTGTTCCGTAGGTTCATGCGAGCCAGCAGGATCTCGGCGTGCGACTGGCCCTCGTCGTGGACGAAGTGCCGACGCAGGTCCCGCATCAACCGCTCGCGCCTGTCCTGAGTGTAGATGTGCGCGTATGCCCCGGTGGGGGCGCCCGGACCGACGAGCGGCCAGACGGTGCTCTCGGTCGCGTTGTGCAGGTAGGTGAACCCTCCGCACTCGTAGGACAGACCGTGAAGGGGACCCGCCTCGCTGCCGAATGCCGCGAAACTCGCGGCCAGCTGCAAGGCCGGGTGTTTTTTCGGCTTCATGCCCGGAACATGAACCATGTCGGATGCGGCCGCCTCCACGCGCGTGACGGTGGACCAGCGTTTCAGCTCGACGAGCTGCACCGAGAGATGGCCGCTCTCCGGGTGCCGCCCGACCAGCACGACGTCGATGACGTGTCTGTCCTCGGGGTCGTCCGGCTCGTCCACGGTCGCCGAGCACTCGACGATCATCTCGACGTTTCCCCGGCCGGCGGCCACCATGTCCTCGGCCAGCGCGACGAGGCTCTCCGCCCACGCCAACCGCTCGGTGACCGACGCCTCGCTCCCGCGGAAGTACTGCCACCGTGCGGCCAAGTGAGGAACCATGCGGCGCCTGGCGTTGAGTTCCAGGAGATCGTTGGCCGAGAGCTTCAGCAGGAGCATGGACACGAGGTGACTTCCCCCAGGGCACGAGTGACTCGCGCGGGTGGGGGCATGTCCTGTCCAGGAAGCCCGTCGGGCCGCAACCGATGGCGCCGATCTTAGACGTCATTTCAGTTGGCGTGATCTTGCGGCAGTCTGGGGTGATGACTGCTGCGCTTGTCCAGCGGATGGCGCCGGATGACCTGTGGACGTTGT